>DASSUW010000329.1:0-5646 GCA_035706585.1 Solirubrobacteraceae bacterium | reverse complement strand
GGCCCAGAACGGCGGGCCGTCGACGATCTGCAGCACCACGACCCGCTCGGCGCCGAGGCCCTCGCGGCGCAGCTGCCGCGCCGCTGCGCCCGGGAGCGCGTGCCCGGCGCCGACGAGCAGCAGCGCGGGCCGCAGCGTGCGCGGCGGGTCCCGGGCGAGCTCGTCGAACAGCGTGACCGCGGTCGCCGGCACCGCGTCCTCGCCGCCGGCCCAGCTCGACAGCGCGATGTCGGCCGCCGCCGCGAGCACGAGCAGCAGCGCGATCGTCGGGACGAGCTGCACGGCGCCGAGCCAGCCCGGCTCGTAGTCCGCCACCCGCGCCGCGGCGGTAGCGACGATCAGCGCCGCGCAGAGCGCGGGCGCCGGCCCGCGCAGGCGGCGCGGGTCGATCGTGCCGCCGCGCGGCACGTCGTACGCGGCCGCGATCGCGAGAACCACGCCGTCCTGCGGCACCTCGGTCAGCACATGCTGGGTCGCCCGTCGCGGAAACGGCCGCGCGACCATGACGACGAGTCCCGCGACCGCGGCGATCAGCCCGGGCACCGGCGCAGCGGTCGCGATCAGGCTGCCCGCCACGGCGAGCAGCGCGCCGAGCGCCAGCGCCGTCGCCCACTGCGGCCGCACCCAGTGCGTCTCGACCCATGCCTCGTGGCCGCGCGAGCGCAGCTCGTCGTGCAGCGCGAGCGCCGCACGCCGCTCGGCGTCAGTGCACGCGCCGCGCCCCTCGACCAGCGACCGCATGGCGGAGCACGGTAGACCAGCGCGGCTTGCTCGCCCTCGCAAGCCCGTGCGAGCGCCCTAGCATGCACGGTCCGATGGACGCAACTGACCTGGCGTACGCCGGCGCCGTCCGGCAGGCCGAGCTCGTGCGCAGCCGCGCGGTCTCGGCCCGCGAGCTCGTCGAGCTGTACCTGCGGCGGATCGATCGCCTCGACGGCGACCTCAACGCCTATCGCACGACGTTCGACGAGCGCGCGCTGGCGGAGGCCGACCAGGCCGACGCCCGCGCCAAGGCGGGCGACACCCGGCCGCTGCTCGGCGTGCCGATCGCGGTCAAGGACGACATGGACGTCGCCGGCGAGCGGACCTGCCACGGCGGCGACGTCACCGACGGGCCGGCGCCTGCCGACGGCGAGGTCGTCCGCCGCCTGCGCACCGCCGGCGCCGTGATCCTCGGCAAGACGAACGTCCCCGAGCTCACGATCACGCCGTGGACCGAATCGCCCACGTTCGGGGTCACCCGCAACCCGTGGGACCGCACGCGGACGCCCGGCGGCTCGTCCGGCGGCGCCGGCGCCGCGATGGCCGCGGGCCTTGCCGGCGCGGCGCTCGGGTCTGACGGCGCCGGCTCGATCCGCATCCCCTCCGGGTGCTGCGGCCTGTTCGGGCTCAAGGCCCAGAACGGGCGCGTGCCGACCGCGCCGCACGTGGAGCCGTGGCACGGGATGTCGACCTGGGGGCCGCTCAGCCGGCGCGTCGCCGACAGCGCGCTGTTCTACGACGCGGTCAAGGACGGCGGACCGCGGTTCACGGAGGCGCTCGAGTCACCGCCCGGGCGCCTGCGGATCGCCGTCTCGGTTCGCACGCCGCCGCTGACCGGCGCGCAGCCCGACGGCGAGCAGCTCGGCGCCGTGCGCGCGGTCGGCGACGCGCTGCGGGAGCTCGGGCACGAGGTGGTCGAGCGCGAGCTGACGTACTCGCCCAGGCTGACCGCGGCCGTGCTCTCCCGCTATCTGCGCGGGATCGCCGACGCCGGCCGCGCGATGCCGCACCCCGACCGGCTGTCGCGGCGGTCGCGCGGCTACCTGCGGATCGGCGGCGCGATCCCGTCCGCCGTCGTCCAGCGCGCCCGGGCCACGGCGGCCGACGACGCGGCGGCGCTCTGGCCGGGCGGCTTCGATCTCGTGATGACGCCGATGTTCACGCGCCGGCCCGGCAACGTCGGCGCCTACGAGGGCCTGCCGGCGGCCGTGGCGCTGAGCGCGTCGATCCGCTTCGTCCCGTACTGCGGCCAGTACAACCACACCGGGCAGCCCGCGGCCTCGGTCCCGGCCGGGTTCACGCCCGACGGCTTCCCGCTGGCCGTCCAGCTCGTCGCGCCGCGCGATGGCGAGCCGACGCTGCTCGCCGTCGCCGCGCAGCTCGAGGAGGCGCTCGGCTGGCCCGACCGGAGGCCGCCGCTGTGAGGCACCACGGGTTGCGGGAGATCGCCGAGGCCGTCGCGCGCGAGGCCGGCCACCAGCTGCGCGAGGCGTTCGGCGGTGAGCGCGTGAACGTGACCGCCAAGTCGAGCCCGACCGACCTCGTCTCCGAGGCCGACCACGCCGCCGAGCGGCTGATCCGCGAGCGCCTCGCCGCGGCGCGGCCGGCCGACGGGTTCCTGGGGGAGGAGGGCGGCAACGCGAGTGGCAGCAGCGGGCTGCGGTGGGTCGTCGATCCGCTCGACGGCACGATCAACTTCCTGTTCGGCATTCCCCAGTGGGCGGTCAGCATCGCCTGCGAGGACGAGCGCGGCACGCTGGTCGGCGTCATCTACGACCCGATGCGCGACGAGCTGTGGACCGCCGAGCGCGACGGTCCGGCGCTGCTCGACGGCCGGCCGATCGCGGCGTCCACCCGCGCGGACCTCGCCACCGCGCTGGTCGCGACCGGCTTCGGCTACGACGCCGAGGTCCGCCGCCTGCAGGCCGCGGTGGCGGCCGACCTGCTGCCGCAGGTGCGCGACATCCGGCGCTTCGGCTCGGCGGCGCTGGATCTCGCATGGACGGCCGCCGGCCGGTTCGACGCCTACTACGAGCGCGGCCTGAACGCCTGGGACCTCGCCGCCGGCGTGCTGCTGTGCCAACGCGCCGGATTGCGGGTGCGGACGCTGGCGCCGGCGCCGCCGGCCGCCGACGGGGTGCTGGTTGCGCCAGATCCCATCATCGATGCGCTGGAAGTGATCGTCGCGGGGTAAGACCCCCGCCATGACCATCGTCGCCGTTGTTGCGTTCTGCATTCTGCTGCTGATCCTGGCGTTCCTCGCTCCCCGGCTCTCGCGCCATCCGGAGCGTGGCGGCCAGAAGGTGCTCGGCGTCGGCACGCGTGGGGCGAGCAAGGCCCCGGGCAAGCTCGGCCGCTGGCTCAGCAAGCCGTTCACGACGTCCCAGAAGGCGGTATCCAAGAGCGCCAGCACGGGCCGGCGCGGGCGCAGCAAGATGCCGATGTGAGCCTTCAGGCGCTCGACTGCACGGGCATGCCCGTGCGGTCGAGCCCCGCCTGCAGCTCGCGCACCTTGTCGCGGTAGGCCTGCTCGTCGCCGCCGAGCAGGTGCGTCCCCCAGCGGACGCCGTTGTGCGCGTGCGAGACCTCGTCGGCGCGGATGTAGTCGAGCACGCGCGCGATCTTCTCCTGGCCGAGCTCGACCAGCGCAGTGCGGCGCTGCGACTGCCGCCACGAGGCCGTCTGCTCGCCCGTGCCGCTGACCAGCGCGAGGCGGCCGAGCAGGTCGAGGCGGTAGACCGACTTGAAGTGCGCGAAGCCGATCGGATAGTCGCCCCAGTGGCCGCCGAGCTCCGTCGCCAGCAGGCGGTCGTAGATCTCGGCGTGGCGGATCTCGTCCCAGACCTGGCGCGCCATGTCGACGTGGAAGTCCCACGGCATGTCCGGGTGCTCGTGCGAGCTGCGGGCCATCAGCTCGGCGGAGCACAGCTTGGCGTGCATGAGCGCGTGGAAGAAGGGCTTGAGCTCCTCGGGGTCGGTCGGGACGTCGTGCTCGTCGCCGTTGGGGTACGGCTCGGCATGCTCGGTGCGTTCGACGAACGCGTCGCGGGCGGGTTGCTCGAGCGCCGGCAGGATCGTGAGCCGGCGGGACTCCCCGGGCCGGACGGGCAGCGCGCCGACGTCCTCGACCCCGGCGTGCTCGCGGACGGCGGGCAGCTCCGTGACGTGGCGTTCCTGGCGGTGCAGGATCTGGGTCAGCAGCCGCAGGCCGGGCTCGTCGATCAGCGTCTCGAGCTGTTCGAGGTGGATCGCGACGGCGGCGATCAGCGCCGGCTTGAGCTCGCCGTACGCGACCTGGAGATACGCGCGCGGGTCGTCCGCGTGCGCGCGGTCGAGCAGCGCCGTCAGCTCGTCCGACGGGGCGCCCGGGAGGTGGCGCAGCTCGTCGAGGCGCCGGCGGATCTTGCTGACGGCGCGCGCGTCGTCGTGCAGGTGGTCGCCGAGCAGCGCCTTGACCTCCAAGCGCGGCTCGAGCGCGAGGTGGCCCGCGGTCAGGTGGACGAGCTCGCGCAGGACGTGGAAGTAGTTCGAGAAGCGGATCGCGCTCTCGTCGACGTCATAGGCCATGCGCGACCTCCACCCCGGCGAGGAGCCGGCGCGTGCGGCGGCCGATCACGCTCCGCCCCCGGAGCTCACGCCGATCAAGCCGGCGTGGCGGCCGGCCGGGTTGATGTTGAGGCGCGTGAGGCGCATCCGCACGTGGTGGTCGGGAGACTACTCCCGGCCACGGCGGCGATCGGGGCCCTTGGGGCGGTGAACGCTCCGGGGGCACGGAAGCCGCGACCGACGCGCCGCGAGTGCCCGGGGCGGGATTCGAACCCGCACGCCCGTAAGGGCAGGGCTTTTTGAGAGCCCAGAGTCTGCCTGATTCCTCCACCCGGGCGGGAAGGTGATCATCGTAGGCGGTCGCGGTGGGTTTGCAACAAATGTGTGCCAACTCCAGCACTTTTGTTGGGGTTCCGTCACGATCGCGGCATGCGGACTCCGGCGGAAGTCAGGCTCGTGCTCGCGCTCGGCAGAGCGGGCGCGACCCCAAGCGAGATCACGCGCCTAACCGGTGTTGCGCGCACAACCGTGCGGAACTGGCTCGCCGGCGCGACCCCGATGCGAGCCGAGGACCCGACCGACGTGCTCGCGGCGTTGCCAGCCACGCCGTATGCCTATCTCCTCGGTCTTTACCTCGGCGACGGCACGATCGCTCGGTTTCCGCGCGCCTCATGTCTGCGTATCTACTGCGACGCGCAATACCCGGGCATCATCGGCGAGTGCGTGCGCGCGATACGTGCGGTGCGCCCGCACAATCGAGTGTCGGTCTCACGGCGCGGGACCGCCCGCTGCTGCGTCGTGCAGTCGTACTCGACGTGGTGGATCGAGTTGTTCCCGCAGCACGGCTCCGGACGCAAGCACGAGCGGCCGATCGTCCTCGCCGACTGGCAGCGCGCGATCACCCATGCGCACCCACAAGCGTTTCTCCGCGGTCTGCTGCACTCGGACGGCACTCGATTCATGAATTCCGTCCGGCACGGCGACCGGGTCTACGTCTATCCGCGCTACCAGTTCTCGAACCGGTCAGAGGACATCAAGGGGATCTTCTGCGAGCACCTGGACCTTCTCGGCATCGCGTGGCGGCGCGCGAACGCCATGAACATCTCGATCGCGCGTCGCGAGGCAGCGGCAGCGCTCGACGAGTTCGTCGGGCCGAAGCGGTAGGGAGGGATTCGGCTCGCGTGCCCGAGCGCCAGCGCGGGGGCGGCGTCGTCGTCGCGGATGAACAGCGGGACGGAGGCGACGGGGCGGGCCACGATCACGGACCGCTCGTCGATTGCCTCCGCGCGGACTCGGGCAGCCGGGCGCCGCCGCGCCACGTCGTCGCGCCGGGCGCGG
>DASSUW010000328.1:0-22063 GCA_035706585.1 Solirubrobacteraceae bacterium | reverse complement strand
TCGGCTGGCGCTTGGCAAGCTCGACCACCGTCGGGTCGCGAACGACGGCGCCGACCGGCCGGTCTTCGCGCGCGGCCATGCGCTCGCGCCAGGCGGCCAGCTCGCGCGCGACCGCGCGCTCGCGCGGATCCAGGCTCGCGGTGCGCGGCAGCCGCCGCCACACCTGCTCGGGGTCGCGCTCGTCGGACGCCTGCGCGACGACGCGGCACTCCTCGCGCGCCCACTCGAGCCGCCCGCGCGGCTCCAGCCGGGCGCGGATGTCGTCGGCCAGCGGCAGCAGGTGCTCGACGTCGCCGCGCGCGTAGCGGAGCTGCTCGTCGGTCAGCGGCCGCGCGTCCCAGCGCGTGAAGCTCGCGGTCTTCGGCAGCCGGATGCGCAGCACGTCGTGCAGCAGGCCGTTGTAGCCGGCCTGCGCGGAGAAGCCCGCGAAGCCCGCAGCCACCTGCGTGTCGAACACGTTCGTGACGTCCGTGCTCCACTCGCGCCGCAGGATCGCAACATCCTGGCGGCCGGCATGCAGGACGATCTCGACATCCGGATCCGCGAGCACGGCGGCGAGCGGAGCCGGATCGAACCCAAGGAGGGGGTCGAGCACCCACACGTCGCTCTCGACGACGACCTGCACGAGGCAGAGCAGTGGCCGGTACCGGCCCTCCGGCATGAACTCCGTATCGAGCCCGAGGCGTCCTGCCTCGTGTGCGCGTGCCGCGATCGCGGCGACGTCAGGCTGCCCCAAGTGCCTTCTCCCAGCGCTCGGCCTGCCACGTCGGCAGCATGCCGACGGACTCGTACAGCCGCAGCGCGCCGCGGTTGCGACCGTGCACGCTGAGCTCCGCGTGCGTGAGCCCCGCCTTCCGGAACGCGTCGAACAGCCCGAGCAGCAGCGTGCGGCCATGGCCGCGGCCGCGCGCCCGGGCCGCCACCGCCAGTTCGGCGACGTAGCCGGTGCCGTCCTCCCAGCGCTCGCCCAGCGCCGCGCCCACCAGGCCCTCGTCGTCCTCGAGCAGCAGCCACAGCGACGGGTCGTGGCCCGCTTTGCCGATCGTCTTGCCGCGCCACGCGTCCAGCGACTGGTGCTTGTGCCCCTCGATCTCCGCGAACGCCTCCTGGATGAGCGCGTGCACGGCCGTCTCGTCGGCGGCCGTGAAGGTGCGCAGCGGCGCCACGGGTGCGGGCGCGACGGTGGCGAGGTCCGCACGCAGACGGAAGTAGAGCTGCGCCGGCTCGTAGCCGGCCGCCTTCAGATGCGCGCGCGCCTTGTCGTTGGACCCGGCGGCGAACTGCCGCAGCACCCTCGTGCCGCGCTCGGCCGCCCGCGCCTCCGCCCAGCGCCGCAGCACCGTTCCATCCCCCTCGCCCTCGGCGTCGGGGTGCACGATGACGATCGCGTCGTCGCCCAGCAGGATCGCGTAGCCGCGGATCGCACCCGCCGGCGCCGAGACGCGGGCGTCGTGCTCGAGGTCGAGCCCGGGCGTCGCCCAGTCGGCGCGCAGATCCTCGAGCGTGAAGTCGGGCATCCCGAGGTCGGCGATGTCGCGCGCGACGATCACCGCCAGGACGGCGTCGGCGTCGGACTCGTGCGGGGGTCGGAGACGGGCGGGCATGCCGGGCCGACCCTACCCAGGCCGATACAGACGCAACGAGTGCAGCGAACAGGTGTTCACGCGCCGGGGCGCGGGAACTGGCCGCGCAGCATCGCGTCCCAGCCGCGGGCCCGCAGCAGCGACCGCAGCGTGATGAGCGCGCGGGCGGACGGCGTGACCGTGTAGCGCGTGCGCGGCGAACGCGCCGTGATCGCCTGCTCGATCGTGCGGGCGACCGCCTCCGGGGGCCCGCCGAGGCGCCGCAGCGGGCCGCGCTCGTAGACGCCGGCCGTCGCCTCCGCCACGGCCGCGTTGAACTTCCCGTACGGGCCGGGATCCCGCGTGCCAGCGTCGATCTCGCGCGCGGCGGTGGCGCCGAAGCGCGTGCGGATGATCCCCGGCTCGATGATGATCACGTCGACGCCGAAGCCCTTGACCTCGAACCGCAGAGCATCGGACAGCGCCTCGACCGCGTACTTGGACGCGTGGTAGACGCCTCCGCCGGGGAACGTGAAGCGCCCGCCCATCGACGACACGTTGACGATCTTGCCCCACCGCTGCTCGCGCATCTTCGGGAGCACGAGCCGGCACATCGTGAGCATTCCGAACACGTTCGTGTCGAACTGGGCGCGCACGCGCTCGTCGGGCACCGACTCGACGGCGCCGGACTGGCTGTAGCCGGCGTTGTTGACCAGCACGCCGACCGCACCCTCCGCCGCCTCGACCGCCGCGACGGCGGCGCGACACGACGCCTCGTCGGTCACGTCGAGGGCGAGCGTCCTGCACCCCTTGGCGGCCAGATCGTCGAGCGTCTCGACCCGGCGCGCGGTGGCGTAGACGGTCCAGCCCGTGTCGGCGAGGTGGGCGGCGGTGGCGGCGCCGATGCCGGAGGAGCAGCCGGTGATCAGCGCCGCGCGCGAGCTCATCGGATCAGGACCGTACTGCCGACGGGCACGCGTGGATAGAGGTCGATCACGTCCGGCACGCGCATCCGGATGCAGCCGTGCGACGCGCGCGTGCCGATCGACCAGTCGGCGTCGGTCCCATGGATGCCGACGCCGTTGACGATCCCCAGCCAGCGCGCCTTGAGCGGGTTGTCCGGTGCGCCACCCGCGACGACCTCGTTGCGGTACGCGCCGGCCCACGGCTCGTCGGGCGCCGTCCAGTCCGGGTTGACGGCCTTGTTGACGATCGCGAAGCGCCCGCGCGGCGTCGCGTGGCCGGGCATGCCGACCGCCACGCCGTAGCTCTTGCGGCGCTTGAGGTTCTTGAAGTAGCGCAGCTTGAAGTGCTTGCGGTCGACCGTGACGACGACCCGGTACTGGTGGCGGAGGTCGTTGGCGTTGATCGCCGGCGGCACGCGTTCGCGCTCGGCGCGCACGATCCGCGACACGCGCGGGTCGGCGAGCACCGGGCCCAGCTGCCCGGCGAGCGCCCGCTCGTCGATCGACCAGCCCATGCGCGCGCGGCGCAGATGCATCCGCCGCACGGTCATCCGCAGCCGCGCACTGCGCGGGATCACCTGCGAGGTGCGGTCGACCATCGCGGCGAAGCCGTTGAGCGCCGCCCGGTCGTACCTGACGTGCAGCGGCACGTCGACGTAGCGGCCGCCGTCGGGCGCCGGCGGCGTCGCCTTCGCCGCGATGTTCGCGCGCCGCGCGGTCTTGCGAGCGTCGAAGACGAGCGCGATGTCGGCCGGGAACAGGCGGGCGCGATGGCCGGCGACGCGCGTCTGGATCGGCCGCTGCAGCCGGTCGGCGAACGCGTCCTGGAGCTTCGCCGCGGCGGCGGTCAGCGTCAGGCCGCCGATGGCGAGCCCGGCGGCCGAGGCACCGATCGGGATGATCGGCTCGGCGGGCGGATCGGGCGGCACGGGGACCTGTGCCGAGGCCCCTGCCGGCAGCATCAGAACGAGGACGGCGACCCACCACGCGCGCATCGCGCGCGGGAGCGTACATGCGCCATCAGGCCTTGGCAGGTCCTGCAACGCGGCGTGCGCTAAGGAACGTGTCGAGCAGCCGCCAGGTCGTCGCGCGCGCCGCGCGGCCGGTGAGCACGCCGAGGTGGCCGCCGGGCGCGGTCTCGAGCCGCACGGACGCGGCGCGCGGCACGAGCTCGCCGACGTGGTGGCACGCCGGCACGGGCGCGATGCCGTCGCCGCGGCCCGCGATCGCGAGCAACGGCACGGTCGCGTCGGCGAGGTCGATCGTCCGGTCGGTGAGCGCGAGGCGGCCGTCGGCGAGGTCGTTGGTGCGGAAGAGACGGTGGTAGAGCTGCCCGAAGGTGCGGCCCGGGTACGCGTGCATGCGGCCCATGAACGCGTCGACCGCCTCGATCTGCGCGAGCAGGTCGGCGTCGTCGAGGTTCGACACGATCGTCCACGGCTTCATGACGTACTTGTCGATCCCGGCCAGCTGGTAGCCGCGCTTGACCAGCGGCGCCGGGGCGCCGCCGAGCACCCGGTAGAGCTGCGTGCCGATCTGCCCGCGCGTGACCGCGGCGATCGGCCGCAGCGGCGCGACGAGCGGGACCTTCGAGAAGTCGAACGGGCTCGCGACCATCGCGATCGCCTCGACCGGCAGGTCCGGGTCCATCGCGTGCGCGAGCAGGCTCATGATCCCGCCCAGGCACCAGGCGATCACGCGCACGGGCCGGCGGCCGTCGGCGGCGGCGGCGCGGATCGCGGCCGGGATCACGTCCTCGATCCAGTGTTCGAGCCCGAGGTTGCGGTCGGCGTACTCGATCTGCCCGTACTCGAGCAGGTACGTGCGGCGGCCGCCGACCACGAGGTGCTCGGCGAGCGAGCAGCCGCGCCGCAGGTCGAAGCAGATCGCGGGCGCGGCGAGCGGCGGGACGAGCAGCACCGGGGCGCCGCGGCGCCGGCGATCGGAGTCGTAGCGCGACAGCGTCCGCTGCGGGCCGCTGTCGATGACGGTCGAGGGCATGCGGCGCAGGTCGGCGAGCCCGCCGCCGACCGTCGTGGAGTACAGGTTCGCGGCCCGGCCCGCGACGTCGGCTACGCCGATCACTCCGGGAATGTCAGCAGAAGCTCGAGCAGGTCCTCGGGAAGCTGCGCCTCCTGCACGAGCAGCACGGGGCATTCGGCCGCGTCGAGGTCGAACGGCATCGCCGCGTGCGCGCGGCGGCCGTCGGTGGCGCGCAGCGACCGCACGAGCGCGCCGGGGACCGGGATCGGGATGTCGAGCAGCGCGCGGATGACCGGGTCGCGCTCGACGCCGTCGAACCACC
The DNA here is from genome assembly GCA_035706585.1 of Solirubrobacteraceae bacterium. Taxonomy (GTDB): domain Bacteria; phylum Actinomycetota; class Thermoleophilia; order Solirubrobacterales; family Solirubrobacteraceae; genus DASSUW01. The sequence continues at coordinate 17,231 of DASSUW010000328.1, read as the reverse complement.
CGGGGTCGGCGAGCCCGTCCGGCGCCACCGGCACGACGCCGGCGACCGGGAGCTGGTCGGCCTGCTCCGCGAGCCGCAGCGCGACGCAGCCGCCGAGCGAGTTGCCCGCCACGACGACCGGCTCGCCGCCGCCCCACTGGTGCACGAGCGCCAGCACGAAGTCGTCGAGCTGCGGGAGGATCGCGCCGGGCCCGAGGCTGGTCGCCTGGCCGAAGCCGGGCAGATCGACCGCGATCGCGCGCCGCCCGCAGAGCGCGAGCGCCGCGAGCAGCGGCCGCCAGGCGTCGGCGTTGTCGCCCCAGCCGTGGAGCAGCACGATGCCGGGTCCGGATCCCTCGAGCTCGAGCACGCGCGTGCGGTGCCCCGCGATCTGCATGCTGCGCTCGATGAGCCGATCCATGGCTCTTTCGATACCCGTAACCGGGCTAGGAGTTGCGCCACGTCTCCGAGCGGATCGCCCAGCGCTCGTGGTCGCGCCAGCGGCCGCCGATCTTCAGGTAGCGCGGCGAGAAGCCCTCGAGCTCGAATCCGCAGCGCTTCGCGAGCGCGATCGAGCGCGCGTTGCCGGGCTGGATGTTCGCCTCCAGCCGGTGCAGATCGAGCCGCGTGAACGCCTCCCGCAGCAGCAGGTGCATCGCCTCGGTCATGTAGCCCTGGCCGGCGAACGCCGCCACGCCGCCGTAGCCGAGGAAGCCGCCCTTGAAGTTGCCGCGGACGATCTCGCTGATGTTCAGGAAGCCGACGATCGCGCCGTCCTCGACGCGGCAGGCGAGGAACGGCGCCGCGCGCGGGTCGTCGGCCTTGGCCACGTAGGCCCGGTACGCCTCGGGCGTCTCGGGCATGTACAGCCACGGCCGGTGCAGCGACCGGCTCGCACGCATGCGCGCGATGAACTCGGCCTCGTCGTCGATCGTCGGCGGTCGGAGAACCACACGGGCCATGGGGAGAGATCGTGCCAGCGCGCTCGCGGGTTTGCCTCCCCGCGGACTCGTGGTTATCCCGCTTCCCGCCGCGGTCGCTACGCGGGAACCTCGTGACATGCAGCGCGCGCGACCCCGGCTGGCCCGGCTCGAGCGGCCCCTGCTCGCCGCCGGCCTGGCGCTGATCGCCCTCCATGTCCTCGACCTCGCCCTGTCCGGTCCCGACACGCTGCCGGTCGCCGTCGTGGCGATCGTGGCCGCCCCGGTGGCGCTGGTGCTCGCGCTGCCGCACGCCACGCGCGCGACGCGGTTCGCCGTGGCGGCCTCGCTCGGGGCGCTGTTCGCCGGCTTCACCGCCGTCTCCCAGCTACTGCACGCCGTGCTCCAGGGCCCTGCGTGGACCGACGTCAGCGGCCTCGGCGCGCTGGTCGGCGGCCTGCTCCTGATCGGCGCCGGCGTCGCCGCGCTGGCGGCGCCCGGCGGCGGCCGTCCGCGCGTGCTGCACGCCGTGCTATGGGTCGCGGGCGCATTCGTGACGCTGACGTTCGTGCTGCTGCCGCTCGCGATGGCGCTGCTGGCGACCCACGCCCCGCGCAACCCGGTGAGCGAAGCGGCGCTCGCCGTCCCCCATGAGGAGGTGCGGGTGCCGACCGCCGACGGCCGGCGGCTCTCCGCCTGGTACGTGCCGTCACGCAATCGCGCGGCCGTGGTGCTGATCCACGGCTCGAGCGGCAACCGCGCCCGTGTGGCCGACCGCGCCGAGCTGCTCGCCCGTCATGGCTACGGCGTGCTGGCACTCGATCTCCCCGGCAACGGCGAGAGCGACGGCCGGTCGAGCGGGCTCGGCGACAACGCGCAGCCGGCCGTCGCCGCGGCGCTCGACTACCTGCAGCGCCGCGCGGACGTCGATCCCGACGCGATCGCCGGGTTCGGCGTCTCGCTCGGCGGCGAGGTGCTGCTCGAGCGCGCGGCCTACGACGAGCGGCTCGCCGCGGTGATCTCCGACGGCGCGGCGCGCCCCCAGGACGCCGACCGCGTCGAGCCCGCGCCGCTGCCGACCGCGATCGCGCTCGCGCTGATCCGCGGTGTGTCGGGCATGCGCGCGGCGCCGTCGCTGGTCGGCATCGTGCCCGAGATCGCGCCGCGGCCCGTGCTGCTGATCGGCTCCGGAGCGCGCGGGACCGAGATCCCCGTCACGCGGCTGTACGCGCAGGCGGCGGGCACCACCGCCCAGGTCTGGGAGATCCCCGAGGCCGGCCACACCGGCGGCCTGCGGGCACGCCCCGCCGAGTACGAGCGGCGCGTGATCGGCTTCCTCGACGCGGCGCTAGGCCTCGGCGGGCGCGGCGGCCGGGACGTGTGACGCGACGAAGTCCGCCGGCCGGACGAGCAGGCCGGTGAGCGCGGCACCGGCGAGCGCGACGACCGCGGCGATCAGCAGGATCTCGTTGAGACCCGCGTCGAACGCCGCCTCGGCGATCCTGATGATCCGCTGGTCGCCGGTCTTCTGCGCGCCGCCGAACGACACGAAGTCGGCCACGTTGCCGCCCAGCCGGCCCGCGGCGCCGCCGGCCTCGGCGAGGAACTTCTGCGTCACCTCGTGCTGGAACAGGGCGCCCCAGGCGGCGATGCCGGTGGCGACGCCGACCTGCCGGAACGTCGAGTTGATGCCCGACGCCATCCCGGCGCGGCGCGGCTCGACGACGCCGATCGCCGCCGTCGCCAGCGCCGGGTTGGTCATGCCGATGCCGCCGCCGGCGATCAGGAAGCCGGCGAGCAGCGCCGTCCAGTCGTCGCCCGGCGCGACGCCGCGCATGAGCAGCAGGCCGATGCCGACGAGCGCGAGCCCGCACGTGAGGAACCAGCGCACGCCGTAGCGCTCGGACAGCTTGCCGGAGACCGGCGCGATCGCGAACGACACCATCGTGATCGGCAGGAAGCGCAGGCCGGCCTCCAGCGCCGAGTAGCCGAGGATGTTCTGCACCCACAGCGTGAGGTAGAGGAACATGGCGAACATCGCCGCCGACAGCACGAACGCGGCGATCGACGCGCCGCCGAACGAGGGCTTGCGGAACAGCTGCAGGTCGAGCATGGGATGAGCGACGGTCCGCTCGGCGACGACGAACGCGATCAGCAGCAGCGCCGCGCCGACGAGGCAGGCGACGATCACGCCGCTCCAGTCCTCGGCGTTGCCGCGGATGAGGCCGAACACGAGCAGGAACAGCGCGGCCGAGAACGTCACGGTGCCGATCCAGTCCGCGCCGCCCGCGTGCGGGTCGCGCGACTCCTGCACCCGCCGCAACGTGAGGGCGATCGCGTAGATGCCGATCGGCAGGTTGACGTAGAAGATCGCCTCCCAGCCGATCCACTCGGTCAGCACGCCGCCGATCAGCGGGCCGACCGCCACGGCGCCGCCGATCGTCGCGCCCCAGATCCCGATCGCGGTGCCGCGCTCGCGGCCGTGGTAGGCGCTGGCGAGCAGCGCCAGCGATGTGGCGAACATCATCGCGCCGCCGACGCCCTGCACGCCGCGGGCGAGGTTGAGGACGAGCGGGGTGCCCGCGAGGCCGCACAGCGCCGAGGCCACCGTGAACACCGCGAGGCCGGCCAGGAAGACCGCGCGGCGGCCGATCCGGTCGGCCACCGAGCCGGCGGTGAGCAGGAACGCCGCGAGCGTGAGCGAGTAGGCGTCGATCACCCACTGCAGGTCCTCGAACGAGGAGCCGAGATCGCGCTCGATGTACGGGAGCGCGACGTTCACGACCGTGATGTCGAGGAGCAGCATGAACGTCGCGATGCAGACGGCGATGAGGGTCCACCACTTGGCCATGCCCTCCACGGTACGCCAGTCGGTCGGCGGGTACAGTCATCGGCAGTGACGCCGCCGGTGCCGGAGAGCCTGTTGGCGCGGCTGCGAGCCGATCCGCTGCGGGCGCCGGAGCACATCGCGCTGGCGGCGGCCGAGCGCCATGCTCCCGCGGCCGCTGCCTGGGCGGCCGAGAAGCGCGGCCGGCTGGCCGTGTCCGAGCCGCAGCTGGCGCGGATGGCCAAGCGCCGGCACGCGGCGATGGCGCGCTTCGAGGGCGCGGCCACCGGCGTCGGCGGGATCTTCACCGCGGTGCCCGACGTGGTGCTGCTGGCGTGGATCCAGTCCCGGCTCGTGTTCTTCGTCGCCGCCGCCTACGGGTTCGACCCGCGCGACCCGATGCGCCCTGCCGAGCTGCTGGTGCTGCGCGACCTGTACCCGGACCCGCAGAGCGCGCGGCAGGCGCTCGACGGGATCGGCCGCACCGTCGCCGAGGCGTACGTCGGCTCGAGGATCGAGCGCGGGCGCGAGCAGGCGATGCTGTCGCGGCTGCTGATGTTCGTCGGCAAGCGCACCGCGGGCCGTGCGGCGCGGCGCCTGATTCCCGGCATCGCGATCGCTTTCAACGCGCTGGCCAACGAGAAGGACACGCGCGCGCTGGCCGACAAGGCGATCGCGTTCTACGGCGGCTAGACCGGCACGACGGCGCCGTTGAGCGCGGCGGAGTCGTCGCCGCACAGGAAGCGGATCGTCTTGGCGATCCGCTCCGGGGGCACCATCCTGTCGACCGCGTCGGGGCTCGCGGCGCGGTTGGCCGGCGTGTCGATCATCGACGGCGCGATCACGTTGCAGCGGACGCCGTCCGCCGCGTGCTCCTTGGCGACCGTGCGCGCGAACGCGAGCACGGCGGCCTTCGACGCGGCGTAGCCGGCGCCGCCCGCCCACGGCTCGAGCGCGCTCTGCGCGGACACGCACACGATCGCGCCGCCGCCCGCCGCCACCAGCCGCGGCAGCGCCGCCTGCGTGACGAGGAACGTCGGGCGCACGTTGAGCGCGAACATCGCCTCGAAGTCGGTGAGCGGCGTGTCGACCACGCGGGGACCGGCCTTGAAGCCGCCGACCAGGTTCGCGAGCGCGCGCAGCGGGGCGTCGTCCTGGCCGGCCGCCGCGCGCACGACGCGCGCGACGTCGTCCGGGTCGGTGAGGTCGGCCTCCAGGAACTCGGCCTCGCCGGGCAGCCGCTCGCGCGATCCGGCGCTGACGTCCGGCACGACGACGCGCCAGCCGTCCTCCAGGAACGCCGTGACGACGGCGACGCCGAGCCCGCCGGTGCCGCCGGTGATCAAGACAGTGCGCACGACGGTCATCTTGCCATCCGCAGTCGGCTCTAGCGTTCGCCGCACGATGTTCGTGCGCGAGCTTGCCGAAGGCCAGGAGATCGAGCAGGTGCTGCTCGTGCGCGAGCGCGAGCTGCGCAAGCGCGGCGACGGGTCCGAATACCTCAAGCTCTCGCTCGCCGACCGGACGGGCGCGGTCGTCGGCATCGCGTCCGACGGCGCGCGCGAGCTCGAGCCGCTGTGCGCGCCAGGGCGCTGCCTGCACGTCACGGGCCGGTACGAGCTGCACCCGCGCTACGGCGCCCAGGTCACGGTCCGCGGCCTGCGTACGGCCGACCCGCACGAGTACGACCTCGACCAGCTGCTCGACGGGCCGCTGCGGCCGGTCGCGGGCATGGAGGCCGCGCTGCGCGACCTGATCGAGCAGGTGCGCGACGAGCACTTGCGCGCGCTGCTCGACCAGGTGCTCGGCCCGGAGGCGCCGACCTGGGCGGCGTTCCGCGACGCTCCCGCCGCCAAGCGCTTCCACCAGGCCTACCGCCACGGGCTGCTCGAGCACTCGCTCGGCGTCGCCGAGGCGGTCGCGGTCATCTCGACGACGTTCCCGGGGATCGACCGCGACGTCGCGATCACCGGCGCGCTGCTGCACGACATCGGCAAGCTCGACGCCTACACGAGCGACCCGCTGGCGATCGACATGACCGACCTCGGGAAGCTGCACGGCGAGATCGCGCTCGGCTACTACCGGATCCGCCGTGCGATCGAGGACATCCCGGCCTTCCCGGCCGACCTGGCGGCCGCCGTGCTGCACATCATCCTCAGCCACCACGGGCAGCTCGAGCACGGCTCGCCGGTGGTGCCGTGCACGCGCGAGGCGACGCTCGTGCACATGATCGACAACCTGGGCGGCAAGCTCGGCTCGTTCGACCGGCTGGAGAAGGAGCTCCCGCACGGCTCGGTCTGGTCGGCCTACGACCGGGTGCTCGGCGGCGGCGCGTACTTCGCGGCTCGCCAGGCGGCCTAGCGGTCGTCCTCGAAGAAGTCGTCGAGCATCGCCCGCAGCTCCTCGGCCGCCGTCTGGATGCGCTGCGCGTAGTCGCGCCGCGCGGCGTCGCTGATCGGCTTGTCGGCGGCCAGGACCTCGGCGAAGCCGACGACGATCGTCAGCGGCGTGCGGAGGTCGTGCCGGAGGCGGCGGCGGGCGTCGTCGTCGGTGGGCGCATCGCTCACGAGCCGTCGCTGTCGGGCCCGGAGATGAAGCCCTCCCGGAGCGCGATCGCGACGGCGTGCACGCGCGTGTGCGCCTCGAGCTTGCTCATCGCGTTGCGGATGTGGGTCTTGACGGTCTCGCTCGACAGCACGAGCCGCTCGGCGACGTCCTCGCCGGTCAGGCCCTGGGCGAGCAGGTCCATGATCTCGCGCTCGCGCTTGGAGAGCGCCGGCATCCGCTGCGTGGTCCGGCGCGACAGCAGCGCCGGGCGCAGCCGCGGGTCGACATACGTGCCGCCGCTGGCCACCGTCTGCAGCGCCCCGGTGAGCTCGCTCGGGGTCCCCTCCTTGAGCGCGTAGCCGCGCGCGCCGGAGTCGAGCCCGCTGACCAGCAGCTCGACGTCGCTCGAGCCGGTGTAGAGCACGACCCGCCGCTCGGGATCGGCGTCGAGCAGGGCGCGCGTGAGGTCGATTCCCGACTCCTCGCCGAGCCGAATGTCCACCAGAGAAACATCCGGGTCAAGCTCCTCGATCAGCTCGCGACCCTCGCCGGCGGTGCCCGCGGTGCCCACGACCTCGCAGCCTTCGCGGCCGAGCAGCAACTCCAGGCCCTCCCTCAGGGCTTGGTGATCTTCGATGAGAACGAGGCGGAGAGACACGTCAAAGTTCGCAAAGTCCTGCCGCCCCAAAGGGTAGGAGGATCGGCGACGGAGTGGCGCGACTAAGGTTGAAGGCGCGGTGGCGAAAGACACAGAAAAGCTGATCAGGCAGCTGTCCCTGATCTCCTACCTGATGGCCGAGCGCCGGCCGGTGACGGCGACCGAGATCCGGCGCGACGTCGAGGGCTACTCGGATATGACCGAGGATGCGTTCGCCCGTCGCTTCTACGCCGACCGTGCCGAGCTGGACGCGCTCGGGATCCATCTTTCCGTCGACAAGCCGGCCGACGGCTTCTCCGAGCAGGAGAACTACTCGCTCGCTCCCGAGGCGTTCCACCTCCCGGCGATCGCGTTCACCGACGACGAGCGGGCGGCGCTGCAGACGGCCCTGATGCTGCTGGACGGCGAGTTCGCCTACGCCGAGCCGCTGCGGCTCGCGCTGCAGCAGATCACCTGGGGCCGCCCGTCGCCGCTCGGCTCGGGGCTCGGCCAGACGATCGGGCTGGGGATCACGGCGTCGGCGGGCGGGGCCGAGCTCTCCTCCCGGCTGGCGAAGATCGACACCGCGATCTACCGCCGCAAGCGGATCGAGTTCGAGTACTACACGATGCAGAGCGGCGAGACGCGCCTGCGCAAGGTCGACCCGTACCACCTGCTGTTCGAGGGTGGCCAGTTCTACCTCGTCGGCTACTCGCACGAGCGCGAGGCCGTGCGGGTGTTCCGGCTGTCGCGGATCCGCGGCAAGGTCGCCTACGCGACCAAGGCCGAGCACGACTTCCAGCGCCCGGCGGACTTCGACCCGCGCGAGTACGCGGGCCGCACGCCGTGGCAGCTCGGCGACGCGCACGGGACCGCCGAGATCGGGGTGTCCGAGGACGTGGCCTGGTACGTCGAGCGGCAGTTCGGCGCGTACGGGGAGCTGCGCGACAACGTCTTCCATACCGACTACGCGCTGCCGCGGCTCGTGATCTCGTGGGCGCTCGGGCTGCGCGAGCACGCGCGCATCCTCGGGCCGCCCGCGCTCGTGGACGAGGCGCGCGAGCGGATGGACCTGATCGTCGAGCGCCATCGCGGCGAGCCGCCGGAGCTCAAGCGCGTCCCGCCGCGCGCCGCGCCCGAGGCGGACGCCAACGGCCGCAGCCGCGAGACCGCCGGGACGATCCGGCCGGAGCGGTTCGCCCGGCTGGTGACGCTGGCCTCGGTGCTGATCGCGGCCGGTCGCGAGAACCGGCGGCTCCGGGTCGACGAGGTCTGCGACCAGCTGAAGATGTCGCCGCAGGAGCTGCGCGAGGACATCTCGGTGCTCAACGTCGTCAACTTCGGCGGCGGCGCGTACGTGATCTACGCCGAGGTGCTGCCGACGGGCGAGATCGAGGTCGATCCCGAGCCGTACTCGGACACGTTCGACCGGCCGGCGCGGCTGCTGCCGATCGAGGCCAAGGCGCTGGTCGCGGCGATCGACCTGCTCAACCTGGCGCAGCCGGAGCTCAGCACGGCGCGCGAGAAGGTCGTGGAGGCGCTCGGGCACGACCCGGTCGAGGAGGGCCTGCAGATCACCTCGCCGAACGTCGCCGACGACATCGCCCACACCGTCGAGCGCGCGGTCCACGAGAACCGGCTGCTCGACATCGAGTACTGGTCCGCCGAGGAACGGCTGACGCGCCGGCGCGTGGAGCCGTACGCGCTCTTCAACGGGCGCGAGGCGTGGTACGTCGCCGCGTTCGACGACCGGCTCAAGCACTTCCGGCTCGACCGCATCAAGCGCGCCACCGCGCTCGACGAGCGCTTCGAGCGCCGGCCCGACCTGAACCCGATCGCCGATGTCGGAGGCTGGCCGCGCACGGGCGAGATCGCCGACTCGCAGGTCGCCCACGTGTGGATCTCGCCGGCGCAGGCGCGGTGGGCGCGCGAGGAGCGCACCGTCATCGCCGAGCTCGAGGACGGCGCCGTGGTCGTGGAGTACACGTTCAAGGGCATCGACTACCTGGTGAAGGAGATCCTCAAGGAGGCGGGCGACGCAGCGGTGCTCGAGCCCGCCGACGCCCGCGAGGCCGTGCTCGCCGCGGCCGAGCGCCTGCTCGCGCCGAGTTCGTGAGCCGCCGCGCCGAGATCGCCATGACGGCCGGCGAGGCGGCGGCCTTCGTCGCCGACCGGCGCGTGATGACCTGCGCCACGCTGGGGCGCGACGGCTGGCCTCACCTGATGCCGCTGTGGTTCGTCGTGCGCGACGGCGAGTGCTGGGCGTGGACCTACGCGAAGTCGCAGAAGGTGCGCAACCTCGAGCGCGACGCTCGCTGCACGCTGCAGTTCGAGGCCGGCGAGACGTACGACCAGCTGCGGGGCGTGATGCTCAAGTGCGAGGCCGACGTCCATCGCGATCTCGATGTCGTCACCGGGGTCGGCGCGGAGATCGCGGAGCGGTACGGCGGCACCGATCTCGACGACGAGGCCCGCGCCTACGTCGCCCGCCAGGCGGCGAAGCGCGTCGCTCTCCGGTTCCGGCCGCGCGAGCGCGCGAGCTGGGACCACCGAAAGCTCTGATCGGCGAGGCGCCCGCGGGTTTCGCCCTCAAGGCGAACACCCGCAAGGGAACCCGGCCCTCAGGGCCGGCGTTCCCCGGCGAGCACGCGCTCGAACGCGTCGACCACGCGCGGGTCGAACTGCGTCCCGGCGCCGCGCCGCAGCTCGGCGCGCGCCTCGGCCTCTCCGAGCGCCTTGCGGTACGGGCGGTCGGCGGTCATCGCCTCGTAGGCGTCGGCGACCGCGAGGATGCGGCCTTCGAGCGGGATCGCCGGGCCGGCGAGCGCCCGCGGGTAGCCGGTGCCGTCCATCCGCTCGTGGTGCGAGAGCACCCAGCCGGCGACGTCGCGCAGGTTGGCGTGCTCGAGGATCCGCGCGCCGATCTCCGGATGGCGCTGCACCTCCTGCCACTCGTGCGACTCGAGGCGGCTGGGCTTGAGCAGCACGGCGTCGGAGATGCCGAGCTTGCCGATGTCGTGCAGCACGCCGGCGACGCGCACGCGCTCGACGTGGTCGGGCGTGAGCCCGAGCTCTGCGGCGATCGCCTCGGCGTAGCGCCCGACGGTCTCCGAGTGGCGTGCGGTGGCGACGTCGCGCAGGTCGAGCGTCTCGGCCAGCAGCATCGCGGCCGCGAGCTGCTCCCCCGCGCGCTCGTCGGCCAGCGCGTCCAGCATCGCGAGCGTCTCGGCGTGGTGGACGACGCAGCGGTCGCGTCCGAGCCGCTTGGCCGCGTACAGCGCGCGGTTGGCGGCGCGGACCATCGCCTCCGCGCCCGTGTCGCGGGCGCCGTCGGCGATCCCGACCGAGACCGAGATCGGCACGGGGAAGTCGCGGAACGTGGAAGCGACCTCGTGCCGCAGCCGCTCGGCCACGGCAAGCGCCTCGCGCTCGCCGACGCCGGAGAGCACGAGCGCGAACTCCTCCCCGCCGAGCCGCACGGCGACGTCGTCCTCGCGCGTGCAGGCGCGCAGCAGGTCGGCGAAGCGGCGCAGGACCTCGTCGCCGACCGGATGGCCGAGCGTGTCGTTGACGCGCTTGAAGTGGTCGAGGTCGCAGATGACGAGCGCGAGCGGCGCGCCGCGGGCCTCGAGGCCCTGCTCGAAGCCGCGGCGGTTGTGCAGGCCGGTCAGCGGGTCGCGCTCGGCGAGCTCGCGCATGCGCTCGAGGTGGTTGTCGGCCTCGAGCGCCGCGACCGCGTGGTTGGCGAACGCGCGCAGCGCCCGCAGGCCGTCGACGCCGGGCAGCAGGCGATCGGCCGGATCGTCCGCCCACAGGAAGCCCACGAGCGCGCCGGCGCGATCGCGCAGCGGCACCATCAGCCAGTGGTGGTCCCAGGCGCGCGGGCCGCGCCCGTTGTTGTGAGAGACGTAGACGGTCGGCACGCCGAGCCGGACCGCCATCGCGCGCGCGGTCGCGCTGTCCATCAGCACGCAGCCCTCGCGCTGCAGCTCGGGCGCCATCATCGGCTCGATCGCGGCGGTCGCGAACGAGCCGAGCTTCTCGACGCCCTCGAAGCCGACGCCGGCGACCGGCAGCAGGCGGCCGTCACGGGCCTTGTCGAGGAAGACGCCCGCCTTCTCGAACCCGAGGCCGTCGCGGATGCCCTCGCAGACCGCGCGCAGCATCTCGGCGCGGCTCGTGCTCGTGGTCAGCTCCGACGACACGCGCAGGAGGTGCTCGACCGCGGCGCGGTGGCGCGCGGCCTCGGCGGCGAGCTGGGCGTGCTCGATCACGCCGGCCGCGATCGCGGCGACCGCGGACACGATCTCGAGCGCGCCGTCGCCGGGGCGGCGGCCGTCGACCGGATCGTCGAGCGAGAGGAACGCGAGCGGGCGGCCGTCGGACGCGGTCAGCGGCACGAGCAGGGCGTCGTCGGCGTGCCAGGCGTCGGGCGCGTCGCCGCCGGTCGTGCCGGCGACCCAGGTCAGGCCGGTGCTCGCGAAGTCGAACTGGTCGTGCGGGACGAGGTAGGCGCCGTGGCGGCGGAAGCGCTCGTCGAGCAGGCGTGCGAGCTGGACGGGGTCGACGTGCTCGCCGAGCAGCGCCTCGCGCGCCGCGGCGTCGTCGCCCTCGACGACCACGACCTCGTAGTCGTCCCAGGCCGGGCGGTACACGTTCACCACGACCGCCAGGAACCCGAGCGCCTGTGCGACCGTGGTCGCGATCTCCTCGAACAGGTGCTGGAGGTCGGCGCGCGAGCGCACGACCGCGGCCACGTCGAGCAGCGCCCGCAGGCTCGACAGCGTGCCGGCTTCGCCGGTAGGGGTGACCGATGTGGCAGCCACGTCGGGACTGTGCATCGGCAGATTCGGGCGATTCCTCTAGGCTCCCCCGCCGATGGAGGACCTCAAGGGGCTGATCCTGTCCGGTGGGCGCGGCACGCGGCTGCGGCCGATCACGTTCACGTCCGCGAAGCAGCTCGTGCCCGTGGCGAACAAGCCGGTGCTGTTCTACGGCGTCGAGGCGATGGCCGCGGCGGGGATCCGCGAGGTCGGGATCATCATCGCGCCGGAGACCGGCGACGAGATCCGCGAGGCCGCCGGGGACGGGTCGCAGTTCGGCGTGGAGATCACCTACATCGTCCAGGACGAGCCGGCCGGGCTGGCCCACGCGGTGCTGACCGCCGAGCCGTTCCTGGGCTCGTCGCCGTTCGTCATGTACCTCGGCGACAACCTGCTCCAGGGCGGGATGGAGGAGCTCGTGGCGCAGTTCCGCAGCGGCTCGGCGGAGGCGCTGATCCTGCTCACGCCGGTCCCCGATCCGCAGAACTACGGCGTGGCCGAGCTCGGCCCCGAGGGGTCGGTCGTGCGGCTGGTCGAGAAGCCGCCGGAGCCGGCCACCGACCTCGCGCTCGTCGGCGTCTACATGTTCACGCCGCAGATCCACGAGGCCGCCCGCGCGATCAAGCCGTCGGGTCGCGGCGAGCTCGAGATCACCGACGCGATCCAGTGGCTCGTCGACGGCGGCCGCCGCGTCGAGCCGCACATCGTCAAGGGCTGGTGGAAGGACACCGGCCGGCTCGACGACATGCTCGAGGCCAACCGCCTGATCCTCGACACGCTCGAGCGCCGGATCGACGGCGAACTCCATGAGGCGCAGGTCGACGGCCGGGTGGTCGTCGAATCCGGGGCGCGCCTGGAGCGCGCCACCGTGCGCGGCCCGGCGATCATCGGCGCCGGCGCCGTGGTGCGCGACGCCTACATCGGTCCCTACACCGCGATCGGCCGCCACTGCGTGATCGAGGGAGCCGAGGTCGAGCACTCGATCCTGCTGGAGGGCTCGTCGGTGCGCGGCCTCGACGGGCGGATGGAGTCGTCGCTGCTCGGCCGCGACGTGGCGATCTTCCGCGGCGTCAAGCAGCCGCGGGCGTATCGCTTCATGGTCGGCGACAAGTCCGAGATCGGGATCCTCTGACGAACTTCGGGCATTGAGGGAGGCGGGATCGGCCGCCCTCTGGCGCGTTGACGTCGCTATCCGACGTCAAAGCGCCAGCCGTCGGCATTCTGGCGCGTCGGCGCTACTCGCCGCGACCGCCGGAATCCCAGCCGCCCTACCCAGCCGCAGTTCGCGAGCGCAACCCAAGGCCGTCGAGCACAGCCCACAGGTCCGGGACGACGCGCGCGGCGGCGGAGAGCTCAGACCGCGCGTGGGTCGTCGCGACGGCCCACACCTCGGCGCCCGCCGCCAGACCCGCCTCCACGCCCGCCGGCGCGTCCTCGATCACCAGGCAGTTGCCCGGCGCGACCCCGAGCGCCGCGGCGGCGGCCACGTACGGGTCCGGATGCGGCTTGCCGCGCTCCGTGCGGTCGGAGGTGATCAGCACCACGGGCGCGGCCAGCCCGGCGGCGGTGAACCGCGCCGCTGCCAGCGGCGGCGAGCACGCCGTGACCACCGCGAGCGGTGACGCGCGAGCGAGCAGCTCGGCAGCGCCCGGCAACGCGTCGCCGCCCGTCGCCGCGTGGAGACGATCCACGTGCTCGGCCTCGGTGACGGGGTCGAGATGCGGCGCGACTCGCGCGATGACATGGCGGGCCGGCACGCCGTGCATCGCGCGCACGACCGCGTCAGGGTCGAGCTCGCGGGAGACGGCCCACTCGCGCCACACCCGCTCGACCTCGGCACCGCTGTCCACCAGCACGCCGTCGAGGTCCGACAGGACCGCGGCGAACCTCATGCCGCCGACGCCGCGGCGGCCGCGCGCTGGCCCGCGGCCTCGGCGTGCGCGGCGCGGCCGCCGAGCAGCGTCACCGCGAGCCCGGAGACGCACAGCGTCGCGAGCGCGGCGGGCAGCGAGATCGCGTCGGCCAGCACGCCGATCAGCGGCGGGCCGACGATGAAGCCGGTGTAGCCGACCGTGAAGACCGCCGCCAGCGACGGACCGGACGGCGGCACGCGCCCGGCGGCGCTGAACAGCAGTGGGACCGCGTTCGCGATGCCCACGCCGATCAGCGCGAAGCCGACGACCGCGACGACCGGTTCGCCGACCAGCAGCACGACCGCCAGCGCGACGGTCACGAGCGCCATACCCGCCGACAGCAGCCGCCCCGACCCCCACCGGCGCGCGGCCTCGTCGCCGGCCAGCCGCGCCAGCGCCATGCCGAGCGAGAAGCCGGCGAAGCCGGTCGCGGCGGCCGAGCCCGGAGCGTCGAGGTCCTGCTTGAGATAGATGCCGCTCCAGTCGCCCATCGCGCCCTCGGTCACCATCACGAGGAAGCACAGCGCGCCGATCAGCAGCACGCCGCGCGACGGCAGCGCGAACGCACTGGAGCCGTGCTCGGACTGGGCGCTTGCGGCACCCAGCCGCGCGGTGATCCCCCACGCCGCCAGCCACAGCAGCCCCGCGGCGATCAGCCCCTCCACGCGCGGCTCGAGACCGAACGCGACCGCCAGCGCCACGCCGCCCGACCCGGCGAGGCCGCCGAAGCTCCAGCCCGCGTGCAGCGACGACATGATCGGCTTGCCGAGCGTGCGCTCGACGGCGACGCCGTGACCGTTCATCGCCACGTCCATCGCGCCGTTGGCGGCGCCGAACAGCACGAGCACCGCCCCGAGTGCGACGGGCGACGGCGCGTACAGCGGGAGCGCGAGCAGCGGCAGATAGACGATCGCCGCGACCCGCGTGACCAGGGCGCTCGGCAGCCGGTCGAGCAGGTGGCCGGTGATCGGCATCGCGATCATCGCGCCCGCGGCCATGCACAGCAGCGCGAAGCCGATCGTGCTCTTGGAGACGTCGAGCCGCTCCTGCACGAACGGGATCTGGGCGACCCACGTGCCGATCATGGCGCCGTTGAGGAAAAAGGCGCCGAACGTCGCGGCCCGCGGCGTCATGCGTGGACCACGCTCACGCCGGCGGCGGCATACGGGGCGGTGACGTCCTCGCCGGCGTCGGTCACGAGGTGGGTGAGATCCGCCACCGGGGCGACGACCCACGGTGAGGCGGTCTGCAGCTTGTCGGCCGTCGCGAGCGCGATCACCTCGGCCGACGCCGCGACCATCGCGCGCTTCACGTGCGCCTCCTCGTGATGCGAGGTCGTGATGCCCACCTCGGCGTCGACGCTGCAGATGCCGAGGACGCACGCGTCGGCGCGGACCTGGCGCAGCGCCTCGATCGCCTCGGCGCCGACGGTCGTCTGCGAATCCTTGAGCATCCGCCCGCCGATCAGGACGACCTCGGCGCGCGGGTGGGCGGCCAGTGCGGCGGCCACCGGCGGCGCGTTGGTGAGGACCGTGCACGCGCGATCGGGCGGCAGGCGCCGGGCGAGCTCGAGCGCGGTCGTCCCGCCGTCGAGCAGCACCACGTTCGCGCCCTCGAGCAACGGCAGCGCCGCCTCGGCGAGGTGCGCCTTGGCCTCCGGCGCGACCTCCAGCCGCTGGGCGAAGCTCACGTTCGCGGGCGGGGGGAGCAGCGCGCCGCCGTGCACCCGCTGGACGAGGCCGCCGGACGCCAGCTCGCGCAGGTCGCGTCGTACGGTGTCCTCGGACACGCCGAGCGAAGCAACGAGCTCCGACGCGACGACCTTGCCGTCGCGCTCGAGGCGGGTGAGGATGGCCTGGCGGCGCTCGGCGGTCAGCATTCGTGCGGGTTATAGCACGGAACTGCTGGTTTGTGCCGGTTTCGGTGCCGGCGCACCGGTCGGCGAGTCAGACCCCTTGCAGCTTCTGCCGCTGGCGCTCGGGCGAGATCTCGACGACGTTCCAGGCGAGCTTGACGCGCCGCATGCCGCGGATCAGCCAGCCCGTCGGATCGACCTCCCACCAGCGCAGCCCGTGGCGCGCCGAGCGCGGGAACGTGTGGTGGTTGTGGTGCCAGCTCTCGCCGAACGAGAGCAGCGACAGCCAGAACACGTTCGTCGAGTGGTCCTCGACCTCGAACCGCCGCGTCCCGAAGAAGTGGCAGACCGAGTTGATCGACCAGGTCACGTGGTGCAGCGCGAAGATCCGCACGGGTCCGCCCCACAGCGCGGCGGTCAGCGCACCCTCGAGCGTCGGGTCCAGGGCGTAGCCGAGCGCCGCCGGCATGAGGATCCCGACGCCCACCCACAGGCCGAACGTGCGGTGGATGACGCGCATCCCGCGGTCCTCGTGCAGCTCGCGTGCGTAGCGCGCGTGGTCGGAGGTCCCGGACACGTGGAACAACCAGCCCATGTGGGCGTACCAGAGCCCGGCGACGGCGCCGCGCAGCCCACCGCCGTGCCCGTGCGGCGAGTGCGGGTCGCCGTCCTGGTCGGTGTGCGCGTGGTGCTTGCGATGATCGGCCACCCATGAGATCACGGGTCCCTGCACGGCCAGCGACCCGAGGATCGCGAGCGTGTACTCGACCGGCTTGAATGTCTGGAACGACCGGTGGGTCAGCAGCCGGTGGAACCCGAGCGTCACGCCGTAGCCGCTGATGACGTACATGATCAGCATCACCGCGAGGTCGGCCCAGTCGACGAGCGTGTTCCAGAGCAGCACGACGGCGACGACGAAGCCGAGGAACGGGAGCAGGACCCCGGCGAGGTTGAGCCAGCGGTGCAGGGCGGTCATGGCTTGAGTCCTACCCGCAGCGTGGGTGCCGCCGCTCGCCCTCAGCGTACGGTTGCGACGCCCGTTTCCTGTAGCCTCGCCACAAATGGCGACGCCCGCCGCACGCACCACGTTTGCGGCCGTGCCACCGGAGGCGGCCGACGTGCTCCGGCCGATCCTGCCCGGCCTCGCCGACGAGATGATCGCGGCGATCGCGGTCGAGGTCCCCGACTACGCGCGCGCCATGGAAGGGACGTTCGGCCAGATGGTCCGCCACGGGGTCGAGGTCGCGCTCAGCCGCTTCATGGACATGATCGCCGACCCGGCCGCCGACGTGACCCGCGCCCGCGACACCTACGTGAACCTCGGCCGCGGCGAGTTCCACGCCGGCCGCAGCCTCGACGCGCTGCTTGCCGCCTACCGGGTCGGCGCCCGGCTGGCGTGGCGGCGGTTCGTCGAGGCAGGGACCGCCGCCGGGCTCGCGCCCGACGCCCTGTACTCGCTCGGCGAGGCGATGTTCGCCTACATCGACGAGATCTCGGCCGAGTCGGCCGACGGGTACGCCGAGGAGCAATCGGCCGCCGCCGGCGAGAGCCAGCGCCGCCGCCGCCGGCTCGTGCGGCTGCTCGCGCAGGACCCCCCGGCGGCCCAGGAGGCGATCCGCACCGCCGCCCAGGCCGCGGGCTGGGTGCTGCCGCGCGAGGTCGCCGTGCTCGTCGCCGCCGACGCCGGCGCCGTGGCGCCCGGAGAGAGCCCCATGGCCGCGGCGAGCGGG
>DASSUW010000327.1:0-22666 GCA_035706585.1 Solirubrobacteraceae bacterium | reverse complement strand
CGCGGACGGCGGCGCCGGCCCGGGAGCCCGCCCGTTCGGCGAGCGCCGCGACCTCGGCGGCGACGGCCGCGATCTCGCGCGGCGCCGCACTCGCCTGCTCCAGAGCGGCGGCGATCCGGCCGGGCCGCGCCGGGTCGTCGGCCGGCAGCCGCCGCGCCTCGAGCACGGGCGCATACGAGGACAGCTCCTGCTCGGCGAGGTCGAGCGCCCGGGCGCGCAGCGCGCGCACAGCGGCCACGTCGCCGTCGCCGATCCCCGCGACCATCTCCACGAGCGCCGCCGCGAGCGCGCAGACGATCCCGGCCGTGGACCCGCCGCCCGGTGCGGGCGTCGGCGCCGCCACGGCATCGAGCACGTCGGCGAGTCGCTGCTCCCCCAGAGCTGCCATGGCGCGCGAGTCTAATCCTCAGTGTGCCGGCGGCTCCCAGCCCTCGAGCACCGGCGCCGTCCAGTCGGCGCCGACGGTGCGCGAGTCCTCGACCCACGGGCCGAGCTCGGGCTGCGGGAACTTCGCGTGCACCGCCTTGAGAGCGATGCCGTACGAGTTGCCGGACTGCAGGTGCTTGATGAGCACCTTGCGGGCGATCTCGTCCTCGCGCCCGGCGGGAATCGGGAAGCGGATCTTGATGAACGAGTTCGAGTAGCGGTCGAACACCGCCGGCACGCCGTCCTCCTCCAGCAGCGTGACGTCCTCGAGCCAGTTGATGTCCTCGCCCGGCGTTGCGGCCAGCAGGTCGACGTCCTCGACCTCCTCGATGTTCTCCTGATAGCTGAAGCGGCGGCCCGAGAGGTACTCGGCGTCGATGCTCCGCGTCTTCTCGGGCTCGCGGAACGCCGTCATGCCTTGACCTCCTCGGGCACGTAGTCGATCGGGTTCGCGAGGTGGCGCTCGAGCATCCGCTCGATCCGCTCCAGCGCGCGTTCCTCGGTCACCCCCGGGATGTAGTCGGTGCCCGCCAGCGGCACGCGCGCCATCGCGGCCGCCTCGACGGTCAGCGCGCACAGGTCCTCGGGCTCGAGCGAATGGACGCTCGTCTTCCCACACGCGCGCGCGAGCATCTGGACCTCGAGCGTCAGCGTGTGGAGGAAGTTGTAGACGCGCTGGGCCGCCTCATCGACGTGCAGGCGCTTGCGCAGCTCCGGATCCTGGGTGGTGATCCCGACCGGGCAGCGTCCGGTGTGGCAGTGGTAGCACCTGCCGGCGGGCACGCCGATCGTGCCCTCGTAGTCGGTGACCCCGGGGATCTCCTTGTTGCAGTTGAGCGCCATCAGCGCCGAGTGGCCGATCGCGACGGCCTTGGCGCCGAGCGCGATGCACTTGGCGATGTCGCCGCCGTTGCGGATGCCGCCCGCGACCACGAGATCGATCTCGTCGACGAGGCCGACGTCCTCGAGCGCGCGGCGCGCCTCGGGGATCGCGGCCATGAGCGGGATGCCGGTCTCCTCGGCCGCGACGTGCGGGCCGGCGCCGGTGCCGCCCTCGGCGCCGTCGAGGTAGATGACGTCCGGCCCGCACTTGGCGGCCATGCGCACGTCGTCATAGACGCGTGCGGCGCCGAGCTTGAGCTGGATCGGCACCTGGTAGTTGGTCGCCTCGCGGATCTCCTGGACCTTCAGCGACAGGTCATCGGGCCCGAGCCAGTCGGGGTGGCGGGCGGGTGAGCGCTGGTCGATGCCGGCCGGCAGCGAGCGCATCTCCGCCACCTGCTCGGTGACCTTCTGGCCCATCAGATGCCCGCCGAGGCCGACCTTGCAGCCCTGTCCGATGAAGAACTCGACGCCGTCGGCGAGCATCAGGTGGTGCGGGTTGAACCCGTACCGGCTCTGGATGACCTGGTAGTACCACTTGGTCGAGAGGTCGCGCTCGGGCGGGATCATCCCGCCCTCGCCCGAGCACGTCGCCGTGCCGGCCATCGAGGCGCCCTTGGCCAGCGCCATCTTGGCCTCGAGCGACAGCGCCCCGAAGCTCATGCCGGTGATGTAGATCGGGATGTCGAGCTCGAGCGGCTTCGCGGCGAAGCGCGCGCCGAGGACGGTCTTGGTGTCGCAGCGCTCGCGGTAGCCCTCGATGACGAACCGGGTCAGCGTGCCGGGCAGGAACATCAGCTCGTCCCAGTGCGGGATCGGCTTGAACATCGAGAAGCCGCGCATCCGGTAGCGGCCGAGCTCGGACTTCACGTGGATGTCGTCGATGACCTCCGGGGTGAAGATGCGGCTGTGACCGAGAGCCATCAGAGCACCAGCTTTCTCTCGGCGGGCTCGAGCGTGTCGTAGTTGTAGAGCTTCTTGCCGCACACGAACTTCTGCAGCTCGGGCGGCGTGCCGAGTCCGTAGATGCGGAACTTGCGCTCGACGAACTCGGTGTCGGCCTCGGTCCACTCCCCCGGCACGCAGTCGATCCCGAGCGACTTCACCTTGCCGCCGACGTACAGCGTGCCGTCGTACATCGAGTCGCCGAGCCCGGGGCCGACGTCGCCGCAGATGATCTGGCGCCCGCGCTGCATCATGAACGCGGTCATCGACCCGGCGTTGCCGAGCGTGATGATCGTGCCGCCCTTCTGGTCGATGCCGGTGCGCGAGCCGACCTGGCCTGCGATCACGAGGTCGCCGCCGCGGATCGCGGCGCCGGTCAGCGAGCCGGCGTTGCCGTCGATGATCACGACGCCGGACATCATGTTCTCGCACACCGACCAGCCGACGCGGCCCTTCACGTGCACCTCCGGACCGTCGATGACGCCGAGCCCGAAGTAGCCGAGGCTGCCCTCGAACGTGATCCGGCAGCGCGTGAGGATGCCGACCGCGAGCGAGTGGCGAGCGCCCGGATTGAGGATCGTGACGTCGCGGATCCCCTCCTCGTAGAGCAGCCAGCGCAGCTCCGAGTTGATCGTGCGGGTCGTCAGGTCCTTGGCGTCGAACGTGGCGCGGCCGTCGGCGATCTCCGAGATGCGCGGGACCGTGCCGTCGAGCTCGACGAGGCCGCGCGCGTCGTACGTCAGCGCTGCCACACCATCACCTCGCCCTCGTAGGGGTCGTACGTATCGATCTCGCGATCGACCACCGCGCGGATCGCGATCTCCTCGGAGGCGAGCGCCACGAGCTCGTCGGACTCGTAGAGCACGAGCGGCTTCGCCGCCAGCTGGTCCTTGGCCATCCCGAGCGCGTTCTCGGTGACGCACAGGTAGGTGAAGACGCCGTCGAGCTCCTCCAGGCTCTGGCGCATGGCGTCCTCGAGCGAGTCGCCGTCGTTCATGCGCCGGGCCAGGTAGACGGCGATGATCTCCGAGTCGCAGTCCGACTGGAAGCGGAGCCCTCCCCGCTCCAGCCGGCGCCTCCACTGGTGGTAGTTGGTGAGCTGCCCGTTGTGGACCACGGCGATGTCCGAGAACGGATACGCCCAGTACGGGTGCGCGTTGGAGATGTCGACGTCGGACTCGGTCGCCATCCGGCAGTGGCCGATCGCATGCGTGCCCGCGAACGCGTCGAGCCGGTAGTCGGACGCGACCGTCTCGGCGTCCCCGAGGTCCTTCACGATCTCGAGCGCGTGGCCGAGCGAGAGCACCTCGGCGCCGGCGACGTCCTCGACGCGGTCGGCGAGCTCCTTAAGCTCACCGTCGTACTCGAACGTGACCGTGAACGCGTACTCGGTCGCGTCGCGGCTCTCGGAGATCCGCGCGCCGGCCGCGCGCAGGCGCCGCTCGACCTCGGCGCGGTTGCGCCGCAGCCGGTCCGCGAACTCGAAGTCGCGCGGCGTGTTGGCATCGGCGAGCTTGACGTGCATGACGTAGTCGTCCGCGGGCGGCCGGTAGAGCGCGTAGCCGGTCGAGTCCGGGCCGCGGTGCTTCATCGACTGCAGCATCCGCGTCATGTCCGCGCCGATCGCGTTGCGACCGTTTTTGTAGATGAGTCCGGCGATCCCGCACATCAGGGGAGGACCTCCAGGTACTCGTCGCGCTCCCAGTCGGTGACGGCGGCGAGGTAGCGCTCCCACTCGTCGCGCTTGTAGTGGTCGAACACCTTGTAGAGCCGGCCGGGCATCGCGCTGCGGATGACGTCGTCGGCGGCGAGCGCCTCGAGCGCCGCGCCGAGCGAGTCCGGCACCTTCTCGATGTCGGCGCCCTCCTGCAGCAGCTCGTACGTGTTGCCCTGCTGCGGCGGCCCGGGATCGGCCTCGCGGCGGACGCCGTCGAGCCCCGCGCGCAGGAGTGTCGCGATCGTCAGGTACGGGTTGCACGAGGAGTCGACCCCGCGGTACTCGAAGCGGCCACCGGACGCCACGCGCACCGTCGTCGTGCGGTTCTGCCAGCCCCAGTTCTTGTAGATCGGGGCCCAGAAGCCGGTGTCCCACATGCGGCAGTACGAGTTGACCGTCGGGTTGCCGACGCACATCAGCGCCGGGAAGTGGTCGAGCATGCCACCGAGGAAGTGCCGGGCGAGGTCCGACAGCTGCGCCGGGCCCGAGGGGTCGTGGAAGACGTTGTTGCCGTCGTCGTCCATCAGCGTGAAGTGGTGGTGGTGCCCGTTGGCCGAGACGCCGGTGAACGGCTTCGGCATGAAGCTGGCGAGCAGCCCGTGCTTGCGCGCCACCGCCGCGCAGACCTGGCGGTAGGTGGAGATGTTGTCGGCCGTCCGGACGGGGCGGTCGAAGCGGAAGTTCAGCTCGAGCTGGCCGGGGGCGTCCTCGTGGTCGCCGTAGCTCATGTCGAGGCCGAGCGCCTGCCCGTACTCGACCACGTCCATGAGCACCGGACGGAGCTCCTCGAACTGGTGGATGTGGTAGCAGTACGGCTTCGTGACGCCCTCGGGCGCGGCGCCGTCCTCGGGCTTGCGCAGCCACATCATCTCGGGCTCGATGCCGATCAGGAACTGGTAGCCGAGCTCCTGCTCGAACTCGTGCGCGACCTGCTTGAGGTTCTGCCGCGGGTCGGCGTCGAGCAGCTCCCCGGTCTCCGTGTCGTAGCAGTCGCAGAACACGCGCGCGACCCGCGTGTCCCAGGGCAGCACCCGGAACGTGTCGAGGTCGGCGACGGCCGCCAGCTCGGACTCCTCGGGCCCGAAGCCGATGTAGTTGCCGTAGCGGTCGGTGAACAGGTTGGCCGTGGCGCCGTACACGAGCTGGTAGCCGCGCTCGGCGACCTGCGGGAAGAACGAGGCGACGACGCCCTTGCCCATGATCCGGCCGGTGACCGACACCTGCTGGAAGAACACGTACTTGATGCCGTCGGCCTCGATCCGCCGCGTCAGCGCCTCGATGCGCTCGCGGCGGCCGGGCTGGGCGCGAGCCTCCTCCAGCGTCGCCGGCGCCGGCGCGATCCGCGGGCTGGCGGTGACCGTCGCGACGGTGCCGCCGAACGAGGGCAGCGCCTCGAGCGCGATGCTGCCGTTGCCATCGCCGTCCATCAGCTGGCTCCTTCCCTCGCTCCCCAAGTGGCGCGACTATACCGGCGATTTGAGCGAATTGGTACATTCGCGGACGGCGTGATCCGCAGCGTCCCCTACCTCGTCATCGGGGCCGGCGTCCACGGCCTCTCCACGGCGTGGCACCTCGCCCAGCGCGGGGAGGACGTGCTCGTCGTCGACAAGGCCGCGGTCGGCGCCGGCGCATCAGGGATCGCGTGCGGCGTCGTGCGCAACAACTACTTCCAGCCCGCGATGCAGGAGCTGATGGCCGCGTGCGTGGAGATCTGGGAGTCCGATCCCGAGACGCTGAACTACCACGGCTCCGGGTACGTCGCGCTCGGCCCCGCGGCCCAGGAGAGCGACCTCGTGGCGGTCGCCGAGCGCCAGGAGCGCATCGGCTACAGCTCGCAGCTGGTCGTCGGCGAGCACGCGGTCTTCGACCACATGCGAGCGCTCTACCCGGACTGGCGGGCGCGCGGGCTCGATGTCTGCCTGCACGAGCAGCGGGGCGGGTTCGCGTTCAACCAGGAGTCGATGCACGGGCTCGCCGGGCTGGCGCGCGCCGCCGGCGCCCGGATCGCCGAGGGCGTGACGGTCACCGGCTTCGAGCTCGACGCGAGCGGAGCCGTACGGGCGGTCTCGACGAGCGCGGGCGAGATCGACGTCGACCAGGTCGTGGTCGCGGTCGGCCCGTGGATCGGCGAGCTCTGGGAGCTGCTCGAGCTGCCCGCGTCGCTCGACGTGCGCGCGCCGGACGGCTCGGTGGCGCGCAACCGGCCGATGTGGACGTACTGGTACCTGCAGGAGGGCGAGATCGAGGTCGACCCGGCGCGGTTCGTGACGGCCGCGGGCGACCCGTCGCCGGTGCTCCACGTCGACTCGGACGTGCCGCTGCACGACGACGACGGCCGGCTCATCACCGACGAGCCGTGGGGCATCTACGTCAAGCCCGACCGATCGTCGGTGCAGGGCGGCGCGGCGCCGCTGCGGATCGGGCCCGAGTTCGAGGTCGACCCGTACCCCACGGGCACCGTCGATCCCGGCTTCGCGGACCAGTGGTGCGCGGCGCTGTCGCACTGCCTCGAGCGCTTCGCCGGCTGCCGGCCGCTCTACCGCCAGGTGCGATCAGGCGGCGCCGGCGCGTTCTCCGCCGACAACTTCCCGGTCTTCGACTACATGCGCCCGAACGTGTTCGTCGTGGCCGACTCCAACCACGGCTTCAAGATGATCGCTGTCGGCCGCGAGGTCGCCGACGTCGTGACGGGCGCGCATTCGTCGCTCCTGCATCCGTTCCGCTACGAGCGGTTCGCGACCGGCGACCTGCACCCGGTCTCGCACAGCCCCTACCCCTGGAGCTGAGGGCGCCGCGCCTCCAGCCACCGGACGACGCGCGGCTCGAGTCCTTCCGGCGCGAAGAGGTCGCTCGAGTGATGGGTCACGTCGCCCGACGTCGTGTGGAAGAGCTCGTCGAGCTGCAGGACGGCCGTGGCCTGCCGGACACCGAGCGACGCCGCCTCGGCGTCGTCCGGCACGATCAGGCGCGCGGCGATCGACGTCATCGAGTAGGCGATCGGCACATCCTCGGCGAGCAGCACGTCGAGGACCATCTCCCCGCGCTTGATCGCCCGGCGCAGCCGGGCCTCGGAGGGAAGCGGAACGTCCGGGTGAACGGTGTCGAGCATCAGCGCGAGCGGCCGGCCGTCGGCGACGACCACGCGCTCGATGCGCGTCGCGGTCGCACCGGGTTCGACGCCCAGGCGTTCGGCGAGGACGCGGTCGAGCGCGACCGTCTCGATCTCGAGGTCCTGCGCGCCGAGCTTGACGCCACGCCCGCGGGCGAGAGACGAGTAGGACTCCAGCTGCTCGAGACCTTCGCGGAAGCCCGCCGGACGCCCGACCTCGCCGACGAACGTGCCGCTGCCCTGGCGGCGCACGATCTCGCCGGTCTCCTCCAGACGCCGGAGGGCGGTCCGCAGGGTCCCGCGCGAGATCCCGAGCATCGACGCGAGGGCGTTCTCCGGCGGGAGCCGATCGCCGAGCCGGTGGCGACTCGTTGCGAGCCAGTTTCGCAGCGCCTCTTCGGCACTGTCGACCAGCGATCGCCGAGGAGCCACGGCGCAAGCGTACCTATGCTTGCGCCGTGAGCGAACAGGCATTCCGCCGCGCCGCACACGCGCTCGTGGACGGCGTCGCCGACCACCTCGCCGCCTTGCCTTCGCGCCCGGTCTGGCAGCCGCTCCCCGGCGACCTGCGCGAGCGGCTTGTCAACCTGCCGCTGCCCGAGCGCCCCGGCACGCTCGACGACGTGGTCGCGACGACGCTGCGCGACGTCCTGCCCCATGCGATGGGCAACGGCCATCCGGCGTTCTTCGGCTGGGTCAACCCGCCGCCCTCGCGCGCCGGCGTCGTGGCGTCGCTGGCGGCGGCCGCGATGAACCCGAGCGTCGTCGCCGGGGACCACGCCGATGTCCACCTCGAACGCGCAGTCGTGCGTTGGCTGGCCGAGCTCGTCGGCTTTCCGCACGCGCCGGGCGCCGGCCTGCTCACGAGCGGCGCGTCCGCCGCGACGATCGTCTGCCTCGCGGGCGCTCGCGGCCGTGCGCTGGTGGCCGTCGGCCACGACGTGCGTCGCGACGGCCTCGCCGGCGCCCCGCGGCTCGTCGCCTACGTGCCCGCCGAGGCCCACAGCTGCGTGCGGCGTGCCCTCGAGCTGCTCGGCCTCGGCAGCTCGTGGATGCGCGAGGTGCCGCTCGAGGCGGGCCGGCTCGACGCCGGTGCGCTGCGGGCGATGATCGCCGCGGATCGCGCGAGCGGCGCCGAGCCGGCGCTGCTCGTCGGCTCGGCCGGCACCGTCAACGCCGGCATGATCGATCCGCTCGACGCGCTCGCCGACGTCGCCGCCGCCGAGGGCCTGTGGTTCCACGTCGACGGCGCCTACGGCGCGTTCGGCGTGCTCGACCCGGCGATCGCGGTCCGCTTCAGCGGCATGGAGCGGGCCGATTCGCTGACCCTGGACCCGCACAAGTGGCTCGGCGTTCCGGTCGATGCGGGCTGCGCGCTCGTGCGGCGCGCGGACGACCTGCGCGACGCGTTCAGCCTCATCCCGCCCTACCTGCGCCAGGACACCGGTGCGCCGGTCGGCACGTTCGCCGAGTACGGGTTCGAGCAGACGCGACCGTTCCGCGCGCTCAAGACGTGGGCGACGATCGCCGCGCGCGGCCGCGCCGGCATCGTCGCCCAGGTCGCGCGCGCGAACGCGCTCGCACGCGAGCTGGCGGCGCTCGTCGAGAGCGAGCCCGAGCTCGAGCTGGCCGCGGCGCCCGAGACGTCGATCGTCGCCTTCCGCGCGCGCCCGGCGGGCTGCCCGCCGGCCCGGCTGGAGCATGTCAACCGGGTGCTGCCCGAGGCGGTTCAGGCGCGCGGGCGGGCATTCGTCACCGGCACCGTCTTCGAGGGCCGCGAGACGCTGCGCGCCTGCATCCTGCACCCGGACACCGGCTCCGAGCAGCTCGCGATCCTCGTCGCGGAGGTCGTCGCGACGGCCCGCACGCTGGCCGCCGCGGGCTGAGCCGGTGATGCCGGGGCTTGGCGTCGCTCGTGGGGCATCTCACGTAGGCTCGCGCCGACCGTGCGTCTCCCTCGATTCCGTCGCGCCTGCCGGTGGACGTAGCCGACGTGGTCCTGGGGGCGACGACGCAGGATGCGGCGTTCGTGGTGCTGATCGTCGCCGCGCGCCTGCTCGTCCCGCTGGTGATCCCGCGCGTGCCGCTCGTGATCGTCGTGGCGCTGGTGATCGATGCCGCGGACCAGACGCTGCTGGCCACCTTCACCGGGATCGACACCAGCGACGCGGGGGCCTACCAGAGCGTCGACAAGGCGCTCGACATCTACTACCTCTCGATCGCCTACCTGTCGACGATGCGCAACTGGACGAGCCGGCCCGCGTTCAGGATCGCCCAGTTCCTCTTCTACTACCGGCTGGTCGGCTCGATGCTGTTCGAGCTCACCGACGATCGGCTGATGCTGCTGCTGTTCCCGAACACGTTCGAGTACTTCTTCATCGCGTACGAGCTCGCTCGCCTTCGCTACGAGCCGGCGCGCTTCTCGGCCCGCTTCTGGGTGCTCGTCGCAGCGGCTCTGTGGATCTTCGTCAAGCTCCCGCAGGAGTACTGGATCCACGTCGCCAAGCTCGACTTCACGGACACCGTCAGCGACTACCCGGCGTTCGGCGTCGCCGTCGTGGTCGCGCTCGCCGTCGCCGCGATCGGCGTCGTCTTCGTCGTGCTCCCCCGGTTGCCCGCTCCCGACTGGGCGTGGCGGCCGAGCGCCGGCCCCGTGCCGGCGACGCCTGCGCGCGGCCGGCTCGTCCACCGCGACGTCGTGGAGCAGGTCGCGCTGCTGACGCTGCTGTGCACGATCTTCGCCTCGATCCTGCCGGGCATCGACGCGACCGGCCCGCAGATCGCGGTGGCCGTGACGGCGATCGTGCTCGTCAACGCCGCGATCAACGTCGCGGCCCCGCCGGCCCTGCTCGTCACGAACCTCGCGTTGGTCTACCTGGCGAACGCCCTGCTCGGCGAGCGCCGCGACTTCGAGCTCGGCATCGGGCTGTTCTTCGCGTTCCTGATCACCACGATCATCTGGCTCTACGACGCCTACCGGCCCGTGCACGACCAGCGGAGCGCGCTCCGGACGGCTGACGTCTAAGCCGACGGCGGCGTCCTGGCGCGCCGCTCGGCGAACAGCGGGCGGGCCGCGTCCAGCGCCTCGGCCCGCAGCGCGGCCACCGCGGCCTCGCTCGCGGGCGTCCACTCGAAGAACCGCTCGCGCGCGGCGAGCGCCGGCGGAACCTCGCGGGCGGCGGAGAGCACCGGGAACAGCTGTTCCGCGATCGTCGCGAACGTCCGGATTCCGCCGAGGTCGGCGGTGGCCAGCGGGCCGGTTGCCAGCCAGCGCGGCGCCAGGCCCTCGCAGATCGCCGCCTCGATCGCCGGCGCGTCGGCGACGCCCTCCTCGATCAGGTGCAGGCACTCGCGCAACAGCGCGAACTGCAGCCGGTTCCACACGAAGCCCGGGACGTCGCAGCGGGCGACGATCGGCGTCTTGCCCATCCGCCCGGCGAGCTCGCGCAGCGTCGCGATCGGCTGTTCCGCGGTGCGCTCGCCGGCGATGATCTCGACGACCGCGGTCTCGTGCGCCGGGTGCAGGAAGTGCAGGCCGGCGAACCGCTCGGGCGCCGCCAGGCCGGCGGCCAGCGCCGTGATCGACAGGCTCGACGTGTTCGTGGCCAGCACCGCGTCGGGCTTTGCCCAGCGCTCGACGTCCCGGTACAGCGCGGCTTTCGCCTCGCGCTCCTCGGCGATCGACTCCAGCACCAGGTCCGCGCCGGCGACCGCGCCCTCGCCGAGCGGGCACGGGTCCACGCGCCGGCCGGACCACGTGGACGCCAGCTCGGCGGCAGCGCGGGCGCGGGCCTGGTCGCGCGCCGCGAGCCGCACCTGCAGGCCCGCCGCGGCGAACGCGGCGGCGATCGTCGGCGCGGTCCGGCCGCTGCCGACGACGGTCGCGATGTCGAGGCTCATCGGACGCTCGTACGCCGCTGGAGGCGCTCGCAGGCGCTGAGGGACTGGAAGGCTTGGGGGTTCATGGAGCACCAGTCTGGCGCGCGCGTCACGCTGACATTTCCGTCGCCCGGGCAGTCCTCTCGGCGGCAGCGCCCAGTCGGGTGGACGCGCAGGCCGCGGTCGGCGACAATCGAGCGACGACATCGGGTCGTGCGATGTTCGCCGCCGCACCAAGCAAGGTCCCGTACTACATCGCGGGCGGCCTGCTGGCCGCCTGGGCGGTGCTTCTCGCTGTCTGGGGAATCAGCCACGCCGAGTTCCCGGGATCGCCGGGCCGCGCCCGTCTCGTGATGCTCACCAGCTTCATGCTCGTGGTGGCGACCCTGACGACGGCGGTCGTCACGGGCGGAGAGGCCGAGGAGCACGCGGGCGGCGCGAGCGCCGGGCCGCCGGCCACCGGCCGAACGCTCGCCCTCGCGGCCGACCCCGGCGGGGCGCTCCGGTTCGACACGACGCGCGCCGCGGTGCAGTCCGGGCGCGTGACCGTCGAGCTCACGAACCAGTCCGCCGTCCCGCACAATGTGACGATCGCCCGGGACGCCAAGACGCTTGGCGCCACCAGGACGATCGCCGACGCGACGGACCGGCTCACGCTGCGGCTCGCACCCGGCGACTACGTCTTCTTCTGCTCGGTTCCAGGCCATCGCCAGGCCGGCATGGAGGGCACGCTCACCGTCAAGTAGCCGGCTCCCCGCAGCCGCTCCGGTGCCCGGTGCTCGCACGTGACTCCCAAACGCCGGCGGCGGTCGCGCGTTAAGGAATTCGAAGGGTCCTCGGACAAACCAGCAGCGAAGCTGCTCAGCAAGGGGGGAGCATGAAGATTCCTAGGAGCCGCGGGCGCGTCGTCCGCGGCCTCGTCGCCGTTGCGTTGGCAGGCTGCATCGGCCTGGCGGCGGCCGGCACGGCGACCGCACAGTCGCCGGACTGCGCCGGCCGGGGCGTGCCGGTCAACAAGATCTCGGTCCAGCTGTGGACGTTCGCCGAGTACATCGGCTTCGGCACCGACGCGGCGACGATCGCCCGCACCGAGGAGGTGTTCCGGCGGTTGAGCGAGATGGGTTACCGGAACGTCGAGCCGTTCACGCTCAGCGGCCTGACCGCAGAGCAGTACCGCGCCCTGCTGGACAAGTACGGCCTGAAGGCATCGGCGCGCCATGTCGACGTCGGGACGCCGCAGAACCCGACCGACTTCGACCAGATCCTGGCCGACAACAAGACGCTCGGCATCAAGTACTTCGGCTCCGGCGCGACCCCGATCTTCCCGCTGATCTACCACAGCGAGGCTGAGTGGGTCGCCTACGCCCAGTATCTGAACCAGCTCGGCGCGCGAGCGCGGCAGGCGGGCCAGACGTTGATGGTGCACAACCACAACGTCGAGTTCCAGGAGACCTTCGGCGGCCGGACGGTCTACGACATCCTGATGGCGAACACGGAGCCGAAGAACGTCGCCTTCCAGCTCGACCTGTACTGGGCGGCGAACGGGGGCGGGCTCGACAACCCCGTCGACGTGCTCGAGCGCTACGGGAACCGGATCCAGCTGTTCCACGTCAAGGACATGGCGGCGGGTCCCTTCCCCGGTCCGATCGAGATCGTCGGTGAGGGGATCATCGACTTCCCGGAGATCTTCGCGGCCTCCAAGGGCCCGATGCGCCACTACGTGGTCGAGCACGACCCGCGCTTCGGCGATCCGACGTTCGACCCGTTCGAGGCGGCGCAGAAGGGCTTCGACTACCTGCGCTGCGTGACCTACTAGGACGCGTACGGCCCGCGCTTGAGGAGGTACGCAACGCTCGTGTAACGCACCGCCGCCGCGACGAGACGGCATCGAGATGTTCTCGGCTGCCGATCTGTACGCTCGCGGCGCGCAGACGCTGGTGGCGTCCTGGGAGGCGTACGCCGGCGGCGCCGATGCGGCCCTGGTGGTTCGGTCACCGGGCGTCGCGGCGGCGGTGTTCCCGCGCGGGCCGGCCCGCGCCGTCTACAACAACGCGCTGCTCGATCGCGATCT
Source organism: Solirubrobacteraceae bacterium (assembly GCA_035706585.1). Lineage (GTDB taxonomy): Bacteria > Actinomycetota > Thermoleophilia > Solirubrobacterales > Solirubrobacteraceae > DASSUW01. The sequence continues at coordinate 9,637 of DASSUW010000327.1, read as the reverse complement.
GGGACACGCCGAACGTGCGGCGGCGCTCGATGCGATGGAGGCGGCCTACGCGTCGGCGGGGGTGACGCGGTTCGCGGCGTGGGTGCACGAGAGCGACGAGCCCCTGCGCAGCGCCGTGGTCGCGCGCGGGTACGTGCTCGACACGGCGACGCGGGCGATGGGCATCGCGCTCGAGGACCTGCGCCTGCCGCGGCCGGATATCGACGCCGAGCCGGCGGATCTCCTCACGCATGCTCGCGTCGGCGAGCTGCCGGCCGGCCTTCTCGACAACGTCGCCGGCCGGCGGTTCCACGCCCTCGTCGCGCGGCTGGACGGTGAGGCGGTGTCGACGGGAATCGCGTTCGACACCGCCGGCGACTGCGGGATCTACAACGTCGGCACGCGCGCGCACGCTCGACGCCGCGGGCTCGGGTCGGCGGTGTCGGCGCGGCTCGCGCACGACGCCGCCGGGCGCGGCTGTCAGACCGCGAGCCTGCAGGCGACCGAGATGGCCGAGCGCGTCTACGCCGCGATCGGCTTTCGCGATCTCGGACGCATCCTCGAGTTCGTCCCCGGCGCGACGTCGGGCCCCCGCTCGGCGTGAGATCGGTCGCGGGCCCGATGCCAATGGGAGGTCAACACCACCTCCCCAGGAGTGATCAGTGAACTTCTCACGTCTCCTCTCCGCCGCCGGCGCCGCGCTCGTCGTCGCCGTGCTGGCGGTCAGTCCGGCCCTGGCCGCCGAGCACGCGGCCGCCGGTGCGGTGTTCGTCCAGACCGACAACCCCGCCGGCAACCGCGTGGTCGTCTACGACCGCGGTGGCGACGGCCGCCTGCACCGCGCCGCCGACTATCGCACCGGCGGCCTCGGCGGGGTGCTCGCCGGGTCGGTCGTCGACCACCTCGCCTCACAGGGCTCGCTGACCTATGACCGCGGCAACCGGCTGCTCTACGCCGTCAACGCCGGCAGCGACACGATCACCGTCTTCGGCGTGCACGGCGACCGGCTCGTCCGCCGGCAGGTCGTGCCGTCGTTCGGCACGTTCCCGGTCAGCGTGACGACGCACGGGCGGCTGGTCTACGTCCTCAACGCGCGCCGCGGCGGCTCGATCCAGGGCTACCTGCGCGTCGGCGGCCGCCTGGTCCCCGTGCCGCAGTGGCATCGCGGACTCGGCCTCGACCCCGCGGCCACGCCCGAGTTCACGACCACGCCGGGCGAGGTCGCGTTCACCCCGGATGGCGACCAGCTGATCGTGACGACCAAGGCGAACGGCAACGCGGTCGACGTCTTCGGCATCGACCGCCTGGGCGGCCCGTCGGCGCAGCCGGCCACGACCGTGCTGGCCGGCGCGGTCCCGTTCGCGGTCGCCTTCACCGCGCAGGGCAACCTCGCGATCGCCGAGGCCGGCCCGAACGCCGTTGCGACGTTCCGGCTCGACCACCGCGGCGCGCTCAGCAAGCTCGCCGAGGCGCCGACCGGACAGGCGGCGACGTGCTGGATCGTCAACGTCGGCGGCCGCCTCTACGTCTCCAACGCGGGTAGCGGCAGCGTCTCGGTGTTCGACGGCGCGCTCGCCCCGGTCGGTCTCACGCCGACGCGGGCGGGAACCGTCGATGCCGCCGGGTCCGCGGACGGGCGGTTCCTGTATGTCCAGACCGGCGCGGCGGGCGGCGTGGACGCGTTCCGCGTCGGGGCGGACGGCACGCTCTCCGCGATCGACACGGTCACCGTGCCGGGGGCGACAGGCGGCGAAGGGATCGCCGCGTTCTGACGCCGCGTGCGCCGGGGAGCCTGGGGGCTCCCCGGCGCCGTGCTGTAACGGCACCGGCGCTCACCAGACGTGAGATGCGGCGCCGTCGCGATGCGAATGGGTCATGAACACACGGCACACGCTGAATCCCGGGGACCGGTTCCCCTCACTCTCGATCCCCGCCGTCGACGGCACGACGATCGCGCTGCCGGACGCACTTGCGGGCCACTACGGCGTCGTCCTCGTCTTTCGCGGTGCGTGGTGCCCGTACTGCAACGCTCAGCTGCGCGCGTACGAGCGCGCACGCGATCGCCTCGACGAGCTCGGCGCGCGGATCGTGGCCCTGTCGGCCGACGATCCCGACGCAACGCGGGCGCTCGTCGAGAAGCATCGGCTGCGCTTCGGGGTCGGCCACAGCGCCGACGTCGGCGAGGTCCAAGCCAGGCTCGGAGCGTTCGCGGACCGCGACATGGATCACCTGCAGTCCACCGGCTTCGTCCTCGACCCGGCGGGCCGCGTCGTCGTCAGCGTGTATTCCTCGGGCGCGATCGGGCGCCTGATGCCGGACGACGTGATCGGGCTCATCAGACACCTGCGCGACGACGCGTCCGTCGCCGCGTGAGCCGGCCGTGCTCGACCTCGCGGCACCGACCCTTGACGCCGAGTCGGCCGGGTGGCTCGAGGCGCTCGGCGCCGACGGCCACGAGGCGGAGGCCGCCTGCGCACGTCTTCACGACCTTCTCCTGCGCGTCGCGCGCGGCGAGGTCCGCCGCCGCGGGCCGGCCGTGGGCATCGACGGGCCCGAGCTCGACGATCTCGCTCATCAGGCAGCCGCGGACGCGCTTGTCGCGATCCGCCGCAAGCTCTTCGAGTTCCGCGGCGAGAGCCGGTTCACGACATGGGCCTACCGGTTCGTGATCTTCGAGGTCTCCACGAAGCTCGGCCGGCACTTCTGGCGCCGGCCGCACACCGCACTCGACAACGAGGACTGGAGCCGCCTGCCGGATCGCTTCGGCTTCGGGCCCGAGCGCGAAAGCGAGTGGCGCGATCTCATGACCGCCCTCCGCGATGCCGTCGACCATGCGCTGACACCTCGCCAGCGCCAGGTGTTCGTCGCCGTCGTGCTCAACGGCATCACGGGCGACACGCTCATGCACGAGCTCGGCACCACCCGCAACGCCATCTACAAGACCCTCTACGACGCCCGGCGCAAGCTGCGAGCCGAACTCGTCAGCTCAGGGCACTTGGACGCACATGCAACGGCTTGAACGCTTCCTGAGAACACATCCGGACGATGCCGGGTGCGACGAGACGCGCGCTCGGCTGCACATCTACGCCGAGGCGATCCTCGCCGGCGACCGTCCCGGACGCACGTATCCCGCGATCGCCGCCCACCTCCGGGACTGCCCGCCCTGCGCGGACGAGCTCGAGGGCCTCCTCTTCGCCGTCGCCGGCCGGCTCGATGACTGACGCGATCGCGATCGTCAGCGCGCCCGACCCCGCGCTCGCCGCCCGCCTGGACGACGAGATCTCGGCGTTCAACCTCCGAGCCACCGGGATCTGCGACGCCCGTGACCTGGCGGCGACGCTGCACGACCCGCAGGGCGAGCTGGTCGGCGGCGCGCAGGGCTGGACCTGGGGCGCCACGGGCTGGGTCGAGCGCCTCTGGGTCCGCGCCGATGCTCGCCACCGCGGTCTCGGAACGCGGCTGCTGACCGCCTTCGAGTCCGAGGCCCGCGCCCGCGGCTGCGCGCAGCTCGGACTGACGACACACACCTTCCAGGCGCCCGACTTCTACCGGCGGCACGGTTTCGAGGTGGTGGGCGAGTTGCTCGACTACCCGCTCGGTCACGCGTCCCTGCTCCTGCGCAAGGGACTGGCCCTGTGAAGCGCGGCCGTCCCGCGCGACGCGGAATCACGCAGCCCGGAGGGACGCTCACGGGCTGACGTCGCCCGCGCGGCGGGCGCCGTAGAGATACGAGCCGATGAGGCCGAGCACCGCCCCGGGCACCGGCCACAGCGCGGCCGTCAGGCCCGGGGGGTTGTCGCCAGGCAAGCCGGGCGTCGGAAGGGCATAGCCGGACACGAGTGCACCGGCGAGCGCCGCCAGGAACGCGCCGATGATGCCGCCCCAGAAACGGTCCGGGACGAGGACTGCGAAATGCCAGATGGCGATGCCGACCATCGCCCAGATCAGGATGCTCACGCCGGATACCGTGCGCCGGGCGGCGCACGCGTCCTATGGAGTCCTCACCGCATTTGCGCGCCTGGTGAGCCCCACGCGACCGTGTGGTCGCCCGGGCTCGCCCTCCCTCGCGGCCTCACGGCTCGACCAGCCCGCGGCGGATCGCGTAGCGGGTGAGCTCGACGCGGTCGCGCATGCCGAGCTTCTCGAGGATGTTCGCGCGATGGCGCTCGACGGTCTTCTTGCTGATCACCAGCATGTCGGCGATCTCGTCGTTGGTGTGGGCCTCGGCGACAAGCTTGACGATCTCCTCCTCACGCGGCGTGAGCATCTCGCCGTCGACCGTGTCGCCCGCCCGCGCGCGCTCCAGGTAGTCGCGCATCAGGGCCCGCACGCCGCCGGGATACAGGAACGGCTCGCCGCGCATCGCGGCGCGGCACGCCTCGACGACGTCACGGTCGACCGCGCTCTTGAGCACATACCCCGAGGCCCCCACGCGGATCGCTTCGAACAGGTACTGCTCGTTGTCGTGCATCGAGAGCATCAGGACGCGCACCTCCGGCTTGCGGCGCGTGATCTCGCGCGCCGCTTGCAGCCCGGTCATGCGCGGCATCGAGATGTCGAGGATCGCCAGGTGGACGTCCTCGGCGACCGCGCGCTCGACGGCTTCGTCGCCCGCGGTCGCCTCCGCCACGACCTCCAGGTCGGGCTGCGCGTTGAGAACCATGCGCAGCCCACGCAGGACGACCGGGTGGTCGTCGGCGATCAGGATGCGCGTCTTCAAAGGGGTGGTCATGGCGGTGTGGGGTCGAGGGGAATGGTCAGCTTGACCTCGGTGCCGCGCTCGGGCCGTGGCTCGATCGCGAGCCGGGCGCCGATGAGCATCGCGCGCTCGCGCATGCCGCGTATGCCGTTGGACGAGGCGACGTCGGCCGAGCGAACGCCGCGACCGTCGTCGCGGACGGACAGGACCGCGTTGCCGTCGTCGCGGCTGAGCCGCAGCTCGACGTGGTCGGCCCGAGCGTGGCGGGCGACGTTCGTCAGCGCTTCCTGCGCGACGCGGTAGACGACCAGCTCCTGCTGCTGCGACAGCACCAGGCTGGAATCGAGATCGCGCGACATGTCCACGTGCGCTTGTTCGGCCACCCGGGTGGCGAGCGCGCTGAGCGCACTCTGGAGCCCGAGGTCCTCGAGCGCCTCGGGCCGCAGCCGGCGCGCGATGCTCCGTACCTCCTCGGTGCCGTCGCGCGCCGTCTCGCGGAGCTCGTCGAGCTGCTCGCGCAACTCGTCGGGGATCACCGCCGCCAGCCCTTCCACCTGCAGCATCACGCCCGTCAGCGTCTGCCCCACCTCGTCGTGCAGCTCGCGCGCGATCCGCGCCCGCTCGGCCTCCTGGACCATGAGCGCCTGGTGCGCGCTCTCCCGCCGCTCCGCCTCCAGCCGCTCGAGCATCTCGTTGAACGTGCGGGCCAGCGCGGCGACCGCCGGATCGCCTTCGACGCGGGCACGCGCGCCCGGCGACAGGGGGTCGTGACGCCGCATCGTCTCGGCGAGCTCGTCCAGCGGCCGGAACACCGGCCGCAACAGGACGAGGTTGATCGCGAGGATCACGACGAGGCCGGCGATGAGCACGACGAGCTCGGTGAGCTCGGGCGGCACCGACACGGTCACCGGCGCGAACACGAGCGCGAGGAACGCCAGGAACAGCACGGCTGCGTTGGTCGCGAACACGCGCCAGTACAGCGGGAGTGAGGAGATGCGCGTGTGCACTACGTCAACGCTACGTCGCTTGATCGGGTCCCCGCAGACGACGAGTGCGGTCCAGCACCCATCGATCCGCGCGCCGTCGTGCACGACCGTAGCTCACATGAGCGATGAGACCACTCGGCTTGCGCACGATGCCGACGCCCTCCGGTCGGCTGCGCGGCGACTCCACGACGGCGCCGCCGAGCGTGCCGCCGCGCCGGGCGTACCCCATGCACTGGAGACGATCGAGGACGCGTTGACCGGTTTGAGCCGCATGTGTTACGCGGCGGCACAGTCGTTCGTGCCGCTCGCCGACAGCGACGACAGCGTGACCGTCCGCTACGCCCGGGCGGCGGAGATGTGGCCCTCGCCCCGGGACCCCGGCGGCCCGCCCTATGAGCAGCAGGCGCGCGTGTTGTCCTCGTTGCACGACGCCGGCGCCGCCCTTCGCTCGGCCGCGCGTCACTGCGCGCGCGCCGCCGACCACATCGCGCTGACGATGGAGCCGGTCGAGCGGCACGACGAGCAGGCCGCGTAGCGAGCGGGAACGGCGCCGGCGGGCAGGGCTCACGCCGCTTTCGCCGTGCTGTCCGGCGCGGCGATCGAACCGTGGACGACGTCCAGCACGTGAAGCATCCGCGACCGGCCGTCGGGCAGTGACACGGTCACGACGTCGCCAGGGTGCGCGTCCCACAGCGCCTTGCCCACGGGTGAGGCCATCGTCACCGTGTAGCGATCCGAGTGCTGGTCGCGCCGGCCGATCAGGACGTATTCGCTCTCGCGCCCGGCATCGTCGGACACGCGGACCGTCGACCCCAGGCCGGCGCCGCCGCCGGCGCCGGGGGTCTCGACGACCGACGCCAACCGGACGAGCTCTTCGAGCTGCGCGATCCGGGCCTGGTCGACGATCGCGTCTTCGGCGACCGCCAGGAGATCGTCGTTCTCGGCGGTCGAGCCGCCGGCCGCTCGCGCCTCCCGCAGCCGCCGTGCAACCTCGTCACGATGCGTGGTCCGCAGCGTCTCGAGCTCGCCGAGGAGCGCGTCGAAGTCTGCCTGGGTCAGAACAACCTGCGTCTCAACGGGGGACGACTCGATATGTCGGGGATCGGCCATGGTGCAGAGACTGCCTCGGCCGGCGCACGCCGGCGATGCGGTCCTGACCGCATATCGAGCCACCGCGAACCCCATGCGCCGCGCCCGGGAGGCCCGGATGGGTGGAACATCGCCCGCGACTGCAGCCTCGACCGCATCGCGGTCCGCAGCGAGGAGTACGAACGTGCCGCGCATGCGCCGCCCGCTCTCGATGCGCACCCTCGACCGGTCGCCCGACAACGAGCTCTACGACCACGGTTGTGACCTCGTCGCCGCGGCGATGGCGATTCGCGAACTCGCTGGATCGCCCGATGCGGCACGCGCGGTCCCCGCCGTGCTCGGCTGCGTCGAGGCGACCATGCGTGCGCTCGCGGAGGCGGCCGCCGGGCTCGAGCGGGTCACCGAACGCGCCGACGGGCTCCGCTCTCGTCGCGACCGCCCGGACGCGCTGGCATCGAGATCCGCCCGCATGCACCACGGCTTCACGAACCTCCGGCAGGCGCTCGAAGACGGCGAGCGCGCCGCCGCCGCCGCACGGCCGCTCGCGAGCCGCATGCTGGCGCCGACCGAGACGGCGGGACGGCGATAGCTGCAATGGCGACGGGCGCAACGTGAGGTCGCCACCCCATCGCCGCCGCTTCCGTGCTCGCACACACTCGCGGTCATGCTTCGCATCGCCTTGTTGGACGATCACCCGGCAGTCCTCGCCGGGTTGCGCCGCCTCATCGACGCCGAGCCAGATCTGAGCGTCGTCGCCGTCGCCGCGAGCGCCCCCGAGCTCGCGCGCAAGCTCAACGGTCTGCGACCGGACGTCGTGATCCTCGACTACGAGCTCGCTCGCGACGACGGGCTGGCGCACTGCCGGCGGATCAAGAGCCGGCCGAACCCGCCGGCCGTGATCATCTACTCCGGCTATGCCGGCCCCGCGCTCACGCTGGCGGCCCGCGCCGCCCAGGCCGACGGCGTCGTGGACAAGTCCGGTCCGGTCCAGACGCTGCTGTCGGCCGTGCGGCGGGCCGCCGGCGGCGAGGTCGTCCTGGGACCGGTCCCGCGGACCGCGTTCGAGGCGGCCGTCGCGCGGCTCGAGGACGAGGACCTGCCCGTGTTCGCGATGCTGCTCGATCGCGAGCCGCTGCACGAGATCGCCGCGACGCTGCGCGTCGACGCCGCCGAAATCGACCGGCGGGCGCAGCGCGTCGTCGGGCGGCTGCGCCCGCGGCCGGGGCGCGGCGTCGACGTCGAGGGAGACGCCGGCGCGCGCGCGGCCTTCGAGGCCCGCTGACGGCTCACACGCCGCGGTCGGCCACGGGCGCGGCGGCGACGTCGTCAGCGTCGCTGTCAGCCGTCGGCGGCACGACCACGACGGGCACCGACGCGTGGGCGGCCAGCCGGCCCGACACGGTGCCCAGAACAGCGCGCCAGGGCGTACGGCCGCGCGAGCCGACGACGAGCAGGCTCGCATCGGGATCCGCGCTGTGCTCGCGCAGGGTCTCGGCCGGCTCGCCGCCGACGACCGTCAGCGCGGCGCGATCCTCGGGCGCAGACCCGTGCGGCGCGTCCGCCCGCTCGAGGTCCCGGTCGACGTGCACCAGCGAGAGCTGGAGGCCCAGCCGGCTCGCAAGCCCGACCGCGGCACGGACCGCGCGGACCGACGGGACCGAGTCGTCGACACCGCAGACGATGCGGCTGTTCTCGGGACGCGACAGCCAGCGGCCGGCCGCGTCGGGCGACGGCACCACGAGCAGCGGGCATGGTGCCGTGGCGGCCAGACGCGCGGAGACGCTGCCCAGGAGCGCGCCGGCGAGCGGGCCGCGGCCGCGCGAGCCGACCACCAGCAGCTCGGCGTCCTCCTCGACGGCCGTGAACCTCAGTGCATCGGCGGCGTCCCCGAAGGCGACTCGGGTCCGCACGGGCGCCTCCGGCGCCGCCGCTGCCGCGCGCTCGAGCATGGTCGTGGCGGTGCCGACGGCCTCGCGGCGCTGAAGCTCGCGCAGGCGCGGATCGCCGTAGGGGAACGTGGGATCGTCGGACGCGACGTACACGAGCACGAGCGTCCGCTCGAGCTCGCGCGCGAGCTCGCCGGCGACGCGCGCCGCCCACCGGGACCCGCGCGTTCCGTCGACGCCACAGACAATTGATCGATTCATGAGCATGGCCTCCTTTGCCGGCCATGCTGGTTCGGGCGATCGCGCGCGAACATCGGCTCGGGCGCGCATCTGGAGCCCGCCGGGCACCCATCCGCGGTGAGGGTCGAGATGCGCCGCGATCGCGCCCGGCGCGCCGTTGCCGGGCGCCGAGGACGCCGTCAGTCGAGCGCGTCAGCCCGCTGGACTCTCGCCGGCACTCGCCGGCACGAGGCCGACCGGCCTGCCGGCCGCGCCGACAAGCCCGGCGGACACGGATCCCAGCAGCGCCGAGCTGAGCGCGTTGCGGCCGCGCGTTCCGGCCACGAGCAGCGCCGCCGACTGTTCGCGCCCGACCGCGGCCAGCACCTGCACCGGGTCGCCGTCCTCGACGGCGATCCGGACGCTGAGGTCGAGCCCCGGCCGCCCTGGCTCGTCACCGAGGCCGGCCACGCCGGCCGCGTACAGATCCCGCGCGAGCGCCTCGTCCGCTTGGACGCCCTCGCCGGTGGTGACGTGCAGCAGCACGAGCTCGCGGCGCAGCCGGGCCGCCAGCGCCGCGGCGTGGCGAGCGGCGCGCAGGCTGTGCGGCGAACCGTCGTAGCCGACCACGACCGGCCCCGGCTCGTCGAGCGCCGCTCCGCGTGGCACCGCGACCAGCGGGCAAGGCGCAGCGGCCGCGAGCGCGCCCGCGACGCTGCCGAGCAGGACGCGCTCGACCCCACCGCGGGCCGCGGTGCCGGCGACGAGCGCGACGGCCC
>DASSUW010000326.1:0-9335 GCA_035706585.1 Solirubrobacteraceae bacterium | reverse complement strand
CTGAGCCGGTAGCCGCCCGGCGTCGTGGCCAGCGCGCCGCCGGCGCCGAGCGCCTTGCGCAGCCGTGAGATGTGGACCTGGACGGTGTTGGCGGCGCCGGAGGGCGCGTCCTCGCCCCACAGCGCGAGCGCCAGCTGGTCCGGGCTGACGGCCTCGTTGGCGTGCAGCAGCAGGACCGCCAGCGTCGCCCGCGGCTTGGCGCCCGGAACCGCCACCGCACGACCCGCGGCGCGCACCTCGAGCGGACCCAGGATCCGGAACTCCAATGCGCGCACGCTATCCGCGCCGCAGCCCGCTGTCAGCGCAATGCAAGCACGCAGTAAGCGCCGTTGCCGATCGTGGCGCCGTCCGATTCCCGCCTCCCCAAGGAGACCCGATGCGCCGCATCACCCACGCCCTCGTCGCCGTCGCCGCGGCGAGCACTCTGGCCGCCTCGACGGCGGCCGCCCAGCCGGTCGACCGCGTCGATCGCTTCGACAGCCCGACGTCGAGCCTCGCCGGCACGGTCGAGACCCAGGATCTGCGCGGCGAGCACGCCCAGGACGCCGCCCGTCAGGTCGCCCAGGCGCAGATCGTCCGCGGCGAGCAGACCCGCAAGGCGTTCTTCCTGCGCCGGCAGGCGCAGCAGGACCTGCGCGGCGAGCACGCGCAGGACGCTGCCCGCTTCAACGGGCAGGCGCCGAGCCGGGCCAAGCCTCCGGTCTACTGGGCGTACGACTACCAGGCCCCGAAGCCCGCGCCGCACACGGTCTCGGCGCCGGCCCCGAAGCCGAGCGACGACACCGACCTCTGGCTCGTCCTGGCGATCGCGCTCGGCGCGACGGGCGCGGCAGCCGCCGGCGCGGTCGTCCTCGGCCGCCGGTCGCGCGGCCGCGTCCCGGCGTGATGCTCCAGACCGGCGCGATCACGCTCAGCCAGGCGCTCACCGCCCTGCTGGCGATGGCCGTCTTCGGCGCCCGAACCCCGAAGATGTGAGGAGGCCCCGCATGTACCCGATCACGACCTACCCGGCCCGCCGCGAGGCGGCGCTCAAGATCGACCCCCGCACACCGTCGGTCGCCGATCGCATCCGCGAGCGCCTGCGCCGAGCCAGGTGAGGGCGGGGCGCCCGCCGGCTCTCAGAACGCCGGCGGGCGCCCGGCGGCGCGGTAGGCGTCGAGCTCGCTGTGCATCGGCGGGATCGCGTCGCAGACCTTCAGCACGTTGACGTCGAGCTGCTCCGGCGCATCCTGCAGCAGCTCGCGGCGGAGGATCAGCTTGCCGTAGCGCGAGAGCGTCATCGGCCCGCTGCCCAGCGTCATGCCGGCGGCCGCCGAGCCGGGCTTCCAGGCGTGGAGCGTGCCCCACTGCTGCCACAGGAACGCCAGGCGGGCGTACGACGGGCGCAGCGCCGTCGCGCGGCGGGTGAGCCAGTCGCGCTCGTTCATGTCCTTCGGCCGGTCGGCGAGCAGGGCCGCCTCCAGGTGCAGCGTGAGGCGCTCGAGCTCGGCCTGATCGGCGTAGTACTGCTGATACAGCGCGTCCTTGTCGTCGCCCGGCTGCCCGAGGCCGAACTGGGCCTTCTTGTAGGACGCCCACGCCTTGGCGTCGCTGAACTCGGCCGTGCCGCCGCCTCCGAGGCTGGATCCGAGCTCGAACGTCATCGCCGGCATGAGGCTCACGTGGCGGCCGCGGATGCCGCCCGCGATCTTGCCGAGCTCGGTGGCGACGTCGCCGGTGAGCGGCGGCGTCACGGTGTCGTTGGAGACGATGTAGAACGTGCCGGACGCCTCGCGGATCACCAGCATCGCGTGGTCGAGCGTGGTGACGAGCTGGAAGTCGATCCGCAGGCCGGCAGCCTTGGCCGTGCGGTACAGCTCGTAGGCGACCGTGAGCGCGTACACCCCGCAATCGCGCTCGGCGCGGCCCGCCAGGTCGGTCGCCATCTCGCCGGCCTGCTCGGCCTGGACGTAGCTCTTGGCGCCGAAGTCGCGGACGTTGTACTCGGTGTGGACGGTGAAGGCCTTCAGGTAGCGGCCGATCGTGTCCATCAGCGCGCGCAGCCCGCCGCCGCCGGCCTGCTGCGCGTCGTAGATCGCCCTCCACACCTTCAGCCGGTGGTCCAGCTTGGACATGTCGATGTCGCCGCGCGGGAACAGCTTGCGGACCCCGGGCTCGCGCAGCAGGTCCTCGACGAGGTCGACCTGACCCTCGAGCGCCTCGTGCACCTTCTCGATCGGCTTCGCCTGGTACGGGCTCTGGCCGATCTCGCCCGGTGCCGGCAGGCCGGGGAGCTGCGTCACGTCCATCTCGCCGGTGGCGCCGTGGATGCGCAGCGCAGGCCCGCGCGCGGTGTCGATCCGCGAGACGTCGGCGATCATCGCGTCGGCGCCCGCCAGCAGGAAGTCGCTGCGGATCACCTCGCGCAGCCGCAGGCCGTGCCGGCGGGCCTCGGCGGCGGCCGCGGCGTTGCCCGCGCCCGCCAGCTCGCGCTCGAGCGCCGGATAGACGCCCAGGATCGCGCGCATCTGGTTGTAGGCACCGGCCAGCGACGGATGGCGGAGCATCCGCGTCGCCTCCGGGTGCTCACCGATCTCGGGGCCGGCCCGCTCGAGCTGCATCTGCAGGAACAGGTACGCCCGTGTCAGCAGATCGTGGGCGAGCCCGTGGTCGCCGGCGCGCGCCGCCGCGCGCCCGCGGTCCACGAACCCGTCGACGGGGTTGGCGAACAGACCGGGCCCCGGGAGATCCTTCGCGCCGGCGGTGCCGCGCTTGACCGCCTCCGACTCCTCGAGCTGGAACCGGAGCTGGCGCGTCCGGTACTCCATCTCGATCCGCTCCAGGGCTTCGCGGGCGAGCTGCGACTCGCCGTTGTCGACGAGGTAGTCGACGAACTGCGATCCGTGCGTGATCGCGGCCTCGCCGTCCAGGGCCGCGACCATCCGTGGCAGCAGATCGCGCAGGTCGGGGGACTTCGTGCCCCGGAGCGGAACGAAGCGGCCCCAGAGGTCGAGGAACGTGTCGGTCGCCGGGGCGGGCGCCCCGACGGTCCCCTGACGGGCGAGCAGCCGCCCGACCGCCGCATTGCCGGCCCCGGCCTGGAGCCAGCCGACCGTCGCGGGCGTGAGCGCCCGCCCCGCCGGCCAGGCCGGCCTGGCCTCGGGAGCGGGGCCGGCCGGACGCGGCTCCCCCGGCTTCGTCACGCGCGGTCGCCGCGTCGGCATATGCGCACCGTACCGTCCGCGGCACCGGGCGTTCCAGCACCTGGAACGTGACCTTCGCGGCGACCTCGAGGGTGTCGCCGCCTCCCTGCACCGGATCGGCGCGCTGTGGCTCGCGGGCCCGGCCGCGCGAGCGGCTATTCGCCCGCTGGTCGGGGCGGTGGGCGGCCGAGGAACGCCTCGAGCGCCACCCATGCCGCCTCGTGCGCGAGCGGGCCGAGGCGCAGGATCGTGGCACCCGCATCGTCCGCCTGGACCGTCGCGCGGAGATTGAGCTGCGCGAGCTTCTGCGCCTGGTACTCGGCGCGCTGCGCGCCGGTGGCGCCCTCGTAGTGCGCGTCCAAGCCGAACCGGCCTCCTTCCACCGGCCACACCGACAGCTGGTCGGGTGCCCACGTGGGGCCGGTCTCGGCCGGCAGCGCCGTGTACGCGACCATGTCGGTCCGCGCATCGCGCTCGTCGATGCTGCGCCGGGCCGACCATGCGCGGTCCGGCGCCGGGCGAGGCTCGCGATCCCGAGGGTCGGCCTCGGAACGTTTGCGCCGAGGGCTCACAGATTCACCGTAACGGCAGTTCGAGCTCGTCACATCTTCCGGCTGCCGCCTGTCAACGGAGAGACAGCTCCCCTGAGAAAGGACAGGACGATGCAGGCGCAGAAGATCGCGGTGACGGGCGCGACGGGCCGGCTCGGCTCGCACCTCGTGGAGATCCTCCGGCGGCGCGGACACGATGTGGTCCCGATCGCGCGCTCCACGGGCGTCGACGTGGTCACCGGCGCGGGGCTCGACGAGGCGCTCGCCGGGGTCCAGACCATCATCGACGCGGCGACGGGGCCGTCGCCCGACGAGGAGCAGGCGACGGCGTTCTTCGCCGCCTCGGCCCGGAACGTGCAGCGCGCCGGCGCCGCGGCCGGAGCGCAGCGGATCGTGCTCGTCTCGATCATCGGCATCGACAGGTTCCAGAGCGGCTACAACGCCGCCAAGCTCGTGCAGGAGCGGACGCTGCTCGAAGGTCCGCTCCCGGTCCGGATCGTTCGCGCGGCCCAGTTCCACGAGTTCATCGAGCCGGTGATCTCGTGGACGATCAAGGACGGGGTCGCCCACGTGCCCGAGATGCGAACCCAGCTCGTGGCCGCGCGCGCCGCCGCCGAAGCGGTCGCCGACGCCGCCGAGGAGCCGGAGATCGAGAACGGCACGATCACCGAGGTCGCCGGCCCGCGCGCGGAGCGGCTCGCGGACGTGGCGGCGGCGCTGCTCTCCGGCCGCGATGAGGCGGTCGAGATCCGCGAGACCCGCGGCGGCCTGCTGGCGGAGCCCGGCAGTCCGGACGCCAAGGCCTACGCGGAGGGCGCCGCGCTGCCGAACCCGGGCGCGAGGCTGGCCGGCCCGAGCTTCCACGAGTGGCTCACGAAAGGGGTCTGACCCCTTTAGCCGCGACGCAAGCCCGAGCCCTTGGCAGGTAAGTGACAGGTAAGGGGGTCTGACCCCTTTACCGCGCAGGCGATGCGCGAGCACAGAGGGTCGCGGCACTGACCGGGCGCGGGACGCGGTACAAGGCCCTCGGCCGGCTCGAGGAGTTCGGGCTGCTCATGTCGCGCTGGGAGGACGGTCAGCAGGGGCGGCCGCGCCGGCGGCTCTACGAGCTGACGGGCGAGGGGGCGCGCGTGGCGGAGCGTGCCGCGGCGGGCGAGCCCCAGCCGGTCGGCGGACGTGCTCCACGAGTCGCCGGGGGGCCGGCATGACGCCCGAGCGCGCGGCCGAGCTGGTGGCGCGGTGGGTGCGGTTCGACACCCGCAAGGCGCCGCCCGAGTGTCGCGAACGTCGCGTCGGCGAGATCGACGCCGACCTCCACGACCACATCGCTCATGACCGGGCTCGCGGGATCGAGGAGCGGCGCATCGCGCGCTCGATCGTGGTCCGGATGGTCCGCGGCATGGCCGCCGACGCCTCGTGGCGGCGGACGATCGCCCGTTCCTCGACCCGGAAGGACATGATGAAGAACAGGACCGCCGTCGCCGTCGCGCTCGTGACCGCGTTCGTGCCGCTGGTGGCGATGCAGTTCACCGACGAGGTGGCGTGGGGCGTGGCCGACTTCGTCTTCGCCGGGATCCTGCTCGGCGGCACCGGGATGCTGCTCGCTCGGGCGGTCACGCGGGCGGCCAGCCTCGCCTACCGGATCGCCGCTGCGGTCGTCGGTCTGGCCGCGATCGTGCTCGGCGAGGCGGAGGACGCGCCCGGCCTCGTGCTCTTCGGCCTGCTGGTCATCCTCGGCGCGGTGGCGCTGACAGCCCGGACCGCGCTGCGCGGCGAGTAGTCGCGCTACGGCCTGATCGCTGACAGGCCACCTGTAGCCGCGCGCGGGGGACGTCGATGCGGCACCGAGATGGCTCGGCCCCCCGCGTGGATCTGCCCAGAATGCGACCAGCGCGACGACCCGCGTTTCCACGAGTGCGCGGACCGCGTGCTGGTGGACGAGCCGCCGGCCTCCGGGACCGCCGACGCCGCCCCCGCGGGTCGTCGAGCCGACAGCGCGCGTCGGCGCCGCACGTCGACCGCGCCGGCCTGATCGCGGGCTTGCCCGTGGACGCAAGAGGGCGCCGCGCACGCGCGCGGCGCCCCTCTTCGCGCCCGGCCGGACTCAGACGGCGGGGCGGCGCCACGCCCGGCGGCCCACCAGCGCCGTCAGCGCCGGCACGAGGATCGTGGCGACGAGCAGCGAGGCCACGAGGATCCCGAAGGCCATCGCGAAGCCTTGCTGCCGTGTCGCCTCATCGGCCTCCAGCATCAGCGTGCCGAACGAGGTCGCCAGAACCAGGCCGGCAGCACCCACGGCGGGGGCGACGTTGCGCACCGCGCGGGCCACGGCCTCGCCGACGGGCGCGCCGGCGAGCATCTCTTCCCGCAGCCGGGCGCTGACGAGGATGTTGTAGTCGGTCCCCAGCGCGACCACGAACAGGAACAGCACCAGCGGCAGGATGAACCCGATGCCGCTCGCGTCGCCGAGCACCTGGAAGACCAGCGTGGCGGCGCCGAGCGTGGCGCCGAACTCGAGGGCGACGGCCGCGAGCAGGTAGAGCGGGGCGACCACGCTGCGGAGCGTGAGCACGAGGATCAGCAGGATCAGCAGGGCGGCGACCGGGAGGATCACGTGCATGTCGCGGTCGATCGCGTGGCTCACATCGGCGAACGTCGCCGAAGTGCCGGCGACCATCGTCGTGGCGCCCGCCGGCGCGGCACGGTGCGCGGCGTCGCGGAGCGGGCCGCTGGCGATGTCCATGGCCGTGGCGCTGATCGGCGCGTCGGCGAGGACGACGTCGATGCGGGCGCCGTGCGCGTCCGGCGCCATGAGCGGCCGTCCGACGGCGGTGACGCCGTGGACGGCGGCGAGCCTGGCCCGCAGCGGATTGAGCTCTGCCGTGGTCAGGGCCGTCGAGGACTTCACGTAGACATGCTGCGGATCGGTGGCGCCGTCGGAGAGCGCCGCTGTGATCTGATCGGCCGTGCGCGTCGCCGGCGTCGACGGGCCGCCGCCGAGGTCATACGACATGGTCGTGCCCGCCGCGAACGTCGCGAGCACGATCAGGACCGCGGTCACGGCCAGTGCGGCGCGCGCCGGGCGGCGGGCGATGCGGCGTCCGAGCCGGGCGGCCGGACCGTCGGTGCGCTCGCGCGCCCACGAGCGCGACGGCCAGAACAGCGCGCGGCCCGTGACCGCGGCGATCGCGGGCATCAGCGTGACGCCGGCCAGCAGCATCACGAGCACGGAGATCGCGATCGCCGGGCCGAGCATCCGGAACTGGCCGAAGTCCGCGAGGACCATCGTCGCGAATGCGGCGACCACGGCAAGCGCTGCCGAGGCGATGACCGGGCCGACGGCGCCGGCGGCGTTGCGGGCGGCCGTGCGGCGGTCCTCACCGCCCCGCAGCCGCTCGCGGAGCCTGAACAGCAGGAACAGGAAGTAGTCGACGCCGATGCCGACCAGGACCACGGTGATGAGCTGCGGCGTGCTGGTATCGAGCTTGAAGCCGAGCGCGTGTGCGGCGAGCACGACGAGGCTGCTCGCGGCCGAGGCCACGAGCAGGATCGAGGCCAGCGGGACGATCGCCGCCAGCGGACCGCGGAAGAACAGCAGGCTGAGCAGGATCACGGCGATGAACAGCAGGCTCTGGGCGGTTGCCGTGGTGTCCTCGGTCGCCGCGACCTCGTCGGCCTGCGAGGCGATGCCGCCGGTGAACCCGACGCTCAGGTGGTGGGCGCGGGCCTGGTCGGCGGCGCGGTCGCGGATGTCGCGGAAGTGGTCCTGCGCGACCGGGTCGGTCGCGTTGGCCTGCCACTGGAGCGCGACGAGCTGGAACTGCCCGTGGCGGGCGACAGGGCCGGCCTGCGCGGCGACCACGCGACCGTCGCGCTCACCGGTGGAAGGCCACCTCGCGAGCGCGGTGGCGAGTGCACCGACCTCTGCGCGGTCGGCCGCGGTGAGCGTGTCGCCGTCGTCGCGCTTGACCAGCATGGTCACGGTGCGGGTGCCCTTCTGGACACCGAATGCGTCCCGGGCGTAGGCGATCGCCCGCGCGGACTCTGAGCCCTTGGGCAGGAACTCGCTGGTGTCGTCGGTCATGACCTTGTAGCCGACACCGCTCGCGAGCGACGAGAGCGCGAGCGCGGCGACCAGCCAGAACGCGATGACGCTCTTGGGGAATCTCGTGGTGATGGTGGTGATACGGCGGAACACGGTGGGCCTCGTTTCGGGCGTGGTTGACGCCACCGATGCTCCGCTCGCTGATCCATAGGTTCAACACCTCTTATCTACGGTTCCTATAGAATCTCACTATGACTTTTCGGCAGCTCGAATATCTCGTCGCCGTCATCGACGAGGGCTCGCTCGGCCGCGCCGCGCTGACGCTGCACGTCTCCCAACCCACGCTCTCGCAGCAGATCCGCGCGCTCGAAGCCGAGATCGGCGGCGCGCTCCTGGAACGGCTTCCGCGCGGTGTGCGAGCGACGGCGGCCGGCGAGGCGCTGTTGCCGGCCGCGCGCGCGGCGCTGGCCGCCACCGCGCGGGCGCGCCGCTCGGCGCGCATGGTCCTCGGGCTCGAGGCCGGTGAGCTCGAGATCGCCACCGTCGGGACCGTCGCTATCGGTCTGCTGCCCCCGGTCCTGCGCCGCTGGCGGGCGCGCCACCCGGCACGGACGGTACGCCTGCACGAGCATCGCGACGGTCCCGCGCTGGCCGAGGCGGTCGCGCAGGGCAGCGCCGACCTCGGGATCGGGCCGCGCCCCGACGCGTGGACGGGTCCGCTCGAGCCGCTCGGAGCCGAGGAGCTCGTGATCGTCCTCCCGCCTGGCGACCCGCTGCGCGAGGATGATGGGCCGGTGCCGCTGGCCGCGCTGGCCGACCGCGACTGGGTGCTGTTCGAGCGCGGGCATGCGCTCGCGCAGCTGACCGACGAGCTGTGCGCCGCCGCAGGCTTCACACCGCGACCCGCGGTGCGGACGGCTCAGATCGCCGCCGTCCCGGCGCTCGCTGGGGCTGGACTCGGGCCGGCGCTCGTGCCGGTCAACATCGTCGGCGGGCCGCAGCGACGTGCGGCGCGCAGTCTCGACCCGCCGCGGTCACGGGAGCTGTGCGCGTTCACGCGCGCGGACTGGTCGCCGCTCGCACGCGCGTTCCTCGATCTCATGCGCGAGTGATGCTGCGTCCGGCCGAGCCGAGCTGCTCGCAGGCGGTCGTGATGCGCGCGGCCATGCCCATCTCCGCCGCGGCGCCCCATACCCGCGGATCGTAGGCCTGCTTGCCGCCGCCCTCGTAGTGGGCGAACAGGTGCTCGGCCGCGCCGCGCGTGAACGCGTACTGCGCCTCGGAGTCGAGGTTCACCTTCACGACGCCGTTGGCGACGGCCGCCTGCAGGTCCTCCTCCGACGAGCCGCTGGAGCCGTGGAAGACATAGTCGAAGCGCGCGCCCGGGCGGACGTGCGCGAGCGCCTGCTGGCCGTCGGCGAGGATCTCCGGGCGCAGCTCAACCTGGCCGTGGGCGGTGAAGCCGTGCACGTTGCCGAACGTCGCGGCGAGCAGGTAGCGGCCGTTCTCGCCGAGCCCGAGGACCTCCGCCGTGCGCATCGCGTCGGCGGGGTGGGT
>DASSUW010000325.1:0-2843 GCA_035706585.1 Solirubrobacteraceae bacterium | reverse complement strand
GGCCTTGTCGGCGAGGGTGAGCACCTCGCTGCGCAGCGGCCCCTCGATACGGGTGAAGTTGTTGAACAGCGGGTCGATGACGATCGGGTTCGCGTAGATGCCGATCACGCCGAACGCGACCACGACCGCGCCGGCGGGAATCCACCAGCGGCGCCCGAGGCGGCGGATCGCGAACACGAGGATCGCGCCACCCGCTGCCGCGAACACGGCCGAGATCGCCGTGCTCTTCGCGACGTCCCCGGCCCAGCCGACCCAGTCCTGTGTGACGAGGCCCACATCTTTCGCACGCTGGCGCGAGATCGCGGCGATCGGCAGGTTCGCGACCGTCAAGGTCACGGCGAGCGCGGCCCCGACCGCGGCCCCGCCGCCGAGGATCGGGCGCTTGAACCGGCGCGTCGGTCCGCGCCGGACGATGTAGATCAGCACCCCCAGCTCGACGATCAGGCCGGCGCCGTAGAGGATCAGCTGACCGGTGCGGAAATGCTCCGCGCGCTCGATGTAGGCCGGGCTGAAGTAGGTTTGCGCGGCGACGTCGACGGGCTCGACCCCGTCGCGCGGCCGCATCAGGAAGACCGCCGCCTCCGCCACCGCCAGCGCAGCGGCCACGGTGATCGGCAGGCGGAGCCGCTTGGGCACCGAATAGACGATAACTCCACGCATGCGCGTCGCGATCGCGTCCGACATCCACGGCAACAAGCAGGCCTTCCAGGCGGTGATCGCGGCAGCGGAGGCGGCCGGCGCCGAGGAGCTGTGGTGCCTCGGCGACCTCGTCGGCTACGGCGCCGAGCCGGACGCCTGCGTCGCGCTCGCCGACGCGCACTGCACGATCTGCCTGGCCGGCAACCATGACCTCGCGGTCGTCGACGTGCTCTCGCTCGACGACTTCTCGCGCGGCGCGGCGCTCGCCGCGTACTGGACGCGCGAGGTGATCCGGCCGGAGACCCGCGAGTACCTGCTGTCGCTCTCCCCGCAGTCCAGCGCCGAGGGCGTCGGCCTGTTCCACGCTTCGCCGCGCGACCCGATCTGGGAGTACGTGCTGTCGGCGCTGGCCGCCGAGCTGTGCTTCGACGCGACCGACTTCCGGATCTCGTTCATCGGCCACTCGCACGTGGCGCTGTCGTTCCACCGTCCCGAGGGCGAGCCTGCGTCCGGGACGACGCGCCGCGAGGGCTCGGAGGTGGACCTGACGGCGGGCGAGTGGCTCATCAATCCCGGCTCGGCGGGCCAGCCGCGCGACGGCGACGCCCGCGCCGCCTGGCTGATGCTCGACACCGGGAACTGGACCGCCGGCTGGCGCCGGGCCGAGTACGACATCGCGGGCGCCCAGGCGGCGATCCGCGCGGCGAACCTCCCGGATTCGCTCGCGGAGCGCCTGCAGTACGGGCAGTGACCGCGGCTGGGGCCGCTAGCCTGCGAGTCTTGATGCGTCGCGCCACGCTCGCCCCTGCGCTGGTCGCCGCCGCGCTGCTGGTCGGCTGCGGTGAGACCAACCGAGCCCTGATCGCCGAGGACCGCGCCCAGGCCCTTCAGGAGGCGATCGATCAGGTCGAGAGCGCCTGCAGCGAGCACAACGTGGCGGACGCGCAGCAGGCGATCGACGACCTGTCGGCGCAGGTCAACGAGCTGCCACGGCGGACGAGCGCCAAGCTCAAGCAGAACCTGCAGGACTGGGTCCAGCAGATCGACCGCCGGCTCGACCGCGACTGCCAGGAGAAGGCGACGCCGACGCCGACGCCGACGGAGACCGAGACGCCGACGCCGACGCCCACACCGACCGAGACCGCGACGCCGACACCGACACCGACGGAGACCGCGACCCCGACACCGACCGAGACGCCGGCGCCGACCGAGACGCCCGACACCGGCGGCACGACCGGCCCGCCCGGAGACCAGCAGTGAGCCGCTGCCCCCCACCCACCGGAGCGCGCCGATGAGGCCGGACGCGCTGTTCGCAGGCCGCTACCGCCTCGAGCGCCGGCTCGGCGTCGGCGGCATGGCGACCGTGCAGCTGGCGTTCGACAGCCGGCTCGAGCGCTACGTCGCGGTCAAGCTGCTCGCCGAGCACCTGGCCGAGGACTCGGCGTTCGTCTCGCGGTTCCGCCGCGAGGCGCTGGCCGCCGCGCGGCTCGTGCACCCCAACATCGTCCAGGTCTTCGACTTCGGGCTCGACGAGTCGACCCACCGCAACTTCATCGTCATGGAGTTCGTCGACGGCCAGTCGTGCGCCGAGATGCTGCGCGAGCAGCAGACGCTGCCGCCCGGCGAGGCGGTCGAGATCCTCGCCCAGTCGTGCAAGGGGCTCGACTACGCGCATCGCAACGGCGTGGTGCATCGCGACGTCAAGCCCGGCAACCTGCTGCGCAGCCACGAGGGGATGGTCAAGCTCGCGGACTTCGGCATCGCCAAGGCGGCCGAGGACTCCGACATCACGAAGGTCGGCTCGGTGCTGGGGACCGCGGCGTACCTGGCGCCCGAGCAGGCGCGCGGCGAGCCGGCCGGCCCGGCGTCCGACCTGTACGCGCTCGGCGTCGTGGCCTACCAGCTGCTGGCCGGGCGCCTGCCGTACGACGCCGGGTCGCTGACCGACCTGGCGCGGCTGCAGGAGACCGGGCCGCCGCCGCGGCTGGACGAGATCGACCCCGCGATCCCGGCCGCGCTGGGGATCGCCGTCTCGCGCGCCCTGCATCGCGATCCCGATCAGCGCTACGCCGACGCCGCCGAGATGGAGAGCGCACTGCGCAACGGCCTGCGCGGGCGCGCGCCGGCCGGCGCCACCGAGGCCACGTGGGTGGCCGAGGACACGGCGGCGACGCACATGCTCACCGGCACGTCCGCGACCCGGG
>DASSUW010000324.1:0-18725 GCA_035706585.1 Solirubrobacteraceae bacterium | reverse complement strand
CACCGGCATCGAGCGCCCGCTGCGGGAACACCGCGAACGCGAGGATCGCCAGCACGAGCGGGACGATCACGAGCCCGTCGCGCAGCGTCATCTCGGTCGACGTGACCGCCGGTCCCTCGCGGTTGTGCATGGCGCGGATGTACATGCGCAGCGCGTACACCGCGGCCAGCACGACGCCGGTCGACGCGATGAGCGCGATCGCGAGCTTGGACTGGAAGACGCCGATCAGGATGAAGAACTCGCCGACGAAGTTGGCCGATCCGGGCATCGCCAGCGTCGCCAGCGTCACGATCATGAACAGCGCCGCCAGCACCGGCGCGCGCCTGGCGATCCCGCCCATGTCGCGGATGTCCTCCGAGCCGCCGGCGCGCGCGGCCAGCAGCGCGATGATGAGAAACAGCGGCGCCACCACGAGCCCGTGGTTGACCGCCTGCAGCAGCGCCCCCTGCGCGCCCCGCGCGGCGTCGTCGAGCGCGAAGATCCCGAGCACGATGAACCCGAGCTGGGCGACCGACGAGTAGCCGAGGATCAGCCGCAGGTTCGTCTGCGTGAACGCCTGCAGCGAGCCGTAGAGGATCGAGCAGAGGGCGAGGATGAGCATGATCAGCTGCCAGTCGTCGGCGGCCGCCGGGAACAGCGGCAGCACGATCCGCAGCAGGCCGTAGGCGGCGACCTTCGACACGACGCCGGAGAACACCGCCAGCACCGGCAGCGGCATGTTCCGGTACGCGTCGGGCATCCAGCCGTGGAGCGGGAACGCCGGCATCTTGATCAGGAACGCGAGCGCGAAGGCCACGAACAGCAGCTTCTGCGTTCCGTCGCCGAGCAGGTTGTCGCGCAGGTACGCGAGCGAGAAGTTGATCTCGCCGGGCGCGAGCACCGCTGCCGCCACCGCGCCGGCCAGCATCAGCAGCGACCCGACGAGCGTGTAGATGAACATCTTCACCGCCGCCTGGATCCGCTCGGGCCCGCCCCAGATGCCGAGCAGGAAGTAGAACGGCACCAGCATCAGGTCGAAGAACAGGACGAACAGCGCCAGGTCCTGGGCGAGGAACGCGCCGAGCACCGCGGACTCGGCGAGCCCGAAGTGCAGCGAGAACAGCCCGGCGCGGTCCGGCGCCCGCAGCACGATCCACAGTGCGGAGGCGCAGAACAGCAGCGTCGTCAGCGCCACCAGCCACAGGTTCAGCCCGTCGACCCCGAGCGAGTAGCGGATGCCCAGGTCGGGGATCCACTCGTCGCTGGTCACGTACTGCAGCCCGCCGGCGTAGTCGAAGTCGAACAGCAGGATCACGGCGTAGCCGAGCGAGACCACCGTGCCGACCAGCGCGATGACCGAGCCGATGCGGCCGCCGAACGCGCCGAGCAGGGCGAAGGCCGCGGGGGCGAAGATCAACAGGCTCAGGTGGACGGTCATGCGGAGATCAGGAAGTAGGCGCCGAGCGAGGTGAGACCCATCAGCAGCAGCGCGGCGTAATAGCGCAGGTAGCCGGTCTGCACGCGCCGCACGGCGGCGCCCGCGAGGCCGACGAGGCCGGACGCGCCGCCGACGAGCGCGCCCTGGACGACGACCCGCTCGAACGTCGTCTGCGCAAAGCGCCCGACCCACGCGGCCGGGCGGACGAAGACGATGTCGATCGCCTCGTCGAAGTACCACTTGTTGACGAACAGCCGGTGCGCGAAGGCAAACCGCTCGCGCAGCTGCGCCGGCAGCTCCGGCCGCCGCACCCACAGCGTGTGGGCGATGAAGATGCCGGTCAGCGCGATCGCGGCGCCGACGAGCAGGCCGATCGCGGTCAGCAGGCCGGACGGCTCGAGCTCCTCGTACAGCGCGGAGTCGGCGAACGTCGGGTGCAGGAACGAGTGCAGCGCGTCGGTCACCCACGGGATCTGCACCGCGCCGCCGATGATCGCCAGCACGGCCAGGCCGCCCATCGCGACCTTCATCGGCAGCTCCCGCTCGGCGATGTGGTGCTCGGGCCCGGGGAAGCCGACGCCGGTGTCCTCGATCTCGCCGGTCATCGGGTTCGTCGGGTGCTCGGCGTGGAACAGGTGACCGTGCTCGAGCTCGCGTGCCTCCTCGTTGGGCTCGCCGTAGAACGCTCGGAAGATCATCCGGAACGTGTAGATCGCGGTCAGCAGCGACCCGAGGTAGCCGAGCACGCCCAGGACGATGTGCCAGTCGTCGCGGGCGAACATCAGGGCGATGATCTCGTCCTTGGAGAAGAAGCCGGAGAACGGCGGGACGCCCGACAGCGCGAGGCCGCCGATCATCATGCAGCCGAACGTGTACGGCATCGCGCGCCGGAAGCCGCGCATGCGGTCCAGGTCCTGGATGCCGGCCATCGCGGCGATCACCGACCCGGCGGCCATGAAGAGCAGCGCCTTGAAGAACGCGTGCGTCATCAGGTGGAACATCCCGGCCGCGTAGGCGGCCGAGGACACGGCCATGACCATGTAGCCGATCTGCGACATCGTCGAGTAGGCGATGACGCGCTTGAGGTCGGTGACGACGAGGCCGATCGTGGCGGCGATCAGCAGGGTCAGGCAGCCGACGATCGCGCCCACGTCGGCGGCGGCCGGCGCCTGCTCGAACAGCGGGTGCATGCGGGCGATCAGGTACACGCCGGCGGTCACCATCGTGGCCGCGTGGATGAGGGCGGAGACCGGCGTCGGGCCCTCCATGGCGTCCGGGAGCCAGGTGTGCAGCGGGACCTGGGCGGACTTCGCGAACGCGCCGACCAGCAGCAGGATGCAGCCGGCCACGAGGTCGCCGTCGTTGACGGCGAAGCTGTCGACCTCCGCGAACGTCTTCAGGAAGTCGAGCGTGCCGGTGCCCTTGAAGATGAAGAACGTGCCGAGCACGAGCCCGACGTCGCCGAGCACGTTGATGACGAACGCCTTGATGCCCGCGTCGGTGGCCGTCGTGCGCCGGTACCAGAACGAGATCAGGAAGTACGACGCGGCGCCGACGAACGCCCAGCCGACGATCAGCAGCAGGAAGTTGGCCGCCTCGACCAGCAGCAGCATGCTGAACACGAAGAAGTTCAGGTACGCGAAGAAGCGCGCGTAGCCGCGGTCCCCGCCCATGTACGCCACCGAGTAGAGGTGGATGAGCATCGAGACGCCGGAGACGATCAGCATCATCAGGACGCTCAGCGGGTCGAGCAGGATCGAGACCTGCGCGTCGAGCCCGTTGCTGACGGCGTAGTCCCAGCCGACCGCGACGACCTGCTTCTCCTCCTCGCCGAGCGCCTGCAGCTGGACGAACGCGCCGATCGCCGCCGCGAACGAGAGCGCGATCGCCAGCGTGCCGATGATCCCCGCGGCCCGGCCGGGGAGCAGCTTGAACAGCAGCGAGATGAGCACCGCGCCCCCGAGCGGGAACGCGAGCACGAGCCAGCCGTAGGTCTCCAGACTCAACCCTGCAGCTCCCGCAGCTCGTCGACGTCGATCGGCAGCCGGCGCCGGAACAGCGCCACGATCAGGCCGAGGCCGATCGCCACCTCACAGGCCGCGATCACCATCACGATCAGGGCGAAGATCTGGCCGTCCATGTTCCCGTGCACGCGCGAGAAGCCGACCAGCGCCAGGTTCGCCGCGTTGAGCATCAGCTCGATGCACAGGAGGATCACGAGCGGGTTGCGGCGCACGAGCACGCCGCCGGCGCCGATGCAGAAGATCAGCGCGCTCACGACGAGGTACCAGGTCAGCGGCACGGGTTATCTCCGCGGCGGCCCGCCGGCCTCGAGCATGGATTCCGGGGGCGCGTCGGTCGCGCTGATCCGCATGACGTCGGCCACCGAGATCTCGCGCGGATCGCCGAGGCCGGTCCGGCGGCGCGCGAGGATCACCGCGCCGACCGCCGCGATCAGCAACAGCAGCGACGCGAGCTCGAACGCGAGCAGGAACTTGGTCAGGAACATCTCGCCGACCTCGCCCGGCGATCCGAAGCCCGACTCGTACGGCGCGCCGTCGCTGTCGAGCGCCGACAGCGACGTGCCGACGAGCGCGATCGTCAGCTCCGCGAACAGCGCCAGCGCGAACAGCAGCGAGGCGAACCGCAGCGTGGCGCCGGTCGACACGCCCAGGGGCTCACCCGAGCCGCCGACGTAGGCGACGACGAACACGTACAGGACCATCACCGCGCCCGCGTACACGACGACCTGCGCGGCGGCGACGAACTCCGCCCGCAGCAGCAGGAACAGCGCCGCCAGAGCCAGGAGGTGGCACACCAGCGCGAGCACCGAGTAGAAGGGGTTGCGCAGGGCGACGGTTCCCACGGCTCCGGCGATTGCGCCGATCGCCGCAATGAAGAAGATGACCTCCGCCATTGACGGGGGGTGATGCTACGAGGTCGCGCGCCGCTAGGACGGCAGACCCCACTTCGGCATCGCCGAGAGCCCGCCCAGCGCGATGGCGCGCTCGGTGTCGCGCGAGCGTCGGCTGGTCGGGTACGGCGGCATCTTCCAGGGGTGATGGGCGATCGTGCCGTAGTGCTCGCGTACGTAGGCGACGAGGTCGCCGCGGTGGTCGGCGCACGCGTAGCGGATCGGGCCGAGCGGACCGCGCCCGTGCCAGACGATCCAGCGCCCGGGCGGGACGTCGAGAAACTCGCCGAACACGAGCTCACGGAGCCCGCGCTCGAGCTGAGCCTGCGTCGGCGCATCGGGCAGCGCGTCGCAGAACTGGCAGCGGAAGCGGACGCGCACGGGCATCAGCGGTATGGTGACGCGGTTCCCGTCGTCAGGAGGAGCCGATGGCTCGTGGCGGCGACCCGCCGCCTGGTCCGTTTCCGCTGCCGGTGCGCGGTGAGACGCCGGCGCGCGTCGATCCGCGGCGACGCCCGGCGCGCTACTGCTACCTGTTCGACGTCGACGAGGAGCTGGCGGGCGACCTCGACCTGCGGATGCGGCTCGTCGCGCGGCCGCTGGTGACCGCCCGCGTCGAGGAGATCTCCGCCGGCGAGTTCGACCTGATCCCGCTGCTGGCTCAGCTGCGCGGCGGCCTCGGGCTGCTGCTCGTCGAGGGGGTCGTCGCGCTCGACGTGCAGGTCGGCGACCGGACGGCATCCGAGCTCGTCGGCGCCGGCGATCTGCTCGCGTCGTGGACGAGCGCCGGCGACGTGGTTCTGCTGGCCTCGGAGACGTTCTCGCGCGCGCTCGTGCGTACGCGCGTGGCGGTGCTCGATGCGTCGTTCGCCGAGCGCATCCGGCCATGGCCGCAGATCCTGCACGCGCTGCTGCGCCGCGCCGTGCGGCGCACGATGGAGCTCAACGTCCACCGGGCAGCGACGTGCCACCCGCGCGCCGACGCGCGGATCGCGCTGCTGCTGTGGCACCTGGCCGAGCGCTGGGGGGTGGTGGTCGCCGACGGCATCCTCGTGCCGCTGCCGCTCACGCACCGGTTGATCGGGCAGCTCGTCGGCGCCGAGCGGCCGTCGGTCTCGCACGCGCTCGCCCGCCTGGCCAGCGCCGGGCTCGTGACGCGCGATCCCCACGGCCTCGTGCTGCACGGCACCGCGGCCCACCACATCGCCTGCCTCGTCGATCGCACCGAGGCGCACTCGGCGGAGCTGTGAGCGCGCCCGAGTTCACCTCGCGCCAGGCCGAGAAGGAGCAGCTGACCGTCCACGTCATCTGGATGACGAGCGGCCTCGGCTGCGACGGCGACACGGTCGCGATGACGGCGGCGACGCAGCCGTCGCTGGAGGACCTGCTGACGCGGGCGCTGCCGGGCATGCCCGGCGTGGCGCTCTACAACCCGTTCCTGGCCGTCGAGAGCGGCGAGGAGTTCATGCAGGCGTGGTACGACGCCGAGGCCGGCAGGCTCGATCCGTTCATCCTCGTGCTCGAGGGCGCGGTCCCGAACGAGCGGATCAACGGCGACGGGCACTGGGCCGCGCTCGGGACCGATCGGCGGACCGGGCGGCCGATCACGACCACCGAATGGATCGACCGGCTGGCGCCGCAGGCGGCGATCGTGCTGGCCCTGGGGACCTGTGCGGCCTACGGCGGGATCCCGGCGATGGCAAACAACCCGACCGGGGCGATGGGCCTGCGCGACCATCTCGGGGGGAGCTGGCGGTCGCGGCTCGGCCACCCGATCGTGAACCTCCCGGGATGCCCGGTGCAGCCGGACAACATCACCGAGACGCTGCTCTATCTCGTGCTCCAGCTCGCCGGAACCACGACGCCGATCGACCTCGACGACCAGGGCCGCCCCGCCTGGCTGTTCCGGCGCACCGCGCACGAGGTCTGCAACCGCGCCGGCTTCGCCGATCACAACGACTACGCCGACGAGCTCGGCGGGACGGACGCGCGCTGCCTCGTCAAGTTCGGCTGCAAGGGCCCGGTCGTCAAGTGCAACGTTCCCGCGCGGGGCTGGATGAACGGCATCGGCGGCTGCCCGAACGTGGGCGGCATCTGCATGGCGTGCACGATGCCCGGGTTCCCCGACAAGTACCTGCCGCTGTTCGACACGGGCTTCAAGGGCAAGGCGATCGCTGCGGGTTCGCGGTTCGCGTACGGCCCCGTGCTCAAGCAGCTGCGCGATCAGCGGATGAAGCGGCACTACGAGATCGCGCCCGGATGGCGGCGCCCCGGCGCGCTGACGAGCGGCTACACGCCGCGCTGGTAACGCGGATTACCCGCGGTTTGCGGGAGCGCCTCCGCAGCGCAAGGGTGGTCGCCTATGTGCCTGGCAATCCCAGGCAGGATCGTCGAGATCGTCGACGAGGGGAACCGCCTCGCGAGAGTGGACGTGGCGGGAGTGCAGCGCACGATCAACATCGGGCTGCTCGATGCCGACGGCGACGCCGCGCGGCCCGGCGACTGGGTCTTGATCCACGTCGGCTTCGCGCTCTCGAAGGTCGACGAGCAGGAGGCCGAGGCGACGCTGAAGCTGCTCGAGGGCATGGGCGCCGACTACGAACAGGAGCTGGCGGAGCTCAGGGCAAGCGTGATCGAGTGAGCTCCTGCGACCACGACGTCTGCATCACGTGCGGCGACGTCGCGGTCGAGATGACGGTGCTGCGCATCGACGGCGACCTTGCCGTCTGCGAGGCGCACGACGGCGACGTCCGGACGGTCGAGGTGGCGCTCGTCGACGGCGTACGGGAAGGGGACACGCTGCTGGTCCACGCCGACGTCGCGCTGGTGCGCCGATGAGGTTCGTCGACGAGTACCGCGACGCCGAGCTCGGCCGCATCCTCGCCGACAAGATCCTCGCGACCGCCGAGCCGGGCCGCCATTACAAGGTCATGGAGGTGTGCGGCGGGCACACGCACTCGATCTACAAGTACGGGATCGACGACCTGCTGCCGGCGAACGTCGAGCTGGTGCACGGCCCGGGCTGCCCGGTCTGCGTGATCCCGATGGGGCGGGTCGACGACGGGATCGCGATCGCGCACCAGCCCGGCGTCATCTTCACGTGCTTCGGCGACATGCTGCGAGTGCCGGGCTCGAACGGGACGCTGCTCGAGGCGAAGGCGGCCGGCGCCGACGTGCGGATGGTCTACTCGCCGCTCGACGCGCTGCGGATCGCCAAGCAGAACCCCGACCGCGAGGTCGTCTTCTTCGCGATCGGCTTCGAGACGACCGCGCCCTCGACCGCGCTGACGCTCAAGCGAGCGAAGGCCGAGGAAGTGCCGAACTTCAGCTGCATCTGCAACCACGTGACGATCGTGCCGCCGCTGCGGGCGCTGCTCGAGTCGCCCGACCTGCGCCTCGACGGCTTCGTCGGGCCCGGGCACGTCTGCACGGTCGTCGGCGCGCGGCCGCTGGCGTTCATCCCGGCCGACTACGGGCGCCCGGTGGTCATCTCGGGCTTCGAGCCGCTCGACATCCTGCAGTCGATCGAGATGATCCTGCGCCAGCTCGCCGAGGGCCGCTGCGAGGTCGAGAACCAGTACAAGCGCGTCGTGCCCACGGAGGGCAACCTGAAGGCGCTCGAGGTGATGGCCGAGGTGTTCGAGCTGCGGCCGCACTTCGAGTGGCGCGGCCTCGGCTTCATCTCCCAGAGCGCGCTGCGGCTGTCGAACGCCTACGCCGGCTTCGACGCCGAGCAGCGCTTCACCGTGCCCGGCGTCCGCGTCGCCGACCCGAAGGCGTGCCAGTGCGGCGAGGTGCTCAAGGGCGTGATCAAGCCGTGGGAGTGCAAGGTCTTCGGCACTGCCTGCACCCCCGAGCACGCGATCGGCACGTGCATGGTGTCCCCCGAGGGGGCATGCGCCGCGTATTACAACTACGGGAGGTTCGCAAATGTAACGTCGGCCGCAGGTCCGAACTCGTGAGGACGGGCGGCCGAAACATTTCTCCTCGTGAGGAGCGGATCCTCGGGATCATCGAGACCGCTCGGGCGAAGCGGCCGCGGTTCAAGGACGAGCGCGTCACGATGGCCCACGGGGCGGGCGGGAAGGCGACGCAGACGCTCATCGAGGGCCTGCTGGCGCCCGCGTTCGGCATCGAGGAGCTCGCCGACGCCGCGCTGCTCGACGGCGTCGCGCTGACCACCGACTCGTTCGTCGTCACGCCGCTGCGGTTCCCGGGCGGCTCGATCGGCGAGCTGGCCGTCAACGGCACCGTCAACGACCTGGCGATGGTGGGCGCGCGCCCGCTCGCGCTCAGCCTCGCGCTGATCCTCGAGGAGGGCCTCGGCGCCGACGTGCTGCGCGCCGAGGTCGACGCGATCGCGGCCGCGGCGGAGGCCGCCGGCGTCCAGGTCGTCGCCGGCGACACGAAGGTGGTCGAGCGCGGGCACGCCGACGGGATGTACATCTGCACCACCGGCGTCGGCCGGCGCGATCCACGCGCCTCGCTGTCGCCGGCAGCACTGCAGCCGGGGGACCGGATCCTCGTGTCCGGCCCGATCGGCGCGCACGGGACGGCGATCATGCTCGCCCGCGGCGAGCTCGGGCTCGACGCCGACATCGAGTCCGACACCCGGCCGCTGTGGGCGGCCGCCGACGCGCTGCTCGAGGCCGCCGGCCCGTCGCTGCGAGCGCTGCGCGACGCGACGCGCGGCGGCGTCGCGTCGGTGCTCAACGAGCTCGCCCGCGCCTCGGGCGTGGCGATCGTGGTTCGTGAAGGGGACGTGCCGGTGGACCCGGCCGTCGCGGGGGCCGCGGAGATCCTCGGGATCGACCCGATGTACGTGGCCAACGAGGGGACATTCGTCGCGTTCGTGGCTCCGGATGCCGCGGACGCGGCGCTGGCGGCGCTGCGCAGCGTGGACGGCTGCGCCCGCGCCGCCGAGATCGGAGAGGTGAAGACCGAGCCGCCGGGGATGGTGCTGGTGAACACGGCGTTCGGCGGTCGGCGGGTGATGGACCAGCTCGTCGGTGACCCGCTACCGCGGATCTGCTGAGAGGGAGTGACTATGGCCGCAACCGAGTTCGTACCGAATCAGGCCAAGACCGAGGCGATCACCGCCCACGTCATCTGGCTCACCACGGGGTTGAGCTGCGAAGGGGACAGCGTGGCGATGACCGGGGCGACGAACCCGAGCCTCGAGGACATCATCACCGGCGCGATCCCCGGCATGCCGCGGGTGGTGGTGCACAACACCGTCCTCGCGGTCGAGATGGGCGACGAGTTCATGCAGGCCTGGTACGACGCCGAGGCCGGCAAGCTCGATCCGTTCGTGCTCGTGCTCGAGGGGTCGGTGCCGAACGAGAAGATCAACGGCGACGGCTACTGGACCGGCATGGGGGTGAACCCGGACACCGGCCAGCCGATCACGACCAACGAGTGGATCGACCGGCTGGCGCCGAAGGCCGCCGGCGTCGTGGCGGTCGGAACCTGCGCCACCTACGGCGGGATCCCGGCGATGAAGAACAACCCGACCGGCGCGATGGGCCTGGCGGACTACCTGGGCTGGAACTTCCGGTCGACGGCCGGCCTGCCGATCGTCAACATCCCCGGCTGCCCGGCGCAGGGCGACAACATCACCGAGACGCTCATGTACCTCGTGCTGGCGCTGGCCGGGATGGCGCCGCCGCCCGAGCTCGACGATCAGCTGCGCCCGAAGTGGCTGTTCGGCCGCACGGTGCGCGAGGGCTGCAACCGCGCCGGCTTCACCGAGCAGGGCAACTTCGCCACCGAGTACGGCTCCGACCATCGCTGCCTGGTCAAGCTCGGCTGCAAGGGACCGGTGGTCAAGTGCAACGTGCCGGTGCGGGGGTGGATCAACGGGATCGGCGGCTGCCCGAACGTGGGCGGCATCTGCATGGCGTGCACGATGCCGGGCTTCCCCGACAAGTACATGCCGTTCATGGACCCGGATCCGTGGGGCAACGCCGGCGCGACGTTCCAGAAGTTCACCTACGGCCCGGTCTTCCGCTACATGCGCAAGCGGAACATCGACACGAAGTTCGACAAGGAACCGGAGTGGCGTCACAACCGGGCGGAGCTGACCAGCGGCTACGCCAAGCGCTGGTGAGGAGCGGACATGGCCACAGCAGAGACGCCCGTCGAGAAGAAGGTCTCCGTCAAGCAGATGTCGTGGGATCCGGTGACCCGGATCGTCGGCAGCCTGGGCATCCACACCGAGATCGACTTCGAGAACCGCGAGGTGCTCAAGTGCTACAGCACCTCGATGATCTTCCGCGGCTTCGACATCTTCATGAAGGGGATCGATCCGCGGGACGCGCACTTCATCACCAGCCGCATCTGCGGCATCTGCGGTGACAACCACTGCACGTGCTCGTGCCTGAACCAGAACATGGCGTACGGGGTGAAACCGCCGCCGCTGGGTGACTACGCGTTCAACCTCGCGGAGTCGGCCGACTTCATGTTCGACCACGCGATCTTCAACGACTGCATGGCGAACGTGGACTACTCCGAGCAGGTGGTCAAGGACACGAACCCGAGCCTGCTCAAGAAGGCCGAGGAGACGTCCGCGCCGCACTCGGACATCCACGGCTACCGGACCATCGCCGACATCATGCGGGCGCTGAACGCGTTCACCGGGAGCTTCTACCTGGAGACGCTGCAGGTGGCGCGCTACACGCGCGAGATGTACTGCCTGTTCGGTGGCCGCCACACCCACCCGTCGACGATCATGCCGGGCGGGTGCAGCGCCGACATCACGCACCAGACGCTCACCGACTACTACGTGCGGCTGATGCGCTACATGGACTACTGCAAGCGCACGGTCCCCATGCATGACGACCTCTACGACTTCTTCTACGAGGCGATGCCGGGGTACGAGAAGGTCGGCTACCGCGACACCGACCTGGTGTGCTGGGGCGCGTTCGACGACCCGCAGTACGTCGACTACACGTATCGCAACATGACCGACTGGGGCCGGCACCGGTTCGTCACGCCGGGCCTCGTGTTCAAGGGCGAGCTGATCACCACCGACCTGGTCGAGATCAACCTCGCGATCCGGATCCTGCTCGGGTCGTCGTACTTCGACGACTGGACGAACGAGGAGACGTTCGTCACCCACGACCCGCTCGGCAACGCCGTCGACAAGCGCCACCCGTGGAACAAGGTGACGCTGCCCAAGCCGCAGGCGCGCGACTGGGCGGACAAGTACTCGTGGGTCGCGTCGCCGCGGATGTACGACGCGCGCAACGACAGCTTCGTCGCCAACGACACGGGTGGCGGGCCGTTCGCGCGCCAGTGGGTCACGGCGAAGGCCGGGCTCGTCGACCTCGGCTACCTGAAGGCGACCGGCGAGAGCATCCAGATGGTGCTCCCGAAGACCGGGTTCATGCCCGAGATGGAGCTCGAGTGGAGGATCCCGCAGTGGTCGAATGCGATCGAGCGCCAGCGCGCGCGCAGCTACCACCAGGCGTACGCGGCGCTCGTCGGGCTCTACAACCTCGAGCAGGCGCTCAAGGAGGTCAGGGCCGGCCGCACGAAGTCGTGGAACGACTTCAAGGTGCCCGAGTCGGCCATCAGCGTCGGGTTCCACGAAGCGGCGCGCGGCGTGCTGTCGCACCACATGGTCATCCGCGACGGCAAGATCGCCAACTACCAGCCGTACCCGCCGACGCCGTGGAACGGCAACCCGCGTGACACGCACGGGACGCCCGGCCCGTACGAGGACTCGGTGCAGAACACGCCGATCTTCGAGGAGAACGGGCCGGACACGTTCAAGGGCGTGGACATCATGCGGGCCGTCCACAGCTTCGACCCGTGCCTGCCCTGCGGCGTGCACATGTACGGAAAGGGCAAGGTCCGCAAGGTCGTCCACGTCCCGACGGGGATGTGCTGACCTCCGACCAGCTGATCGCGCGGGTCCAGGAGCTGACCGAGCAGCTCGAGGGAGTCCAGGACTTCCAGGCCCGCGCGGTCGCCGACGAGCTCGTCAGCTCGATCATCGGGCTCTACGGCGAGGGGCTGGAGCGGATCTTCGCGGCGCTCGACGACGACGTGCGCGACCGGCTCGCGGCCGACGGCGTGGTCGCGAGCCTGATGCTCATCCACGGCCTCTACCCGATCGACCTCGAGACCCGAGTGCGCGAGGCGCTCGACAGCGTGCGGCCGTACATGGAGTCGCACGGCGGCGACGTCGAGCTGCTGGGGATCGAGGACGGCGTCGCGCGCATGCGGCTGGTCGGCCACTGCGACGGCTGTCCGGCGTCGGAGTCGACGCTCGAGCTGGCGATCAAGAAGGCCCTGGAGGAGACGGCGCCCGACCTCGAGGGCCTGGAGGTCGCGGGCGTCCAGGAGCGCCCGGCGCCGGCGTTCGCGCTGCCGGTGATCCAGTCCGGCACCGCGCCGCCGGCCTGGACCGACCTGGACGCCGCGGCCCCCGCGCCGGGGAGCACCGCGCCGATGAGCGTCGCCGGCGCGGACGTGCTGGTGGCCAACGTCGGCGGCACGCTGCTCGCCTACCGCAACGCGTGCGGCTGGTGCCGCGCGCGGCTCGACGACGCGCCGATGACCCCGGCCGGCACGCTCACGTGCCCGGCGTGCGAGCGCCGCTTCGAGCTGCGCCGCGCCGGCCGCTCGCCCGACGACGACGCGCTGCAGATCGCGCCGGTGCCGCTGCTGCGCTCCAACGGCGGCGTCCGCGTGGCGGTCGCCTGATGAATGCCGCCCATCCCGCCCTCGTCGCCGGCCTGCGGCGCTTCGTGCGCGATCCACCGGGCGCGCGGTCGCCCGCGAGCGAGGGGCCGCGCTGCGAGCTGTGCCCGCTTTCGCTCGCCGAGGACCACAAGCACCTGCTCGACCTCGAGGAGCGGCGGATCGTCTGCGTCTGTCCGACCTGCTGGTCGATGCGATCCGGTGAGGCGCGCTACCGGCCGACCGGCTCGCGCACGCTGTGGCTGGAGCCGTTCGCGTTGTCCGACGAGCTGTGGGCGGCGTTCCAGATCCCGATCGGCCTCGCGTTCTTCCTGCGCTCGACGTCCACGGGCGCCGTCGTCGCGATGTACCCGAGCCCCGCGGGCGCCACCGAGTGCGAGCTCGACCTCGTCGCCTGGGAGCGGCTCGTCGCCGCGAACCCCGTGCTCGAGGACCTGGACCCGGACGCCGAGGCGCTGATCGTCAACCGGATGGCGGCGCCGCACGTCCACGCGATCGCGCCGCTCGACGACTGCTACCGCCTGGTCGGGATCATCAAGTCGACCTGGGAGGGCATCAGCGGCGGCGCCGCGATGGAGGCGGCGGTGCAGGGGTACTTCGACGACCTGCGGGTCGGGGCGACGGTGCGATGAGCGAGCTGGCCGCGCCGCCCGCGCTCGAGTTCGCCGTCGTCGGGGCCGAGCCGATCGAGCATGCGGCGATGCCGGGGGTGCGCTTCCACGTGCACGTCACCGAGCCCGAGGGGCGCGAGGTCTACGCGGTCGCGCTCTCGACCCAGATCCAGATCGACCCTGCGCGGCGGCCGCACGACGAGGCGACGCGCGCACGGCTCGTCGAGCTGTTCGGAGCGCCCGAGCGCTGGGGCGCGACGACGCACTCGTTCCAGTGGGCGCGCGTCGAGTCGCTCGTGCCGTCGTTCAGCGAGTCGACCGCCTTCGCGGTCGAGGTGCCGTGCACGTACGACCTCGAGGTGACGTCGGCAAAGTACTTCGACGCCCTCGCCGACGGCGACGTCCCGTTGAGCTTCCACTTCAACGGCACGGTGCTCTACCGCGGCGCCGACGACCGGCTGCAGGTCGTGCTCGTGCCGTGGAGCTGCACCACGCGCTGGCGGATGCCGGTCGACGTCTGGAGGCGCACGATCGCCGCCCACTACCCGGACGGCGGCTGGATCCGCCTCCAGCGCGACACGCTGGAGGCGCTCGGCCGGCGCAAGGCCGAGCGCGGGCTGCACACGTTCGACGACACGGTGCGGGAGCTGCTGTGAGCCTCGAGCGCCTGCTGTCGACGCTGCTGTACGAGGGGCATCAGCTGTACCCGTACACGCCGCACACGACCAAGAACGCGACACCGACGCCGTTCGGGATCGTCTATCCGCCGGTCTACGCGGCCGGCAGCCCGCACACGTTCGACCGCGCGCGGATGCAGCTCGTGCTCGAGCCCGGCGCGTCGCTGTCCGGAACGCTCGCGTTCCTGGACGAGAGCGGCGAGCGTCGCGTCGAGGTCGAGGCCGACTCGGTGGCCGAGTTCGCGTTCGCCGAGGTGCGCGGCCGCGTCCGGCTCGCGACCGCGCCGCTCGAGGGCGGGCTGATGCGCGTGAACATGTGCGTGCACAACACCACCGAGGTGCCCGAGGGCCTCGACCGCGCGGGCGCGCTGCGGTCGTCGCTGCGCTCGACGCACCTGGTCGCGCACGCGCCCGGCGGTCGCTTCGCCTCGCCGGTCTCGCCCGGCCCGACCGCCGCCGCGGCGGTGGCGCAGTGCGAGCACGTGAACATCTTCCCCGTCCTGGCGACCGACAGCGACGACACCGTGCTCGGCACGACGATCGTCCTTCCCGACCACCCGCAGATCGCGCCGGAGAGCCACGGCGACCTGTTCGACGCGACGGAGATCGAGGAGGCGCTGCTGCTGCACGTGCTCGCGCTGTCGGACGCCGAGCGCGCTTCGATCGCCGAGCAGGACCCGAAGGTGCGCGAGATGCTCGCGCGCGCCGAGGCCGAGGGCCCGGAGGCGCTCAAGCGGCTGCACGGCCGCGTCACGGTCGGCGACCTCCCGCCCGTGCACCGGCCGGGCCCCGCCGACGTGGCGGGCGAGCCGGCGATCTCGGTCGGCGGCGTGACGTACCGGCGCGGGGCCAAGGTACGGCTGCGCCCGGGGTTCGGCGCCGCGCCCCAGGACGGCGTCTGGGCCGGTCGCCTGGCGACGATCGAGCGGATCTACCGCGACTACGAGGACGGCGTGCACCTGGCCGTGACGGTCGACGACGATCCCGGCCAGGAGCTGATGCGCGACATCGGCCGCTACCTGTACTTCAAGCCCGCCGAGGTGGAGGTGGTCCCAGCATGACCCCGGAGCTCGAGAAGCAGATCCTCGTCGCCGGCGTCGGCAACGCATGGCTGCAGGACGACGCGTTCGGCGCCGAGGTCGCGCGGCGCCTCGCCGAGCGCGAGTTGCCGTCCGGCGTGAGCGTGATGGACGTCGGCACGAGCGGGCTCGACCTCGCGTACGAGGTCATGCGCGGCTACAGCGCGCTCGTGATCGTCGACGTGAGCCGGCAGGGCGGCGAGCCCGGCACGCTGTACGTGATCGACGTCGAGCCGGACGACGTGCCGGCCGAGATCGAGGACGGCGAGACGATCGACCCGCACTCGATGGACCCGATGACGATGCTGCGGTTCGTGCGCGCGATCGGCGGCTGGCCGGGCCGCGTGCAGGTGATCGCGTGCGAACCCGCGGTGGTCGACGACATCGGCCTCGGCCTGACGCCGGCCGTCGAGGCGGCCGTGGAACGCGCGATCGCGCTGGTGATGGAGACGATCGCGGAACTGCGGACCGACGCGGCGTACCCGGCCTGATGCACGAGCTGTCGGTCTCCAGCGCGGTGCTCGACACGGTGCTCAAGCACGCCGCCGGGCGGCGCGTGACCGTCGTCTCGCTGCGCATCGGGCATCTGCGCCAGGTGGTGCCGGACTCGCTCGCGTTCTACTTCGAGCTCGTCTCGCGCGAGTCGCTGTGCGAGGGCGCGCGACTGGAGCAGGAGTACGTCCCGGCGCGCCTGCGCTGCGACGGCTGCGCGCGGGAGTGGGATCCGGAGGACGCGTGGTTCCGCTGCGCGAGCTGCGGCGGGCCGGGCGAGGTGATCGCCGGCAACGAGCTCGAGGTCGAGTCGATCGAGGTGGAGGAGGCTGCATGCACCGCGTGAAGGTCCGCGTCGTCGAGGACGCGCTCGATGCCAACAACACGATCGCGCGCGCGAACCGCGACGACTTCGATCGCCACGACGTGACCGTCGTGAACCTGATGAGCGCGCCCGGCGCGGGCAAGACGACGCTGCTCGAGCGCGTGCTGGGAGACCTCCCGATCCGCGCCGGCGTGCTCGAAGGCGACGTCCAGGGCTCCTACGACGCCGACCGGCTCGCTTCGCTCCACGTGCCGGTGACGCAGCTCAACACCGACCCGGGATTCGGCGGCGAGTGCCACCTGGACGCGAACATGGTCCGCTCGGCGCTGCCGGACGTGCCGCTGCACGACATCGATCTGCTCGTCATCGAGAACGTCGGCAACCTCGTCTGCCCGGCCGAGTTCCACGTCGGCGAGAACGCGCGCGTGA
The DNA here is from genome assembly GCA_035706585.1 of Solirubrobacteraceae bacterium. Taxonomy (GTDB): domain Bacteria; phylum Actinomycetota; class Thermoleophilia; order Solirubrobacterales; family Solirubrobacteraceae; genus DASSUW01. The sequence goes on along the minus strand of DASSUW010000324.1, from coordinate 2,072 downwards.
TGGTCTCGTCGGTCACCGAGGGCGAGGACAAGCCGCTCAAGTACCCGCTGATGTTCCGCACCTGCGAGCTCGTGATCATCAACAAGATCGACCTGCTGCCGCACCTGGACTTCGACATCGAGCAGTTCCTGCACAACCTCGACGCCGTGCACCCCGGCGTGCCGCGGATGCAGGTCAGCGCGCGCACGGGCGAGGGCGTCGGGGCATGGCGGGACTGGCTGACACGGCTGCGGGCCGAGGTGCCGGCCGGATGACGGCGCTGGCCGCGAACCGGCGCAAGGAGGCCGGCGCCTCCTGGTTCGCGGCGGAGGCCGACCGGCTGGCGCGGCTGTGCGGCGAGATGGCCGAGCGCTTCACCCGCGGGGGCCGGTTGTTCGCCGTCGGCGACGTGTCCGACTCCCGGCACGTGGCGGTCGAGTTCGTGCACCCGGTGATCGTCGGCAAGCGCGCGCTGCCGGCCCTGGCCGTGACCGCGCGCGAGCTCGAGCTGCTCGCCGAGCCCGACGACATGGTGATCGCGTTCGACGTCGAGACCCCGGACACGCCCGCGCTCGTCATCGAGCTCGCGCCGCCGGAGCCCGACCCGTACATCCGCCAGGAGCTCGTCGAGACGGCCTACCACGTGCTGTGGGAGCTCGTGCACGTCTTCATCGAGCACAACGAGCGCAACGTCCACGACACCGGCGCGGCGAGCTTCCTGTACCCGTTCCTCGGCGAGCGCGAGACCGACCACGCGGCGGTCGTCGACGACGTTCGCCGCTCGATCCTGATGAAGGCCGAGGAGATCGGCGCGCTGCGCGAGCAGACGCTCAGCGAGGGCCACGAGACGCTGCGTGCCGCCGCGGCCGCGATCCGCGGCGCCGGGCGCGTGCTCGCGCTCGGCAACGGCGGCTCGGCCACCGACGCCACCGACCTGGTGGCGGACCTCGAGCGCCTCGGCCGGGCGGCGATCGACCTCACGGCCGATCCCGCGATCCTCACGGCGATCGCCAACGACGTCGGCGTCGAGTCGATCTTCGCGCGCCAGGTGATCGCTTACTCGCGAGCGGGCGATGCGCTTGTCGCGCTCTCCACCAGCGGCGGCTCGGCGAACGTGATCGCCGCGCTGGAGGAGGCCCGCCGGCGCGGGCTCGTGACGATCGCGTTCGTCGGCTACGACGGCGGCCGGATCGCCGCCGAGCGGCTGGCCGACCACGTCATCGTCACCCGCTCCCAGCACATCCCGCGCATCCAGGAGGCGCAGGCGAGCGCCTACCACGTCCTCTGCGAGCTCGTCGCATGATCCGGCGATGACCGCCGCGATCCAGCGTGTGCGCGTACGGGTCGAGGGCGTCGTCCAGGGCGTCGGCTTCCGGCCGTTCGTGCACCGGCTCGCGGGCGAGCTGGGGGTCGCCGGGTTCGTGCGCAACGACGAGCGGGGCGCGCTGATCGAGGCGGAGGGCGCGCCGCAGGCGATCGAGGCGCTGCTCGGGCGGCTGGTGGCCGAGGCGCCGCCGCTGGCCGAGGTGCAGCTCGCCGGCACCGAGGTGGTCCCGGCGCGCGCGGAACGCGCGTTCGCCATCGTCGCGAGTACCTCGGCCGGCTCGCCCGACGCGTCGATCACGCCCGACGCCGCGACGTGCGAGGCGTGCCTGCGCGAGCTGTTCGACCCGGGCGACCGCCGCTACCGCTATCCGTTCATCAACTGCACAGACTGCGGCCCGCGCTTCACGATCGTCCGCGGCGTCCCGTACGACCGGCCGCTGACGACGATGGCGGGGTTCCCGATGTGCGCAGACTGCCGGCACGAGTACGAGGACCCGCTCGACCGGCGCTTCCACGCCGAGCCGATCGCGTGCCCGGTCTGCGGGCCGCAGCTGTCGATGCCGCTCGAGGAGGCCGTCGCGGTGCTGAGCGGCGGCGGCGTCCTCGCCGTCAAGGGCCTCGGCGGCTACCACCTCGCCTGCGACGCCGCCGACGAGAGCGCGGTCGCACGGCTGCGCGCGCGGAAGCTGCGCGAGGACAAGCCGTTCGCCGTGATGACGACCGAGCCCGGCGAGTTGGCGGAGCTCGACGCGGATGAGCTGGCGCTG
>DASSUW010000323.1:0-4690 GCA_035706585.1 Solirubrobacteraceae bacterium | reverse complement strand
CGGTCGCGAGGCGCCGGCGGCGGCCGGTGAGCGGCGGGGGTGGCGCACCGCAGACGCCGCGTGTAACCTTGCAAACGATTGCACGGGAGCTGAGGAGCGCTGCGTATGGGACTGCCGACCTACGGCTTGATGAACGTCGACTGGGAGGAGCGCTTCCGCGTCGACCGGCTGCGCGAGGAGCGGCTCGCGCGCGTCTCGCAGCTGCTCGCCGAGTCCGAGCTCGGGGCGCTGCTGTGCTTCGACATGGTCAACATCCGCTACATCACCGCGACCCACATCGGCACCTGGGCGCAGGACAAGCTCAACCGCTTCTGCCTGCTCCCCCAGGGCGACGAGCCGATCATGTGGGACTTCGGGTCGGCGGCGCGCCACCACCAGCTCTACAACCCGTGGCTCGGCGACGGGCGCTCGCGCGCCGGGATCTCGACGCTGCGCGGCGCGATGCTGCCCGCGGCCGGGCGGGCCGAGGACGTGGCGGGCAAGATCAAGCGCGAGCTCGAGGCGCGTGACCTGCTCGGCGAGCCGGTCGGCGTCGACGCGGTCGAGCCCGCGGTCCTGTTCGCGCTGCAGGCCGAGGGCATCGACGTCGTCGACGGTCAGCAGCTCATGCAGGCCGCGCGCGTGATCAAGACGCAGGACGAGATCACGCTCCTGAACACCGCATGCATGATGGTCGACGCCGCCTACGAGGAGCTCTACCGGGCGATGAAGCCCGGGATGCGCGAGAACGAGTGCGTCGCGCTCGTCAACAAGGTGCTCTACGACATGGGCTCCGAGCACGTCGAGGGCGTGAACGCGATCTCGGGCGAGCGCTGCAACCCGCATCCGCACGTCTACACCGACCGGGCGCTGCGGCCCGGCGACCCCGCCTACTTCGACATCCTGCACAGCTTCATGGGCTACCGGACGTGCTACTACCGCACGTTCGCGGTCGCCTCCGCTTCCAAGCCGCTGGTCGACGCCTACCGCCGCTGCCGCTACTACCTCGACGCGGCGATCGAGCTCATCCGCCCCGGCGCGACGACCGCCGACGTCGTCGCGGTCTGGCCGCGCGCCGAGGAGTTCGGGTTCCCGGACGAGGAGGCGGCGTTCGCGCTGCAGTTCGGCCACGGCGTCGGCCTCTCGATCTGGGAGAAGCCGATCTTCAGCCGGCTCGTCTCGCTCGACCATCCCGAGGAGATCCGCGAGGGCATGGTCTTCGCCCTGGAGACGTTCTGGCCGGCGAGCGACGGCTGGTCGGCCGCGCGGATCGAGGAGCAGCTCGTCGTGACGGCCGACGGCTGCGAGGTGATCACCCGCTTCCCGGCCGAGGACCTCGTCGTCGCCGGCAAGCCGTACTACACGGCCGGCGGCACGCTGGCGCTCGAGCGCGAGCCGCAGTCGAATCGCAACACCCGGCTGGACGAGGGCAGCGAGGAGGCGATCCCGACCGGCGACGCGGGCGCGATCACGCTGCGGTGAACCGCTTCTCCGACGCCGAGATGGCGCGCCGCCACGACGCGCTGGCGGCGGTGATGGGCGGCGTCGACCACGTGCTGGTGCACGGCGCGAACCGCAGCGGGACCGGCGTCGGCTGGCTGACCCGCTGGCCGGTCACGCGCGAGGCGGTCGTGGTCGTCACGCCCGGCGAGCGGGACGTCCTGTACGTCGGCTTCTACAACCACGTGCCGAACGCGGCGCGGATCGCCACCGAGGCGGACGTGCGCTGGATCGGCGAGTTCGAGCCGCCCGCCGGCCGGATCGGCGTGATCGGCCGGCCGGCGCGCGACGGCGAGGTCGACCTCAACGCGGCCTACACGCGGCTGCGGCTCGTCAAGTCGGCGGAGGAGATCGACTGGATCCGGCACGCCGCCCGGCTCACCGACGACGGTGTGCGGGCACTGCGGGAGGCGGCGCGGCCGGGCGTCAGCGAGTACGAGCTGGGGGCGGCGATCGAGGCGGCATGGCTGCCGCACGGCGCGACGACCCACATCCACTACCTCGCCGCCACGCCGATGACGGCGCCCGAGCGCTGCGTCCCGGCGCAGTGGCCGAGCGACCGCCGGCTGCAGGCCGGCGACGCGCTGGTCTTCGAGCTGAGCGCGAACTGGTGGGAGTACCCCGCGCAGCGGCTCGGGACGATCTTCGTCGACGCCGAGCCGACGCCGCTGTACCGCGACCTGCTCGCCGAGGCCGAGGCGGCCTTCGACGCCGTCCTGGCGCGCCTGCGTGCCGGCGCGACCGCCGCCGAGCTGTGGGACGCGGTGGCCGGGATCACGATCCGCGACGACCTCGTGCACGGGTTCGTCGGCGGCTACCTGCCGCCCGTGCTCGGCGCGCGCACGCCGGTCCCCGACTTCACGTTCGCGGCCGGCATGACCGTGGTGGTCCAGCCGAACGTGGTCACGGCCGACGAGCGCGCCGGCGTGCAGGTGGGCGAGCTGCTGCTGGTGACCGAGGACGGCTACGAGAGGCTGCACGGGGCGTGAAGGCGTTCGTCACCGGCGGGACGAAGGGCATCGGCCGCGCGGTCGCGGAAGCGCTCGCCGCGCGCGGGGACGACGTGGCGATCGGCTACGTGCACGACGACGCGGCGGCACGCGCCGCCGCGGCGGCGATCGGCGAGGCCGCCACCGGAGCGGCGCCGCCGCGCCCGGCCGTGCTCGTGCGCGGCGACGTGGGGCATGACCCGGCCGGCCTGGTCGACGCGGCGGCGGCACGGCTCGGCGGGCTCGATGCGTTCGTCGCGTGCGCGGTCGAGCCGATCCGCGCGGGGATCCTCGACCTCGACGCCGCGACGTTCGAGCGGACGATGCGCGTGAACGCGCGGCCGTTCGTGCTCGGCGCCGTCGCGGCCGCCCGGCACATGGCGGGCGGCGGCCGCATCGTCGGGCTCTCGTCGACCGGCACGCACCGCACGCGCAACCGCCAGTACGCGCCGCTGGCGCTGGCCAAGGGCGCGATCGAGGCGGCGGTGCGCTTCCTCGCCGCCGACCTGGCCGAGCGCGGCATCACGGTCAACGCGGTCGCGCCCGGCCCGACCGAGACCGAGGCGTTCAGCGCGCTGGCACAGCCCGGCCTCCGTGAGCGGCTGATCGCCGCGACCCCGATGGGCCGCCTCGGCGAGCCGGAGGACGCGGCGCGGCTGATCGCGTTCCTGTGCTCGCCCGACGCCGCCTGGATCACCGGCCGGCTGATCTTCTCCGACGGCGGCTACTCGTCGGCCTGATCCCGGAGCGCCCGCCAGAGCTTCTCGGGCGTGAACGGCGGGTCGACCCAGCGGCCGCCCAGCGCGTCGGCGACGGCGTTGGCGATCGCCGCCGGCGCGCCGATCGTGCCGGCCTCGCCGACGCCCTTGGCGCCGAGCGGGTTCAGCGGCGTCGGCGACTCGACGAACGCGGTCACGATCGGCGGCTGCTCGCCGGCGCTGAGCATCGCGTAGTTGACGAACGAGGCCGACAGCGGCTGGCCGTCCGCGTCGAACGGCATCTCCTCGGTGAGCACGGTGCCGAGCCCGTGGATGGTCCCGCCCAGCACCTGCCCCTCGGCCAGCAGCGGGTTGATGATCCGGCCGGCATCGTCGACCGCCGCGATCCGGTGCACGATCAGCCGCCCGGTCTCCTCGTCGATCTCGACGGTCGCGGCGTAGGCGCCGGAGCCGAACACGAGCGGCGAGTCGAAGCGCACCGTCGCGGTCCGCTCGCCGGCGGCGAGCCGGTCGGCCGCCACCGCGATCGCCGACCCCGCCATCGCCACCGAGCGCCCGCCGAACGTCCCGACCCCCGCCGGGCCGCCGCCGCCGAACTGCAGCACGACGTCGTCGATCCCGATGCCGAGCCGGTCGGCGACGATCTGCGCCCACGTCGTGTCGTGGCCCTGGCCGTGCGGGAACGAGCTGCTGCGCACGACGACGCGGCCGTCGTCGGTACGCGTCATCTCCGCGCTCTCGAACTGGCCGCCCGCGCGCTCGACGTAGACGGCGACGCCGCGGCCGACGCGCCGCCCGGCCGGCTTGTCGCCGATGAGCTCGACCGCGCGGTCGAGACACCGGTCGTAGTCGCCGGAGTCGTAGGTGAAGCCGAGCGGCGTCTCGTGCGGGAACGCCCGGATCAGGTTGCGGCGGCGCAGCTCGAGCGGATCGATGCCGACCTCGCGCGCCGCCGCGTCGACCGTCCGCTCGAGCAGGAAGCACGCCTCGGGGCGGCCGGCGCCGCGCATCGGGCCGGTCGGGACCCGGTTCGTGCGCGCGCCGACGATGTCGACGTCGACGGCGGGGATGTCGTAGGCGCCGGTCATCAGCATGCCGAGCGTGTGCGGCGGCACGGCGGTCGCGGGATGCAGGTACGCCCCGGTGTCGGCCACGAGCCGCGCCCGCAGGGCGAGCATCCGGCCGCCGCCGTCGAGCGCGAGCTCGACCTCGCCGCTGACGCCCCGGCCCTGATACGCGGCCAGGAAGTTCTCGCTGCGGGTCTCGACCCACTTCACGGGAACGCCGAGATCGAGCGCCGCCACCGCGGTCACCACCGCCTCCGGCGGGATCGGGCCCTTGCTCCCGAACGCGCCGCCGACGTCGGCGAGCGTGAGCCGGATCGACTCCGGCGGGCGATCGAGCGCGTGCGCGAGGCCGGCCAGCGGCCGGTGCGGGTCCTGCGCCGAGATCCACATGTGCAGGATCTCCCCGTCCGCGTGAGCGATGCAGCCGCGCGGCTCG
>DASSUW010000322.1:0-2623 GCA_035706585.1 Solirubrobacteraceae bacterium | reverse complement strand
GGCCGCACGCGGCGGAGACGGTGCCGGCACTCCGCGCGACGGCGACGACGACGGCCCCCGCGCTAAGCGCGACGGCGACGGCGACGGCGCCCGCGCCGGCGAGCGGCGCGTGGTCAGGCCGCGGCGCTGGCCGTACCAGCTCGCGGCCGGGCTGATGGTCTTCGCCGCGCTCGTGGCCGTGGGCCTGATCCTCGGCCAGGTGTTCGACGATCCGAGCGGCGCCGGGGTCAAGACCGGCCCGCTCAGCGAGGCCGAGGTCGAATCGGCCGCACAGGCGTTCGCCGACGCCTACGGCGCCGAGGATCCCGTCGCGCTGCGGGCGACGCTCGCGCGCGACGTGACGCGGGTGCTGCCCGGCGGGCGCAGCCAGGGCCGCGACGAGGTCGTCGACCAGTACAAGCGCCAGTTCGACGGCAACGTCAAGGGCTACGACCTCGACGACCTGACGGTCACGGGCGGCCGCGTCGGGCGGGCCAGGGGCACGTACCACGTCGAGCGCGCGTCAGGCGACCCGTACGACGGCACGATCGTGTTCGGCGTCGTGCGCGAGCGCGGCGAGCCGCGCATCCAGCTGATCGCCGCGCGCCCGTCCTGAGTCAGCAGCTCTTCGAGACCACGACGTGGACCTTGCTGCCACGTCGCACCTGCGCGCCCGCGATCGGGTCCTGCTCGCAGACGTTCGGGTCGCCGGGCAGCAGCTCGTCGATGATCCCGCCGCCGACCTGCTCGATCTCGGGCGTCAGCCCGGCGTCGTCGAGCGCGTTCTTGACCTCGTCGGCATTCATGCCGTCGAGGTCCGGCACCGTGACGGGCACCTCGCGCGTGACCCGGAAGGCCGTCAGCGCCGGGCCGCGGCCGGGAGCCGTGGCCATCACGTCGATCACGTTCATGCCGGGCTCGAGCGGGACGGTCGCGCTGAACGACCCTCCGCCGCTGACCGGTGCCTTCTGGCCGAGCACGAGCACATCCGCACTCGCCGGCTCCACCGTCCCCTCCACCTGAACGGTCTCCTCGCGCACCGTCGCCAGGTCGTTCGGCGCCGCGACGTTGAGATCGACGGCCGGCGCCGGCCGCTGCGCCCGCGTCTGCGTGTCGCCACCACAACCGGCCGCGGCAGCGGCAAGACAGGCGACGACGAGGACCGATCGGGCGTACATGGGGCACAATCAGGCTAGTCGCGCGCCTCAGACAAGTCTCAAGATCGGCTCCTAGCGTGGGGGCGTGACTACACTCGCGGCGATGTCCGAGGCCGCCGTCCTGCTCGTGGACGACGACGCGCCGATCCGGCGGATGCTGACGCGAACGCTGACCGCCGAGGGGTATGCCGTCGCAGCGGTCGCCGATGGTGGCTCGGCGCTCGCGGAGGTCGAGCGGTCGGTCCCGGACGTGATCGTGCTCGACGTCGCGATGCCGGGGATGGACGGCCTGTCCGTGACGCGCCGGCTGCGCGCCAAGGGCCTGCCGGTGCCGATCCTGCTGCTCACCGCGCGCGACGCGCTGCACGAGCGCGTCGAAGGCCTCGACGCCGGCGCCGACGACTACCTCGTCAAGCCGTTCGAGGTCGAGGAGCTGACCGCGCGCGTCCGCGCCCTGCTGCGGCGCAACCTGCCGCCGGGCGAGCAGCTGGCGTTCGCCGACCTCGCGCTCGATCTCGAGAGCGGGAACGGCCGCCGCGCCGGGCGCGACCTCTCCCTCACCCGCCGCGAGGCCGAGCTGCTCGAGCTGTTCATGCGCAACCCGCGCGCGGTGGTGACCCGCGAGCTCGCGCTCGAGCGCGTCTGGGGCGGCGAGGAGGAGGCCAGCACCAACGTCGTCGACCGCTACGTCGCCTACCTGCGCCGCAAGCTGGGCGAGCCGCCGCTCATCCACACGGTCCGCGGCATGGGGTTCCGGCTCGACACGTGAGGCGCGCGAGCCTGACGCTCCGCTTCGCGGTCGCCGCCGCCGCCGCGATCGTGGTCGCGGTCGTCGTCCTCGGCGCCGCCGTGCTCACCCGATTGGGCGACCAGCTCGACGGCTCGCTCGACCGCTCGCTGCGCGAGCGTGCCGTCGAGGTCGCCCGCCTCGCGGCGTCCACGCCCGACCTCCTGACCGAGCCGGGAACGCTCGAAGGGCGCCTCGGCGGCAGCGAGCTGCTCGTCGAGGTCGTCGACCGGCGCGGGCGGATCGTCGCCCGCTCCTCGGGCCTCGGCGGCCGTGTGCTGCCCGAGACCGACGAGGTCCGCGCGGCCCTGGCCGACCGCCGCGCCGGCTACGGCGACGCCTCGCTCGGCCCCGACCCGATCCGCCTCTACGCGGCGCCGCTCGGCGAGCTCGGGCAGGGCACCGCGGCCGGCGGCGCGGTGATCGTCGCCGGCACGACCGCGGGCATCGACGACACGCTGGCGACCACGCGCCGCTTCGTGCTCGTCGCGGCGATCGCGGCCGCGATCGTCGCCGTCGCACTCGCGACGGCGTTCGCCTACAGCGCGCTGGCCCCGCTGCGGCGGCTGTCCAGCGGCGCGCGCGGGATCGAGCGCAGCGGCGACGCCGCCGAGCGGCTGCCGGTCCCGGCGGCGCGCGACGAGGTCGGCGAGCTCGCCGCGACGCTCAACGCGATGCTCGCGTCGCTGCAACGGGCGCG
>DASSUW010000321.1:0-5049 GCA_035706585.1 Solirubrobacteraceae bacterium | reverse complement strand
CTCTCCCGCGGCGACGTGCAGATCGATGGGCACGACCCGCCGGCCGCTCACGTGCAGCGGGCACGCGTTCGCGCAGGTCACGCGATCGCGGCTGACGACGCGGAACGTCCGGCCCGCCTTGCGCACCCGCACGCGCCCGTGCCGCGAGAACCGCGGAGGCACCGCCGGGGTCTGCGCGCCGCCGGCGTCGTGCGGGGCCGGGACCGCCGCCGCGGGCAGCGACGCGAGCAGCCTCGCGGCGGCGGCGTCGATCTCGCCGGCGCTGCGCGTGGTCACGTAGTAGTGGACGAAGGTCAGCTCGCCGTGGGCCGGGATCGTGCGCGCCCGGTACTCGAGCCCGAAGTCGCGCCGCGGCAGGATGCGGCCGTGGTCGGCGGACTGGAGCGGGACGATGAGCTGGCCGGGGCCGCCCGGCTCGCGGATGAAGATCGGCGCCCGCGCGGCGAACGCATCGTGGTGCGAGAAGCCCGTCTCGCCGGGGAAGCGGTACTCGTAGGCGAGCGAGTGGCGGAACGCGTGGCCGCGGCCGCTGGGGTCGACGACCAGCAGCTGGTGCTCGACGGCTTCGCGGAGCGCCGCGTACAGCCGCTCCTCGTCGAGCGACGCGATGGCCGCGACGAGGTCGTCGGGCGCCCAGCTGCCGGCCGCCGAGACCATTCGCAGCACGTGACGGGCGTCGTCGGACAGGGTGTCGGCGCGGGCGAGCAGCACGTCGTGCAGCGACGGCGCGAGCGTGTCCGGATCCGCGCCGCCCAGTACCGCGCCGGCGACCTCCTCGACGAGCCGGGTCTTGCCGACCCCGGCCTCGCCGCCGACGATCACGACGGCCGGCTCGCCCCGCCGCGCCTGGGCGAACGCCTCGGCCGCCGCCTGCAGATCGCTGCGGCGGCCGACGAACACCGGGCTGACGACGCTTGCCACGCGCGCGATCCTCGCACGCCGCCGGAGCGACCGGGCGGTCAGCGGGCGAACACGCCGCGGCGCGGGTGCACGATCCGGGCAGGAATCCGAGATTCGTAGAATCGGCGACCGATGCTCAGCCGCGACCAGGTCCTGCACGTCGCCCGGCTGGCCCGCCTGGAGCTGACCGACGACGAGGTCGAGCGCTACGCGGGCGAGCTGTCCAAGGTGCTCGACTACATCGAGAAGATCGAGGAGCTCGACCTCACGGACGTCGAGCCCACCAGCCACGTCGTCGACGTCGAGAACGCGCTGCGCGCCGACGAGCCGCGGCCGTCATGGCCGCGCGACGCCGTGCTCGAGGCGGCGCCCGACGCGTCGGACGGCGGGTTCCGCGTGCCCAGCCCGGGGGCGGGATGAGCGAGATCCTGGAGCTCACCGCGGCGCAGGCCGCCGAGCGCGTGCACGCGGGCGACCTGGAGCGCGGCGAGCTGTGGCGCTTCTACCGCGACCGCGCGCTCGCCGACGACCTCAACGCGCTCACGTGGGTGTGCGACGGCGACGACCCGGAGGCGGTCGACGCCGGCGGTCCGCTCGGCGGCGTCCCGATCGGCGTCAAGGATCTGTTCTGCACCCAGGGCGTGCCGTCGCAGGCGGGCTCGAAGATCCTCGAGGGGTACCGGCCGCCGTACACGGCCACCGCGGTCGAGCGGCTCGTGAACGCCGGCGCTCCGGTCCTCGCGAAGACCAACCAGGACGAGTTCGCGATGGGCTCGTCGACCGAGAACTCCGCCTACGGCCCGACGCTCAACCCGTGGGATCGCGCGCGCGTGCCGGGCGGCTCGTCCGGGGGCTCGGCGGCGGCGGTGGCGGCCGGCATCGTCCCGTGGTCGATCGGCACCGACACCGGCGGCTCGATCCGCCAGCCCGCGGCGCTGTGCGGCATCGTCGGCCTCAAGCCGACGTACGGCGCGATCTCGCGCTACGGCATGATCGCGTTCGCGTCGTCGCTCGACCAGGCGGGCCCGTTCACGCGCGACACGACCGACGCCGCGCTGCTGCTCGGCGCCATGGCCGGCCGGGATCCGTGCGACTCGACGTCGCTCGGGCTGCCCGAGCCGGTCCGGCTGCCGACGGCCTCCGACCTTCGCGGGATCCGGCTCGGCGTGCCGGAGGAGCTCAGCGGCGAAGGGATCGAGCCCGGCGTGCTGGCCGCGTTCAACGAGACGCTCGACCGCGCGCGCGAGCTCGGCGCGACCGTGGAGACGATGCAGCTCCCGCACGCGCCGCACGGCCTGTCGGCGTACTACCTGATCGCCCCCGCCGAGTGCTCGAGCAACCTCGCGCGCTACGACGGCGTCCGCTACGGCCTGCGCGCCGACGGCCGGGACCTGCTGTCGATGTACACGCAGACGCGCGAGCAGGGCTTCGGCAACGAGGTCAAGCGGCGCGTGCTGATCGGGACGTACGCGCTGTCGAGCGGCTACTACGACGCCTACTACGGCCGCGCCCAGAAGGTCCGCACGCTGATCGCCGACGACTTCAAGCGGGCCTGGGAGCGGTTCGACTTCGTCGTCTCGCCGACCGCGCCGGGCGTCGCCTTCGAGCTCGGCGCCAAGACCGCCGACCCGCTGGCGATGTACCTCAACGACTTCTGCACGGTGCCGATGTCGCTCGCCGGGATCCCTGCGATCTCGATCCCGAACGGGCTCGCGGACGGGCTGCCCGTCGGCTTCCAGATCGCCGGCCCGGCGTTCAGCGAGAACCGCATCCTCGACGCGGCGCACGCGCTCGAGCAGTCGATCGGCTTTGATGGGAGCTCGGCCTATGCCTGAGCTGGAACCCGTTATCGGGCTGGAGATCCACGTCCAGCTCAACACGCGGACGAAGATGTTCTGCGGCTGCGAGCTGAGCTTCGGCGAGGACCCCAACACGCGCACCTGCCCGGTGTGCCTCGGGCTGCCCGGGACGCTGCCGGTCGTCAACGCTCAGGCGATCCAGTACGGGCTGATGATGGGCCTGGCGCTCGAGTGCGAGATCGCGCCGGGGTCGATCTTCCACCGCAAGAACTACTTCTATCCCGACCTCGCGAAGGGCTACCAGATCTCCCAGTACGACATCCCGCTGTGCAGCGGCGGGCGGCTGGGCGACGTGCGGCTCCACCGCATCCATCTCGAGGAGGACGCGGCCAAGCTCGTGCACCTCGGCGAGTCGGGGCGGATCCACGGCTCGTCGGCCTCGGTCGTCGACTACAACCGCGGCGGGACACCGCTGGCCGAGATCGTCACCGAGCCCGACCTGCACTCGGCCGAGCAGGCGCGCGAGTGGCTGACGCTGCTGCGCGAGACGCTGCGCCAGCTCGGCGTGAGCGACGTGAACATGGAGGAGGGGTCGCTGCGCTGCGACGCCAACATCTCCGTGCGGCCGGTCGGCAGCAGCGAGCTGGGCACCAAGACCGAGCTCAAGAACATGAACTCGTTCCGGTTCCTGGAGAAGGGGATCAACGCGGAGATCGAGCGGCAGAAGGCGCTGATCGCCGCCGGTGAGCCGGTGGTCCAGGAGACCCTGCACTTCGACCCGGTGTCGGGGGGCCTGAGCCCGCTGCGCTCCAAGGAGGAGGCGCACGACTACCGCTACTTCCCGGAGCCCGACCTCGTGCCGGTCGCGCCGACGACCGAGATGCTGGAGGCCGCCCGCGCGGCGCTGCCCGAGCTGCCGGCCGCGCGCGCGCAGCGGTACGCGCACGACTGGAGCCTGCCGGAGGACACGGCCCGGCTGTTCGCCTACGAGCCCGAGTGGGGCGACTACTTCGAGCGGGTCGAGGGCGAGCCGCGCGCGGTGGCCAACTGGGTCACCGAGCTGCGCGCGCGGGCCGACTCGCCGGCCGCCGTGTCGCCGGAGGCGCTCGCGAAGCTGATCGCGCTGGTCGACGCACGGACCGTGACGGCCGGCAACGGGCGCGTCGTGCTCGACAAGCTGGTGGCCGAGGGCGGCGACCCCGCCGACATCGTCGAGCGCGACGACCTCGCCGCGATGGGCGACTCCGGCGAGCTGGCCGGCATCGTCGCCAAGGTGATCGAGGACAACCCCGACGTCGTCGAGCGCATCCGCGGCGGCAACGCCAAGGCGATGGGCGCCCTCGTCGGCCCCGTCATGCGCGAGACCAAGGGCAAGGCCGACGGCGCCGAGGTCAATCGCCTGCTGCGCGAGCAGCTCGGCGTCTAACCGAGCCAGAGGACGAGCCGGACGGCGACGACGCCCGGCCCGAGCACGGCGAGCACCGCACCATGCACGTGCTTGCCGCCCCGGAACATGATGGCGCCGAGGACGCCGCCGAGTGCCGCGAGGATCGGCACGATCACGCCGATCGCGATCAGGGTCCAGGCCGACCGGACCAGGCGCCGCTCCGCCAGCGCGAACCGGCCGCCCGCGGCTCGTGGAACAGCAGGAGGATGTTGGGCGCGCCATGGCGCGCGAGAACCGGCAGCGCCGTCGCCCCGCAGCTCCACAGGTGTGCTGCGCGCGCGCAGCGGGACGACGGTCTCCATCCCCGGGATATCGGCGCCGCTTCAGCCGCCCGTGAGCGGCCGGCCTCGTGCGTCGCGCACCTCCAGGACGTCGACGAGGCCTGCAATGCGGTCGATCAGCCCGCGCCGCAGCCGCGGCTCGACCTCGACGGCAAGCTCGAGCTCGGCGGTGCCGTCGTGGCCGCGGGTGAGCGCGAGCGCGACGACGGTGCCCCGGCGGCGGCAGCAGGTCGCCATCACGCGCTGCGGCACGTCGTCGCGGTCGGTGACGAGCAGGTTGAGGTGGCTGATCGCGGTCAGCTGGGCGGTGGCGGGAACGACGAGCACGGCGGAGCTCCTTTCCGTCCCCGAGCCCACGCTGTAGTCCTGCCGCCGCAGGCCCGAAGACGATCGAGCCTGCGTGGGAGCGCAGGTACTAGGCGGTAATGATGCGGACGGACGGCATCCGCGGGAAGCGTACCATTGCGCGTATGGCCAGATTGATCCGCATGGACGGCAGCGGGCACACCACGCTGGCGGAGTGGACGGCCGCCGACACCGCGTCGGTCGAAACGGCGGTGGCGGCGTTCCGCGAGCAGCTGGACGCCGGCTTCTACGCCGTAGTCAGCGAGGGCGAGGGCCG
>DASSUW010000320.1:0-5123 GCA_035706585.1 Solirubrobacteraceae bacterium | reverse complement strand
CAGACGGCGCAGCGGCGCGCCGGTCAGGCCCGCCGCGCCGGCGATCAGACCGGCGAAGCCGTCGCCGTCCGGGATCCCCGGCACGCCGACGCCGACCGCCCGCGGCGGCTCGCCGAGCGCGCGCGCGATCGCCGCCACCCGCGCCGCGAGCGCCTCGCCGGTGGCGGGCACCGGCTCAGCCGCGCGGGCCAGCACGGCGCTGCGGGCGTCCGTGGCGCGCGCGCTCGTCTCCCCGAGCGCAACGCGGAGGTTCGTGGCGCCGAGGTCCACCCCGAGCACGGCAGGCACGCGGCGTATCCTCGCTTACAGATGACCGCGACCGCCGACAGCCTCGCCGCCGGGTACCGCGCGCTCACCGAGGGCTGCGGGCTCGTCGACCGCTCCGAGCGCGGCAAGCTCGCGCTGACCGGCCCGGACGCGAAGCCGTTCCTGCACGGCCAGGTGACCAACGACATCGAGGGCCTCGAGCCCGGCCGCGGGTGCTACGCCGCGTTCCTCACGCACAAGGGCAAGATGCTCGGCGACCTGCGGGTGCTCGACCTCGGCGACGAGCTGCTGCTCGACACCGAGCGCTCGACGCTGCAGGAGCTGTTCAACATGATCCGGCGCTACAAGCTCGGCAGCGACGTCGAGCTGCACAAGCGCACGCTCGAGATGGGGCTGCTGTCGCTGATCGGCCCCGACGCCCGGCGCGTCGCGGACGCCCGTTCGCTGCCCGCCGCCGAGCACGCCAACGCCAACGCCGAGATCGGCGGGACACCGGTCGTCCTCGTGGCGACCGACGCGGGCGTCGACGTCTTCTGCGCCGCCGGCGACACCGCGGCGGTGCACGCCGCGCTCGTGGCGGCCGGCGCCGTCGCGGTCGACGAGGCGGTGGCCGAGATCGTGCGCGTGGAGCGGGGCCGCCCGCGCTACGGCTTCGAGCTCGACGACAGCGTCATCCCCCAGGAGGCGGGCCTCAACGAGCGCGCGGTCTCGTTCACCAAGGGCTGCTACGTCGGGCAGGAGACCGTCGCGCGGCTGTTCTACCGCGGCAAGCCCAACCGCCACCTGCGCGGGCTGCGGCTGTCGGGCCCGGCGACGCCGGGCGACACGCTGCGGCGCGGCGAGAAGGAGGTCGGCCGCGTCGGCACCGTGGTCGTCTCGCCCGCGTTCGGCCCGATCGCGCTCGCGATCGTCCGCCGCGAGGCCGAGCCAGGCGACACGATCGCCGTCGGCGAGGCGGGCGCGACCGCCGAGGTCGTCGACCTCCCGTTCGAGGGCCCACCGCTCACCGCGTGAGAATAAGGGGGTCAGACCCCTTTACGCGCACGAAACGTAAAGGGGTCAGACCCCTTTAGGCGCACGGGAGTACGATCGGTCCATGGCCGCGAACATCCTCGTCGTCGCCAGCCAGACCGCCGCCTCGCAACATCTGCTCGAAGCGCTCAAGCACCGTGCCGAGCGGGGCCCGATCAAGATCACGCTCGTGATGCCCGGGCAGGGTCCCGGCCTCGGCGGCCGCGAGGCGATGCGCGAGCGCCTCGAGCAGGCGCTGGCGGGGATACGCGCGGCGGGTCTGGACGCTGACGGCGTGATCGGCGACGCCAACCCGCTCGACGCGGTCGCCGAGTGCTTCGATCCCGCGCGCCACGACGAGGCGATCGTGTGCACGCTGCCGGGCCGCAGCTCGAAGTGGCTGCAGCACGACTTCCCGCACCGCGTCGCGCGCCTGACCGGCGTCCCGGTCACGCACGTCGTCGCGGACGACCTCCGCCCCGCTCCGGTTACGAGCCCAGCGCCGGCGCACGAGCGCGAGCCGCTCGGGCCGCTCTCCGTGCTCGCGTGGGGCGGTCGTCCTTCGGACTCGCACTGATCGCCGCGAACGCGCGAGCATCGGGCGGCGGGTCGAGCTCGAGCACGCGCGCCTCGTCGTGGCCGGCGACCCACATGCCGACGATCCGCATCTCGTCGAGCTCGTCGGCCGGCAGCCAGCCGCCCAGGGACCGGGCCGGCGCGGCGGCAAGCGCCGTAGCCGTCCGCGCGGCGAGCTCGTCCTGGTCCGGCGGCAGCGGGCCCCAGTCGGCGATCCGCCCGCCGACGATCCAGAACGCGTCGGCCCGCGCCTCCGCCGCCGGGTGCGGGACGACCACGAGCCGCGCGCCGGCGTGGGCCGCGCGCAGCACGCCGCCGAGCCGGTTGAGCAGCGACTCCAGCCGTCGCGCACGCCGCCGCAGCCACGCCGCGCGCTCGAACCGCTCGGCCGCGGCCGCCGCGCGCATCTGCCCGTCGACATGGGCGAGCAGGGCGGACGCGCCGTCGACCTCGAACAGCCGCAGCGCCTCATCGAGCCGCTCGCGGTAGAGGTTCGGATCGAGATCCCCCAGGCAGGGCGACAGGCAGCGGCCCATCTGCCCGTACGCCGACGGGTGCGGACGCCGCGCCAGCGCCCGCCCGCAGTGCCGCAGGCCGAACAGCGAGTTGAGCTGCTCGACCAGCTCGGCGGCCGCGGCGCGGCCGCGCACCGGGCCGATGCAGACCGCATGCCCCGCCGCCGGCTCGCGCGCGACCTCGAGGATCGGGAACGGGATGTCGAGCCGGCAGCGCAGATACACGTAGCCGTCCGGATCCTTCTTGAGCAGCGTGTTGCCGGGTGGCTTGAGCGCCTTGATCAGCCGGTTCTCCAGGACCAGCGCGCCGAGCTCGGACTCGGTCGGCTGGTAGTCGACGTGCTCGGCCTGGCCGGTCCACGTCGCCGGCGTGGTGAAGTGGGCGCGCGCCCGCGTGCGCAGGCAGATCGACTTGCCGACGTACAGCGGGCGCCCGTCGGCGTCGCGGAAGATGTATACGCCCGGGTCCTTGGGGAGCGCGGACAGGTCCGGCCGTTCGTCGCGGGGCCGCTTGGCGCCGACCGGCTTGTAACGGGGCGGCTTGCGCGGACGCAGCAGCGCCAGCGCCTCGCCGATCGTGCGCGCGTTCGCGCACAGGCGCGGCAGCAGCGCGCACAGCACGCGCGCGCAGGTCTCCGCGTCGGGCAGCGCGCGGTGCGTCTCGCCCACCTCGATCCCGAGCGCGTCGGCGAGCGACGCCAGCCCGCGGCGGCGCTGCAACGGCGCGAACCGGCGGGCGAGGGCGACCGTGCAGATCACCGGCGGGTCGGGCCAGTCGAGCTCGGCGCGCTCGAACGCCTGCCGCAGCACGCCGACGTCGAAGCGCGCGGAGTGCGCGACGAAGATGCGGCCGTCGAGCTGCCGCGCCAGCTCGGGCAGCACGCTCGCGGGCGGCGGCGCCTCGTCGACCATCGCCTGCGTGATGCCGGTGAAGCGCTGGATGCCGCGTCCGAGCGGCTCGGACACGCCGACGAGCGAGCTCCAGCGGTCGTGCAGCTCGCCGCCGCCGACGAGCACGGCGCCGACCTCGGTCAGCTCACAGCGGTCGCGCGGCTGGCCGTTCGTCTCCGTGTCGACGGCGAGGAACTCGGCCTCGGCGATCGGCGATTCCAGCAGCGCGGCGTCCGGCATGGGCCGCGTGTCATACGCCCGTGACCGGACGGCATGAACGCCGGCTTGCAGTACATTCGCGCCGTGCGAGTCCTCGTCGTGGTCGTCCTGGCGCTTGGCGTGGTCGCCTGCGGCGCCGAGTCCGACTACACGAACAAGCCGCGCCCGCCGGCGCCGATCAGCGTCACCGCGGCGATCGACAAGACGCGCATCCGCGTCTCGCCGCCGACATTCGGCGGCGGCCCCGTCGTCTTCATCATCTCCAACCAGTCCGGCGCCGAGCAGAAGGTCACGTTCGAGAGCGACGAGCTGGGGGCCGCGACCGGCGGCATCCGCCGCGCCACCGGCACGATCGAACCGCGCTCGACGGCGAACCTGAAGGTCGACGCGCCGGAGGGCACCTACACGCTCAGCGCGAGCGGGGACGACGTCGCCGCCGCGACGATCGAGGTCGGCAAGCGCCGCCCGTCCTCGCAGAACGATCTGCTGCTGCCGTGAGCCGCGCTACTGGAGCTTGACGAGGCGGCTCCAGGTCCTGCCGCCGTCGGTCGAGCGCTTGACCTCGCCGCCGGCGACCGACGCGTAGAGCGCTCCGCCGGCATCGACCGCGAGCTCGTTGATCGGCATGCCGACGGTGCCGACGTCCTTCCAGGTCTCGCCGCCGTCAGCGCTGAGCTTGATGATCCCGCCGGGGTCGCCGCGGTACAGGACGTCGGACTTCAGCCACGCCAGCTGCTCGGTGGCGATCGGGTCGCGGGCGCGCCACGAGCCGCCCTCGTTGGCCGTCGTGAACGTGCCCTGCGCGGTGGCGACGACCATGCGGTCGGGGTCCTGCGGATCGAACGCGACGTCGACCGGCACGTCCGGCGGCGTGCGCGGCTCGAAGCCCGCCGAGACGTCGCCGGTCACCTGGATGTCGGTCTCCTCGGCCTTCACGCCGACGACGCGCTTTCCGGCCGCCTGGAGGATGTGGTAGTCCGACACGCCCAGCTCGATCACCGGCTCCCACGTGTCGCCAGCGTCGCGCGAGCGGATGATGCCGAGGTTCTCGGGGAGTCCTCCGCCGCCCTCGGGGTGGCCCGAGCCGATCAGCTCGCCCGGCGCGGCGTAGCGGACCACGAGGTTGCTCGACACCGAGCCGGACCCGTCCGGGCCCTGCAGCTCACCCGTGACCCGCTCCGCCTGCTTGGCGCCCTTGTCGAGGCGGAACAGCCCGAGCCCGGTGCCGAGCATGACCGTGCCGTCCTTCGGGTCGACCGCGATCGAGCCGATGTACGCGTTCGCGCCGCTCTGCGGCGGCGCGGGCGTCTGCGCCGGCTGGTCCGTGGCGGTCGAGTTCGGCGTCGGCGTGGCCGTTTGCGCTGTCTCGGCGGGGTCGTCGCCACCGCCGCAGCCGGCGAAGGTCGCGACGATCGCGACAAGGACGGCGAGGCGGGCGAGCACGGTCGCGGAAGGATAGGCCGGACCTAGGCGACGTCCAGCTCTCGCGGCACCAGCGAGACCGTCCGCGCCACGCCGTCGCGCACCACCTCGAGCGCGCAGCGCACCTCGATGCGCTCCTCGGTCATCAGCCGCAGGAGGTCGTCGACGCCGCGGACGGGCACGCCGTCGACGGCCACGATCAGGTCTTCGGCGCGCAGGCCG
>DASSUW010000319.1:0-3747 GCA_035706585.1 Solirubrobacteraceae bacterium | reverse complement strand
CGGCTGGGCGGCCGGCCCCGCCGCGCGCGCGGTCAAGCGGCGCCACCTCGGTCCGTTCGAACTCTCCGCCGCGCTCGCCACCGGAGCGGCGCGCGGGGCCGCCGTGGCGGCGGGCCGCGCCGCCGCTCTCCAGGAGGTGATGTGAATGGCCGAGCCGCTGCTCGAGGCGCGCGGGATCGTCAAGAGCTTCGGCCGCGTCCGCGCGCTGCGCGGCGCCGCCTTCACGGTCAACGCCGGCGAGGTCGTCGCGCTGATCGGCGACAACGGCGCCGGCAAGAGCACGCTGATCAAGACGCTGTCCGGGGTCCTGCACCCCGACGACGGCGAGATCAACTTCGAGGGCCGCACGGTGACGATCCCGAACCCGGTCGCGGCGCGCGAGCTCGGGATCGAGACGGTCTACCAGGACCTCGCGCTCGCCCCCGATCTCGAGTCGTCGGCCAACCTGTTCCTCGGCCGCGAGACGACGCGCAAGGGCCTGCTCGGCAAGCTCGGCTTCCTCGACAAGGGCGCGATGCGGCGCAAGACCGAGGAGGCGTTCACGCAGCTCGGCGTCGGCGTGCAGGATCCGACCGCCGCGGTCGCGACGCTGTCCGGCGGTCAGCGCCAGGGCGTCGCGGTCGCCCGTGCGGTCACGTGGGCCGGCAAGGTCGTGTTCATGGACGAGCCGACCGCGGCGCTCGGCGTCGTGCAGACGCGCAACGTGCTCGACCTCATCCGGCGCGTCCGCGACACCGGCCTGTCGGTCGTGCTCATCAGCCACAACATGCCGGAGGTCATGGAGGTCTCCGACCGCGTCGAGGTCCTGCGGCTCGGTCAACGCGTCGCGCGCTTCACCACCGCCGACACGTCGATGGAGGAGTTGGTGGGTGCGATGACCGGCGCGCTGCGGCACGAGGGGGCGGGCGAATGACCGTCGACGAGCTCGAGCGCGACGAGGAGCAGGCCGAGCGCGCGTCGACCTGGCAGCGCCTGGCCACGGGCTCGACCACGTGGATCATCCTGATCCTGCTCGGGATGATCGCCGTGTTCGCGGTGTTGGAGCCGAGCTCGTTCGCGACCGTCAACAACGCGCGCAACATCGCGACGAACGCGGCGATCCTGCTCGTCGTCGCGGTCGGCATGACGTTCGTGATCATCACCGCGGGCATCGACCTGTCGGTCGGATCGGTGCTCGTGTTCTCCGGCGTCGTCTCCGCCAAGGCGATGAACGGCATGGGCGGCAACGGCTGGGACGTGATCCTGGTCGGCCTCGTCGTCGCCGTCGCCTGCGGCTTCGGCTGGGGCGTCCTCAACGGCGTGCTGATCACCAAGGCGCGCGTGCCGCCGCTGATCGTGACGCTCGGCACGCTCGGCATGGCGCTCGGCCTGGCGCTGATCATCACCGACGGCGTCGACATCCGCGAGGTCCCGCCGAAGCTCGTCACCTCGATCGGCGTCGGTCGCGTGTTCGAGCAGATCCCGTGGCTGGTGCTGATCGCCGTCGCGGTCGCCGTGATCTTCGGCGTGATGCTCCAGTCGACGCGGTTCGGGCGCCACACCTACGCGATCGGATCCAACGACGAGGCGGCGCGCCGCGCCGGCATCGACGTCGACCGCCACCTGATCGCGATCTACGCGATCTCCGGTCTGCTGGCCGGGCTGGCCGGCTTCATGAGCCTGGCCCGCTTCGCCACCACGACGATCGGCGGCCACGCGACGGACAACCTGCAGGCGATCGCCGCCGTGGTCCTGGGCGGTACCAGCCTGTTCGGCGGCGTCGGCACGGTGCTCGGCACCGTGGTCGGCGTGTTCATCCCCGCGGTGCTGCAGAACGGCTTCGTGATCACCGGCGTCGAGACCTTCTGGCGCGACGTCGCGGTCGGCGCGGTGCTCATCGCGGCCGTCTACCTCGACCAGCTGCGGCGCCGGACGCAGTACAGGGACTGACCATGTACGGAGGGAGGAATGTCATGCGCAGATGGGCAGCGATCCTGCTGTTTGCCCTGATGGCCACGGTCGCCGCATGCGGCGACGACGACAGCGGCGGAGGTGGTGGCGGCGGCGGAGACGGCGGCGGCGGCAAGAACTACAAGATGACGCTGATCGCCGGCGTGAAGGGCGACGAGTTCTACATCACGATGAACTGCGGAGCCCAGGAGAAGGCCAAGGAGCTGGGCGTCACGCTCGACTTCCAGGGTCCCGACCAGTTCGACGCCGCGCAGCAGACCCCGATCGTCGACGCGGTGGCGGCCAAGAGCCCGGACGCGATCCTGATCGCGCCGACCGACACCAAGGCGCTGTTCGCGCCGATCACGGCCGCCGCGCAGAACTCGAAGATCGTGCTGGTGGACACCACGCTCGAGGACCCGTCGATGGCGGTCTCGCAGATCGCCTCCGACAACCTCGAGGGCGGCAAGACGGCCGGCGAGACCCTGCTCGACCTGATCGGCGGCAAGGGCAAGGTGATGGTCGTCAACGTCAAGCCCGGCATCTCGACCACCGACCAGCGCGGCCAGGGCTTCGAGGAGGCCGTCAAGGGCAAGCCCGGCGTCGAGTACCTCGGCCAGGAGTACTCGCAGGACGATCCGGCGAAGGCCGCCGACATCGTCACCGCGACGCTCGCCAAGCACCCGGACCTCAAGGGCATCTTCGCCGCCAACCTGTTCTCCGCCGAGGGCGCGGCGAGCGGCCTGCGGCAGGCGGGCAAGCTCGGCGACGTCAAGATCGTCGGCTTCGACGCCGGGCCCAAGCAGGTCAAGGACCTCGAGGACGGGCTCGTGCAGGCGCTGATCGCCCAGAAGCCGGCCGACATCGGCAGCCAGGGCGTCGAGCAGGCCTACAAGGCGCTCGAGGGCGAGGAGACGACACCGAAGATCGGCACCGACTTCGAGGTCGTCACCAAGGACAACCTCGATCAGATGCAGGACGTGCTCTACAAGCCGAGCTGCTGAGAGCACGGGGTCTGACCCCGTGACCGTCGCGGCGGCGCCGCCGCCGCGATAAAGGGGTCAGACCCCCCCGAGGCTATTCCGGCGTGTACGAGCCGGGCACCGGGTCGCCGGTCGGGATCGCCAGCCGGTTCCAGGCGTTGATCGCGACGATGTTCCAGATCAGCGCGGCCAGCTCGGCGGGCTCGAACTGCCGCTCGGCCTCGGCGTAGACGTCCTCGGGGACGCCGTGGGCGATCAGCGTCACGGCCTCGGTGAGCGCCAGCGCCGCGCGCTCGCGCGGCGTGTAGTACGGCGCCTCGCGCCACGCGGTGAGGCCGTAGAGCCGCTGCTCGGTCTCCCCCGCCCGCCGCGCGTCCTTCCAGTGCATGTCGATGCAGTAGCCGCAGCCGTTGATCTGCGATGCGCGGAGCTTGATCAGCTCGCGCAGGCCGGGCTCGAGGCCGGTCTCGGCCACGGCCGAGTCGAGCGCGTTCATCGCACGCGACGCGGCGGCCTGCTCGCGGTAGATGCGCAGGCGCGGCGTCCGGGTGTCTGTCGCTGTCATGGCCGGCACGCTAGACCGCTGATGGACCGACCGTAAGATCCACTTCGATGCCGTCGCACTGGTCCAATGTGCCGGGGCCGCAAGACCGCGCGGGCGCGCGGCACGAGCGCGCCGTCGCGCCGCGAGACCGTGCGGCCGCGCCGCGAGATCCAGCGGCCGCGGGGCGCGACCTTCTCGTGGCCGTCGACGAGGCGAACGGTCGCGGGGTCGGGCTCGAGCGCGCGCTGCGCGACGCGATCCGCGCCGGACGGCTCGCCGCCGGGACGCGGC
>DASSUW010000318.1:0-3318 GCA_035706585.1 Solirubrobacteraceae bacterium | reverse complement strand
CCGCAAGCTGAACGCGTTCTACCCGATGGTGCCGGTGGTCCTGAACACCGCGCTGGGCATCGCGATCATGTCCTACGACGGCAAGGTCTTCTTCGGCCTGCTCGGCGACTACGACGCGATGGAGGACCTGGACGAGTTCGCGGCCGACGTGCGGTCCGCGCTCGCCGAGCTCGCGACCGCCGCCGGCGTGCCCCCGAACGGCGGGCGACGGAGCGGGCGCGCACGCCCCGCGGCGAGGCGGACCAAGAGCCGGGCTTGAGACGGGCGCTGCCGGCCGTCGTGGGCGTGGCGCTCGCGATCGCGGCCGTCGCCGCCGTGTTCCTGCTCGCCACCGGCCGTGACGACTCGCAGCTGGCCGGCCCGCAGGGTCCCGGCGAGCTGCAGCCCAACCGCGGCGCGGGCCATTCCGGGCCGGCCGAGCCGTCCGGCGACGACCCGCCCACGAGCGGGACGCACGAGCCGCGCCTGGTGACGCGCGACCGCAGGGCGATAACCGACGACCAGCTCATCCATGCGCTCGAGCTCGGCGACGTGGTGATCCTGTACGACGGCCGCGAGCCGCCGGCGGCGCTCGTGCAACTGCAGCAGGACGTGATGGGCGGCCCGTTCGACGCCGAGGTGGCGGCAGCCGGCCAGGCGGTGATCCTCGCGCGGCGGGCCGGCGCCGGACCGGCGACCGCGCTCGCGTGGCGGCGGATCCTGCGCTCCGACGATCCGTCGGATCCGGACCTGCGCGAGTTCGCCGAGTTCTGGCTGGGCCGCGGCCTGCAACCATGAGGGATATGACCGGCACGATCCCCCCGCTCCGGCTGGCCCTGGCGCAGATCAACAGCCGCGTGGGCGACATCGAGGGCAACGCGGCGAAGATCTCCGAGTACCTGGACCGGGCGCGCGATGCGCGCGCCGAGATCGTGCTGTTCCCGGAGCTCGCGCTGACCGGCTATCCGCCCGAGGACCTGCTGCTCAAGGAGCACTTCCTGCAGGCGGCGCGCGAGGCGCTGGGCGAGCTGGCCCGCGAGGTCGAGGGGATCGTGGCGCTCGTCGGGTTCCCCGAGCGCGTCGACGACGCCTACAACGCGCTGGCGGTGCTGGCCGAGGGGGAGCTGAAGGCCGTCTACCGCAAGGCCGTGCTCCCGAACTACGGCGTGTTCGACGAGCAGCGCTACTTCCAGGTCGGCGAGGGCGGCGCGATCCTCGATCTCGACGGCGCCCGGCTCGGCCTGACGATCTGCGAGGACATCTGGACACCCGGACCGCCGGCCTCCGACGAGGCGCTGGCGGGCGCGGCGCTGATCCTCAACGCGTCGGCGTCGCCCTACCACGCCGGCAAGGGCGTCGACCGCGAGCGGATGCTCGTCCAGCGGGCGCGCGACAACCTCGCCGCCGTGGCGTTCACCAACATCGTCGGGGGCCAGGACGAGCTGATCTTCGACGGCCATTCGCTGCTGCTCGACCACGAGGGGACGGTGCTGGCGCGCGGACCGCAGTTCGCAGAGGCGTTGACGCTCGCGACCGTGGATCTGCAGGCGGCGATGACCGCGCGGCTGCGCGACACGCGCCTGCGACCACCGGTGCGGCGGGCGCTGCCGGAGGTTCGCCAGCTCGGCTCCCTGGCCCGGCGCGAGGACGTCGGCGACGACATGCCGGGCGGCGACGTGACGCCGCTGCTCGAGCCCGAGGCCGAGGTGTACGCGGCGCTCGTGCTCGGCACGCGCGACTATGTCGAGAAGAACGGCTTCAAGCACGTCGTGATCGGGCTGTCCGGCGGGATCGACTCGACGCTCGTGCTGCTGATCGCGGCCGATGCGCTCGGCGCCGATTGCGTGACCGCCGTGACGATGCCGTCGCGCTACTCGTCCTCCGGCACGCGCGACGACGCCAAGGTGCTGGCCGCGAACCTCGGCGTCGACCTGCACGAGATCGCGATCGGGGCGGCGATGGAGACCTACGACCAGCTGCTGGCCCCGCAGTTCGCCGGCCGCGACCCCGACATCACCGAGGAGAACCTGCAGGCGCGCATCCGCGGCAACCTGCTGATGGCGCTGTCGAACAAGTTCGGCTGGCTCGTGCTGACGACCGGCAACAAGTCCGAGAACGCGGTCGGCTACTCGACGCTGTACGGCGACTCGGCCGGCGGCTTCGCGGTGATCAAGGACGTGCCGAAGACGCTCGTGTACCGGCTCGTCGACTTCCGCAACGCCCGCGACGCGCAGCACCCGGTCCCGCAGTCGATCATCGACCGCCCACCGAGCGCCGAGCTGCGCGAGGACCAGCGCGACGCGGACTCGCTGCCCGACTACGACACGCTGGACGCCATCCTGGAGGCGTACGTCGAGGAGGACGCCGATCCGGACCAGCTCGAGCGGGCGGGCTTCCCGCGCGACGCGGTCGAGAAGGTGATCGCGCTCGTGGACCGGGCCGAGTACAAGCGCCGCCAGGCACCGCCCGGCATCAAGATCACGCCGCGCGCGTTCGGGCGCGACCGGCGGATGCCGATCACGAACGCCTACCGGCCGCGGCGGCGGCCGGTCGTGCTCTAGCGAACGGCGACGGTCATCCGGACGAGGGCGCACAGCCGGCCCTCGTCGTCGGTGATGTCGACCTCCCAGACCCAGGTCGACCTGCCCCGGTGACGGCGGCGACCGGTGGCGTGGATCGTCCCGCTGGTGATCGGGCGCAGGAAGCTCGTCTGGTTCGAGAGTCCCATCGCGGACCTGCCGGACTCGTGGACGGCCAGCCACGTGGCGATCGAGGTCATCGACTCGGCCATCGAGGCGAACACGCCGCCGTGCACGAGCCCCGCGGGCTGCAGCAGCTCGTCGCGGACCGGCACGGTCGCGACCACCTCCTCGTCGTCGATGCTGACGATGTCGAGGCCGTACAGGCGGTCGAAGCCGACCGGAAACTCGCCGAACGGGGTATCCACGAGCCGCGGCACACTACCCTCTTGGAGCTTCGATGACCCCGCTCGACACGCTCGCCCCCGACCAGCGCGCGGTGCTGGAACTGGTCCTGCGCCAGGGTCGCTCCTACGGCGAGCTCTCCGAGCTGCTGGGGATCCCCGAGCGCGACGTGCGCGCACGCGCCGACGCCGGCCTGCGCGCGCTGGCCGGCGATGGCGCCGCCGGCGTGGACACCGGCCGGATCGCCGACTGGCTGCTGGGTCAGCAACCCGAGGCGGAGGCCGACCGGACGCGGACTGCCGTCGCGCGCAGCGACGACGCCCGCGCGTGGGCGGCGACCGCGGCGGAGCGCCTGCGCGAGCTCGGCGGCGCGGCGGTGCCGGACGTGCCCGCCGCGGACCGCGAGTCGGAACCG
>DASSUW010000317.1:0-8783 GCA_035706585.1 Solirubrobacteraceae bacterium | reverse complement strand
CGAACAGCTTCGCCATGCCGGCCTCGAGATCGCTGCGCTCGCCGGCGTCCTTCATGCGGGCGGCCTTGAGCGTGAGCAGGCGCGCCGCCTCGACCTTGGTGGCCATGTCGGCGAGCTTGAACTGGATCGCCTGGTGCTGGGAGATCGGCTTGCCGAACGCGCTGCGCTCCTGGCTGTAGCGCAACGCCAGCTCCAGAGCCCGTTGCGCGATCCCGACGCCGCGGGCGGCGACGTTCACGCGGCCGACCTCGAGCGCGTCCATCATCTGCGGGAAGCCCTTGTTGAGGCCGGCGTCCTCGCCGCCGAGGATCATGTCGGCCGGGCAGCGGTAGCCGTCGAACACCAGCTCGGTCGACTCGACGCCCTTGTAACCGAGCTTCTTGATCTGCGGCGGGATCGTCAGCCCGGGGTTCTCGGCCGCGCCGGGCTCCTTCTCGCACACGAAGCACGTCATGCCGGACTGCGGCTTGGTGGCGTCCTTGTCGGTCCGGACGAGCACGAACACGAGACCCGACCGCAGGCCGTTGGTCACCCACATCTTCTGGCCGTTGATCACCCAGTCGCCGCCGTCCTTGACGGCCGTGGTCTTGATCGCCGCCACGTCGGACCCCAGCTCGGGCTCGGACAGGCTGAACGCCGCCCGGATCTCGCCGGTCGCCATCTTCGGCAGCAGCCGCTGCTTCTGCTCGTCGGAGCCGAACTTCATCAACAGGTAGGAGCCGATGAAGTGCGTGTTGACCACGCCGGAGATCGAGATCCACCCGCGCGAGAGCTCCTCGACGATCATCGCGTAGGTCGTCAGGTCGAGCCCCATCCCGCCGTACTCCTCCGGGATCGTCGTGCCGAACAGGCCGAGCTCCTTCATCTGCTCGACGATCGGCTCGGGGAACTCGTCCTCGTGGTCGTAGTGCTCGGCCTTGGGGATGATCTGCTCGTCCACGAACTGGCGGACCATCTCCAGGATGGCCTTCTGCTCGTCGGTCTTCTCGTAGAACGGGGTGGCTATGGCCATGGGCGCGAGGATACCTGCGGCTGTTCGGGCATTTCGCCGATTGCCGCAGCGACCCAGCCGGCGCGCCGCGTGATCTGCCGCCACGTGAAGCGCAGCACGCGCCACCCGCGCGTGATGAGGTGGACGTCCTTCTCGCGGTCGGTCTCGAACCGGCGCGGCGACCGGTGGTAGCGATAGCCGTCGACCTCGACGACCAGCCGTCGCTCGCGCCACACGGAGTCGACTTCGACGCCTTCGACGATCGCGTTGGCCTCCGGGCGCGGGAGGTGGTGCTCGTCGCAGAGCGCGAGCAACCCCGCACTGAGGAGCTGCGCGCGGGCGACCACACCGTGCTGCTCGTCCGCGAGCGCCGCGATCGCGTGCTCCTTGGCGAGTTCACGTCGCATATCGACGTATATCCGCCAGTGGCGGGTTCTCGCCCCCGGGTGGGTAGGGTTGCGCGCCGATGAATTTCGCGACCGACGTGTTGGAGGCAGCGCCGGCCGGAGAGCGTGCGCTCGTGGAGATCGGCCGTGACGGGTCGCGGCGCGAGTGGCGGTTCGGGGAGGTCGCCGGCGCCGCCCGGGCCGTGGCCGCGCGGATGGGCCATCTGGAACGCGGCGACGTCGTGATGACGCTCGTCGGCAACCGCTCGGAGTGGGTGCTGACGATGGTCGCGTGCTTCCGGCTCGGGCTCGTCGCGCTGCCCTGCAACGAGCAGCTGCGCGCCAAGGACCTCGCGCTGCGCCTGCGTGTCGCCGGTCCGCGCCTGGTCGTCTGCGACGAGCGCAACGCCGACGTGCTCGCCGCCGCCGGCTGGGACGGCGAGGTCGTGTGGGTGCCGTTCGGCGACCTCGACGACGCGCCGGCGCCGCCCGCTGCCGACCTCGGGCCGGACGACCCGTGCCTGATCACGTTCACCTCCGGCACCGCCGGCGAGCCGAAGGCCGTGCTGCACGGCCAGCGCTACCTGGCCGGCCAGATGCTCCAGGCACGCCACTGGCTCGACGCCCGCGCCGGCGACCTGGTGTGGTGCACGGCCGCCTCCGGCTGGTCCAAGTCCGCGCGCAACGCGTTCATCGCGCCGTGGCTGCGCGGCGCCGCCGCACTGCTGCACGACGCGCGCTTCGACCCCCACGAGCGGCTCGACCTGCTCGAGCGCGAGCGCGTCGACCTGCTGTGCATGGCGCCGACCGAGTACCGCGTGATCGCCAAGCGCGCCACGCTGCGCGGGCTGATCGACCTGCGCGGCGCCGTCGCCGCCGGCGAGGCGCTGAATCCCGAGGTGCTCGGCGCGTGGCACGAGGCGACCAACGTGTGGATCCGCGACGGCTACGGGCAGACCGAGACCGGCCAGCTCACCGGCATGCCGCTCGGCATCCCGGCGCGTCCCGGCTCGATGGGCATCGCGCTCCCCGGCATCAAGCTCGACGTCGACGACGGCGAGCTCGTCGCCGACCCCGCGACCGTGCCGACGTTCTTCCTGCGCTATCTCGGCGAGGACCCGCCGCCGGACGGCGAGCCGTGGCGCACCGGTGACCGCGTGACCCGCGACGAGGACGGCTTCCTGCACTTCGTCTCGCGCACCGACGACGTGATCATCTCCGCCGGCTACCGGATCGGCCCGTTCGAGGTCGAGTCCGCGCTCGTGGCCCACGACGCCGTCGCCGAGGCGGCGGTGGTCGCGGCGCCCGACGACGAGCGCGGCAGCGTCGTGCGCGCCGTGGTCGTCCTGCGCGACGGCTTCGCGGCGTCCGACGACCTGGCACGCGACCTGCAGGACCACGTCAAGGCCATCACCGCGCCGTACAAGTACCCCCGCATCGTGGACTTCGCCGCCGAGCTGCCGAAGACCGCGAGCGGCAAGGTCCGCCGCGCCGCGCTGCGCGACGGCCGCTGAGCCTTCTTGCGCGGTACCCGGGGGCGGGAATAGGCTCGCCCCGGTGCCGTGAAGCAGTACATCGGCAGCTACGAGGTCCTTCGGGTCCTGGCGCGCGGCGGGATGGCCGTCGTGTATCTCGCACGCCAGCCGGCGCTTGACCGGGAGGTCGCGCTCAAGCGCCTGCACCTCGAAAGCGAGGACCCGACGCTCGCCCAGCGCTTCGTCCGCGAGGCCCGCCTCGCCGCCGGCCTCGACCACCCCAACGTCGTCACCCTGTTCGACTTCTTCGAGCACGACGGCGTGCCCTACATCGCGATGGAGTACGTCGGCGGCGGGTCGCTGCGGCGGCTCGTCGGCCGGCTCGAGCTGCCGCAGGTGCTCGGCGTGATCGAGGGCATCCTCGCCGGCCTCGGTCACGCCGAGTCGCGCGGGATCGTCCATCGCGATCTCAAGCCGGAGAACGTCCTGCTGTCGCGCGGCGGCACGGCCAAGATCGCCGACTTCGGCATCGCGCGCGCCTACAACGCGCTGACCCCGTCCTTCACGGATTCCGGCAGCGCGATGGGGACGCCAGCGTACATGGCGCCCGAGCAGGTGCTGGACGAGCCGCTGGGGCCGTACACCGACATCTACGCCGCCGGCGTGATCGCCTACGAGCTGCTGGCCGGCCGCGTCCCGTTCCAGCCCGACGGTCCGCCGCTGACCACGCTCTACAGCCACGTCCACCGGCCGCCGCCGCCGCTGCACGAGCTCGCGCCCGCTGTCCCTGCGCCGGTCTGCGAGTGGGTGGGCTGGTTGCTGGCCAAGGCACCGGACGATCGCCCGGCGTCGGCCGCCGCGGCCTGGGAGGCGCTCGAGGAGATCGTCGTGCCCGAGCTCGGTCCGTACTGGCGCCGGCGCGCGGCGATCGCGGCCGGATCCGGCGGCCTGCCGACGACCGTTCTCCCGCGCGACGAGGAGCGCCACGCGCCGCCCACGCCGACGACCGAGGTCAGCCGCCGCCGGCGTCCGCGCGTTCGGCTCGTGACCGGCGCGGTCGCGGTCATCGGAGCCGTGGCGGCGGCGGGCTTCGCCACGCTCGGCCGCCAGCCCGACACCCCGTCCCGCGCGCTGCGGGGCGAGAGCACGCCGCCGCCGCGACGCGAGCACGCGACGCCCTACGACTTCGACGGTGACGGCAAGGCGCAGCTCACGTTCGGCGTGGCACGCTCCGGCCGCGACCGCGCGGGCGCGGTCGTCGTGATGGACGGCCGCCGCCGCCAGGTGATCCGGCCCGCGGACGCGCACCTGGGCGGCCCGTACGACGGTCACGAAGGCTTCGGCCGCAGCATCGCCAGCGGCGACTTCGACGGCGACGGGCATGCCGACCTGGCCGCCGCCGTGCCGGGGCGGGACCGCATCGCCGTCATCCACGGAACGGACAGCGGCCTGAGCGGCGGCGCCGTCGACTCCGTTCGCGCGGGCGGCGTGCGCATCGCCGGCACGTACGGGACCCGGATCTTCGGGGCCGACATGAACCGGGACGGCTACGACGATCTCATCGTCGGCGCGCCGGAGGCGGACCCCGGGCCGCAGGGCTCGGGCTTCGCGCAGATCGTCTACGGCAGCGCGCGCGGGCTCGGCGCGAATCGCCAGCCGGTGCTGCGGCCCGAAGAGTCGCTGGTGCACTTCGGGACGGCGCTGCGCGTCGGCGACGTCAACGGCGACGGGAACCCCGACCTCGTCGAGGGTGCGCCCGACGCACCCGAGCAGTCCGTCGCCGGCCATGCGACGTACTGCCGCGGCACGCGCAAGGGCCCGGCGAAATGCGTCCCGTTCGCGGGACCCGGCAGCGCGGGCACGTCCGCGCTGGCCGTCGCCGACGTCAACGGCGACGACTACGACGACATCGTGCAGGGCGACGCCGTCGCCGAGCGCCTGGACGGCGCGGTCGGCGGAGAGGTGCGCCTGTGGCTGGGCGGCCGTCACGGTCCGGCGGACGAGCCGGTCGTGATCGACCAGCGATCGTTTCCCGGTGCCGACGAGCCCGGCGACGCGTTCGGCGAGACGGTCGGCGCCGCCGACGTGGACGGGGACGGCTACGCGGACATGGTCGTCGGCGCGCCGGGCGAGGATCTCCAGCTCGCGGACGGCGTGACCGTGCCCGACGGCGGCGCGTTCACGGTCATCCGCGGCGGCCGGTCGGGACATGCGATCGCCGGGCATGCGGGGTTCGCCAAGCCGACGAGCATCCGCGGCACGCCCGTGCCGGGCGAGGCGCTCGGGACCTCGCTCATGGTCGTCGACATCGCCGGGAACCGGCGGCCCGAGGTCATCGTCAAGGCCGAGGGCGCCGCGCGCGTCGAGGACGCGCTGATCGTGCTCGAATCGCGGCGCGGCGCGTTCGCGCCGGGCGAGGCGCGGGACTGGCGCCCGCTGCGCCGCGGCCTCCCGCTCGAGCACGTATCGATCCGGCAGCTCCGGATGGGCCGCGGGCCGAGCGCGTGACGTGAAGCCGCTGCCGCCGATGCTTCACTTCGTATCGCCGTCCGAGCTGGCCGACCGGATCGCCGCCGAGCGGCGCGGGTCGCCGTTCCTGCTCTACCTCGACGGCGCGCGGCGCCAGCGGATCGTGGATCTCGGACCGGATAGCGAGGCGCTCAGCATCGGCCGCGAGCCGGGCAGCGACGTCCATCTCGACTGGGACACCGAGGTCTCGCGCGTACACGCCGTCCTCGAGCGGATCGGCGATGAGTGGACGCTCGTCGACGACGGCCTGTCGCGCAACGGGTCGTTCGTGAACGGCCGGCGCGTGCGTGGACGTCGCCGGCTCGCCGACGGCGACTCGATCGGCGTCGGCAAGACGCTGCTCGTGTTCGTGGCGACCGAGGGATCGGTGCGGACCACGTCGACGGCCAGGTCGGGCACGCCGCCGGAGCTCACGCCGGCGCAGCAGCGCGTGCTCGACGCGCTCTGCCGGCCGACGCTCGACGGCCCGCTGCAGGCAGTGCCGTCGAACCGCGAGATCGCCGCCGCCCTGTTCCTCAGCGTCGAGACGGTCAAGACCCACATGCAGGCGCTGTTCGCGCTGTTCGACGTCCCGGCGATGCCGCAGAACCGCAAGCGCGCGGAGCTCGTCAAGCGCGCCTTCGAGCGCGGCGCGGTCAGCGCGTGAGGCGCGCGAGGCGGTGGACCGCGGCGTAGGCCGGCTTCGCCCGCGCGCGGCCCTGGCGGTCGAGGCGCGGCCAGCGCACCACGCCCTCGGAGGCGAACGGGCTGTCACGGCCGAACTCGTGGTTGTCGCGGAAGGAGACGAAGACCGCGTCGGCGCCGCCGTCGAGCAGCGTGCGCAGGCCGAGCGTCAGCCAGCGGGCCTGGTCGGCCGGGCCGCCCGTGAACGCCGGGTCCCACTGGTGCGCGGGACGCGACGGATAGCCGGTCTCGGTCACCCAGAGCGGGCCCGTGAAGCCGCACCGGGCGTACATCGCGCCCGCGGCGGCGAGCTGCTCCCGGACCGACGCGAGCGTGCCGCGCACGTGAACGTTCGCGATGTCGACGGCGTCGATCAGCGGGTAGCGGCGGTCGTGCAGCGCCGCCGCGACGAACGCCTCGTTGACGTGAGCGAGCCCGCCGATGGCGATCGCCGCGTCCGGGTCCGCCGCGCGGACGCCGGCGGCGGCGAGTGACGCCCAGCGCGCGTACTCGGCCGGGCCGCCGATGAACGTCGAGCTGTTGTCGGGCTCGTTCCCGAGCTCCCAATGGCGGACGTTGGGCGCATGCCGGACCATCCGCTTGACCATCCGCCGCCACGTCCGCTCATGGCCGGGCGCCGGCCCGCAGCGGTCGAGCCGGTCGGTGCTGCCGTCCGCGCACTCGGCGATGTACCACGGCGTGCTCGTGATGACGCCCAGCACCTCGATGTCGTAGGCCGCGGCCAGCGCATTCACGCGCTCGACCGCCGTGAAGTCGGGCTCGCCCCACGGGAACACGATCGCGACGGCGAAGTCCATCCGCAGATACCGCACCTCGGCCTCCGCGCTGGCGCGGAACATCGCTTCCTGCAGCGCGGGCTCGGTGTTGAGGTAGAGCATCGCGTGGCTGCCGAGGCTCGCGCCGAACGTGGCGGGACGGTCGGTCGCGGCGGCGGGCGCCGGGGCGATCAGAAGGAGGAGGATCAGGACAAGGACTCCGAGCACACATCCGTTGTCCCGCGCCCGGTCGCCGCCTCCCAGACCCCAGAGGTACCAACTGCCTCCCCCTTCCGGCGAAGGCCCGCCTGGCGACCGGCGATGGCCCGGCGACCCGCGACGGCCCGGCGACCGGCGACGGCCGCCCGGGTTAAACGGCGAAGGGCCCGCCTGGGGGAGGCGGGCCCTTCGTCAGGGGGTGGCGGATGGCGGTGGGTCAGGCCGCGTCCGCCGCGCCGTGGACCGCGATATGGGCGGTCCACCGGAGGGGGATGTTTTCCGTGCAACGTCCGTGTCGCGTGCCGAGAACTATGCGCCCCGGGGGTTGGCGAAACCTTGGCGAACCCTTGCGAACGTCTAGCCGCATGGCGGGTTAACCGCCCGTCCGGCTGCCGGAGGCGCCGATACGCTGCCTGCCATGACCGCGACGACGCCTGCTGCCGCCACGATCGACCGCGACCGCGTGGCCGCGCTCACAGAGCGCCAGCGCGCGATCCACCGCGAGCGCACCGCCGCGTCGGCGCGCATGTTCGAGCGCGCCGCGGAGGTCATGCCCGGCGGCGTGCCGTCGCAGTTCCAGAAGAGCGACCCGTGGCCGGTCTACATCGAGCGCGGCCAGGGCTCGAAGGTCTGGGACGTCGACGGCAACGAGTACCTGGACTTCCACAACGGCTTCGGCGTCATGTGCGTCGGCCACGCGAACCCGGTCATCGCCGCGGCCGTCAAGGCGCAGATGGACGCCGGCACCCACTTCGCCGCGCCCACCGAGGGCTCGATCGCGGTCGCCGCCGAGCTCCGCCGCCGCTGGGGCCTCCCCCACTGGCGCTTCACCAACTCGGGCACCGAGTCGACGATGGACGCCATCCACCTCGCCCGCGGGCTCAGCGGCAAGGACATCATCGTCAAGATCGAGGGCACCTACCACGGCCACCACGACGCCGTGATGGTCTCGGTCAAGCCGCCCGCCGACCAGATGGGCGATCGCGCCAACCCGGCGTCGGTCGCCTACGGACTCGGCTATCCGGACGCCATG
Source organism: Solirubrobacteraceae bacterium (assembly GCA_035706585.1). GTDB lineage: Bacteria > Actinomycetota > Thermoleophilia > Solirubrobacterales > Solirubrobacteraceae > DASSUW01. The sequence continues at coordinate 711 of DASSUW010000317.1, read as the reverse complement.
GTCGAGCTGACCCGGGTCGTCCCGTTCAACGACGCCGACGCGCTCGAGCGGACGCTCACCGAGCTCGACGGCCGGGTCGCCGGGCTGATCATGGAGCCGGCGATGATGAACGTGAACATCGTCCCGCCCGTCGCCGGCTACCTCGAGCGCGTGCGGGAGCTCACGCGCGCCCACGGCGTCACGCTGATCTTCGACGAGGTCAAGACCGGCGCGGCGGTGGCGGCCGGCGGCGCCACCGAGCTCTACGGCGTCACGCCCGACGTCGTGTGTCTCGCGAAGGCGATCTGCGGCGGGCTGCCCGGCGGCGCGATCGGGATGACCGCCGAGCTGGCCGAGCTCGTGGCCGACGGCCGCGTGCGCCAGCAGGGCACGTTCAACGGCAACCCGCTCGTGATGGCCGCCGCGCAGGCGACGCTGACCGAGGTCCTGACCGACGCGGCGTACGCCAAGCTGCACGCCGCCAACAAGCGGCTGATGGCCGGCTGCGAGCGCGTGATCGCCGAGTACGACCTCCCCGCGCACACCGTCGGCATGGGCTCGAAGGGCTGCGTCGTGTTCAGCTCGACGCCGGTGCGCGAGTACCGCGACTACCTCACCAGCATCCACCACGAGCTGTCCGACCTCGCGTGGCTCTACCACATGTACAACGGCGTGTTCATGACGCCGGGCCAGGACGAGGAGTGGACGCTGTCGGTGCTGCACACCGACGCG
>DASSUW010000316.1:0-9313 GCA_035706585.1 Solirubrobacteraceae bacterium | reverse complement strand
TGAGGATGGCGGCGCCACCGGCCGGAGAGTCGCCCGGGCGCGGAGAGGCCGCGGCGCCGCCGCGAGCGGGCCTGGGTCCGGGGACGGCCAGCGCCTTGGCGAGCTCGAGGAGGTCGTGGACGTCGGCCGCCCAGGCCGCGCCCGCCTCCTCCGCGAGGGCGCGGAAGACGCGGTGGTCCCCCGCCACCGCTCCGGTGTGCGCGGCCGCCGCGGCGGCGCCGGCGGCCGACGCCCCGACCTTCAGCACCGCGACGCCGACCCCGGCGTCGGCGCAGGCGGCGAGCGCGTCGCACAGGCGCGCGCCGTCCCCGTCGGACTCGACGAGCAGCGCGATCGATCGCACGCCGTCGACGCCCGCGAGGTGCTGCACCCAGTCCGGCGTCGTGACCACCGCCTCGTTGCCCGACGAGATCGCCGTGTGCAATCGCAGCCCGCGCCGGCTGGCGAGCGCGTTCACGACGAGGTTGCCGCTCTGGGACACGAGCGCGACGTGACCCGGTTGCGGCGCGGCGAGCGCGTCCCCCCACAACGCGGTCCGCGCGTGCAGCGAGATCAGCCCGTCGCAGTTCGGGCCGCAGACCGGCAGCGACCACCGCAGCGCAGCCGCGCGCAGCGCCGCCTCGAGCTCGGCGCCGCCGGCCTCCCCGAACCCCGCGGCGTACACGACCGCGCCGCCGCACCCGAGCCGGCCGGCCTCGTCGATGACCTCCGGCACGCCGGCCGCCGGGATCGCGACGACGACCGCGTCGGGCACCGACGGCAGGTCGCTGAGCGAGGGAAAGCACGCGTGGCCGTAGACCGACGACCGGCGCGGGTTCACGCCCCACACCGCTCCCTCGAAGCCAAGGCGCTGCAGGTTGAGGAGCGTCTCCGAGGAGTACGTGTCCGCGCGCTCGGAGGCGCCGACGACCGCGACGGACCGAGGGTTGAGCAGCCGGTCCACTAGTGCAGTGTCCGCTCCACCCCGCGGCGTTCCAGCGCGCGCGCCACGATCAGCCGCTGGATCTCGCTCGTGCCCTCCCAGATGCGGTCCACCCGCAGCTCGCGCAGGAACCGCTCGGCCACGTTGGTGCGCATGTAGCCGCGCCCGCCGAACACCTGCACCGCGCGATCGGCGCAGCGGTACGCCGCCTCCGAGACGAACAGCTTGGCCATCGACGCCTTGGCGTGCACGATCTTCGGGTCCGCCCCCTCGTCGGCCAGCCGCGCGACCTCCAGCGTCAGCGCCCGGCCCGCGGCGCAGTCGGCCGCCGAGTCGGCAAGCGGGAACGACACGCCCTCGTAATCCATGATCCGCGCGCCGCCCTGCTCGCGCCCCAGCGCCCACGCCGTCGCCTCCTCGAGCAGCCGCCACATCGAGCCCACGCCGCGCGCGGCGATGCCGATCCGCTCCTCGGTGAACCACGCGCGCTGCAGCTCGTCGCCGAGCCCGACGCCGCCGACCACCGCGTCGTCGCCCACCACCACGTCGGTGAAGCGGATCGTCGGGTGCCCGTGCGGATACGAGTGCGTGAACGGCGGGTCGTCGACGATCTCGATGCCGTCGCACGCGCGATCGACGAGGAACAGCGTCGGACCGGACTCGGTCTGCGCGACGACGATGTAGACAGCCGCGACGTCGCCGTAGGTGACGAACCACTTCTCGCCGCTCAGGACCCAGCCGCCGTCGCGCCGCTCGGCCCGCGTCCGGATCCGCGACGGGTCGGACCCGGCGTGCTCCTCCGTGACCGCGTACGCGTCGTGCAGCTCGCCGCGCAACGCCGGCTTCAGGTACCGCTCGATCTGCTCCGGCGAGCCCGAGGCGAGCACGTTGTACGCGCTCGGGATGTGCCACGAGAGCGCGTTGGTGGAGCGCCCGAACTGCTCCTCGACGAGCACCCATTCGGTCTTCGTCCAGCCCTGGCCTCCGTGCTCGCGCGCGTGCAGGCCGCCGGCGAGACCGGCGGCGAGCGCCTCGGAGCGGATACGGGCCACGTCTTCGGCGGGCAGCCGGCCGTGCGCGCGCTCGGCCTTCTCCTCCAGGGGCATGAGCACGCCCTCGACGAACCCGCGCGCGCGGGCGACGAGGTCCGCGGCGGCGGGCGCCAGATCTCCGAGCGCCGTCATACCGGCAGCGCCTCGCGAACCCGCCGGCGGGCGCGCCGCCAGCGCTGGTCGTGGAGCACCCGCTGCGCGGCGTTGTGGCCGCCGAGCGCCATCACGCCGCCGCCCGGATGCGTGCCCGCGCCGCACAGGTACAGGCCGTCGACCGGCGTCGCGTACTGCGCCAGCGCCGGCGTCGGCCGCATGAACGCCATCTGGTCCAGCCCCTGCTCGCCCTGGAAGATCGAGCCGCCGACCAGGCCGAAGATCCGCTCGAGGTCCGGCGGCGCGAGCACCTCGCGGTGGACGACCGCGTCGCGCACGTTCGGGGCGCGCGAGGCGAGGATCTCCAGGCAGCGGTCGGCGTACGCGTCGCGCTTGGCGTCGTCCCACGCCGACTCCTCCCACGGCCCGTACTGGGTGAACATCGTGACGATCGTCGAGCCGTCGTCGGTCAGCGTCGCGTCGATCGTCGACGGCACCTCGACCTCCAGGTACGGCGACTCCGATGGCACGCCGCGGCAGGCGTCCTGCCAGGCGCGCTCGAGGTAGTCGATGGACGGGCAGAACGCCACGCCGGAGCGCACGAGCCGCTCCTGGTCCTCCGCCGAGACGCCCTCGTAGCGGGGCGGCTCGGACAGCACCCAGTTGACCTTCACGGACCCGCCGCGCGTCTTGTAGCGGTGCATGTCCTCGACGACGTCGGCGGGGAAGTGCTGCGCGCCGACCATGTCGAGCACGGTCGTCTTCGGATGCGCGCCGGACATGACCACCGGCGCGTGCAGCTGCTCGCCCGACTCGAGCGTCACGCCGGTCACGTGGCCGCCCGCGACGTCGATCGACCGCACCGCCGCACCGGTCCGGATCACCGCGCCCGCGGCCTCGGCGCTGCGCGCGATCGCGGTCGAGATCGCGCCCATGCCGCCCTTCACGTGCCCCCACAGGCCGGGCACGCCGTCGATCTCGCCGAGCTCGTGGTGCAGCAGGTTGTACGCCGTGCCCGGCGTCCGCGGCCCGGCCCACACGCCGACCACGCCGGTCGACGCCATCGCGCCCTTGAACGCGTCGCACTCGAACCAGTCGTCGAGCAGGTCGCCGACCGACATCGTCATCACGCGGTAGAAGTCGTGCACGTCGCGCCTGGACAGCCCGGCGGCGCGGCCGGCCTCGCGCAGGAGCGACAGCAGATCGCCCGGGTGGCGCGAGCCGACGGCCGGAGGCGGACGCAGCAGCATCGGCCGCAGGAAGTCGCCCATCTTCTCGAGCAGCGCCTGGAACCGCGGGTACGCCTCGGCGTCCTTGCGCGAGTGCGGGCGGATCGACTCGACCGTCGCGCCCTCGTCGTTGAAGAAGAACACCGGCGGCCCGTCCGGCGGCAGCGTGGAGTACGCCGGGTCGAGCGGATGGACCTCGTAGCCGAAGCGCTTGAGCTCGAGCTCGCGCACCACCTTGGGGTGCAGCAGCGAGACCACGTACGACGCGCGCGACACGCGATGGCCGGGCCACACCTCCTCGGTCACGCATGCGCCGCCGAGGATGTCGCGCCGTTCGAGAACGCAGACCCGCAGGCCACTGCGCGCGAGGTAGGCAGCAGCGGCGAGGCCGTTGTGGCCGCCGCCGACGACGATCGCATCGAAGGTCGGATGGTGTCCGTTGGTGCTCATCCGCGGCACCCTACACCGGTCCTGACCTTGTAGTCAATTACACAAACTTGCTAGGGTGCGGCGAATGTTCGTCGCGACCGATTCGCCGTTCTCGCCCGAAGAGCTCGAGCCGACGCTGCGGCCGCTGCTCGAGGCCTCGCTGCTGCCCGCACGCGCCTACACCGACGACGCGGTCACGCAGTGGGAGGAGCGCAACCTGTTCCTCGGCGGCTGGATGTGCGTCGGGCACGCGTCGGCGTTTGCCGAGCGCGGCGGCTTCGTGACGCACCTGATCGGCGACGAGAGCCTGCTGTTCGTCGACGGCAACGGCTTCTACAACGTCTGCCGCCACCGCGGCGCCCGCCTCGTGTCCGAGCGCGAGGGCACCAAGCGCCGGCTGCAGTGCCCTTATCACGCGTGGAGCTACGGCTTCGACGGCGCGCTCAAGAACGCGCCGCACACCGACGGCATCGCCGACTTCGATCCCGCCTGCAACGGCCTGCGCGGGATCCGCACCGAGACGATCGGCGGGCTCGTGTTCGCCAACGTGTCCGGCGACGCCGAGCCGCTGGCCGACCACGTCGGCGCGCTCGCCGAGCACCTGGACGCCTACCGGACCGGCGAGCTGCGGCGCGCCGCCCGCATCGACTACGACGTCGCGGCCAACTGGAAGGCGATCGTCGAGAACTACTCCGAGTGCCTCCACTGCCCGGGCGTCCATCCCGAGCTCAACCGCCTCTCGCACTATCTGTCCGGCGAGGACTTCGAGGGCCCGGGCGCCTGGTGCGGCGGCTCGATGACGCTCACCAAGGAGGACGCCGACACGATGGCGCTGAACGGCGGCGCGGCCCACCGGCCGCCGATCGCCGGCGTCGACCCGCGCGCCGTCCTGTACTTCGCGATCTTCCCGAACTGCCTCGTCAGCCTGCACCCCGACTACGTGATGCTGCACACGCTGTGGCCGCGCGGGGCGGGCCGGACCGAGGTCGTCTGCGAGTGGTTCTTCGAGCCCGAGACCATGGAGCGCGAGGGCTTCGACGGCTCCGACGCGGTCGAGTTCTGGGACCTCGTCAACCGCCAGGACTGGCAGGTCTGCGAGCTCACGCAGCTCGGCGTCGGCTCGGCCGGCTACACGCCCGGCCGCTACACCGAGGTCGAGAACACCGTGCACGACTTCGACCGCATGGTCGCGGAGGCGTACCTGAAGTGAGTCGCGAACGGATCCTCGACGCGGCGATCGAGCGGATCGCGAGCGACGGGATCGACGCGGTCCGGATCGCCCGCATCGCGATGGACGCCGGCGTGTCCACCGCGCTCGTCCACTACCACTTCGCGACCCGCGAGGCGCTGCTGGCCGAGGCGCTCGAGCACTCGTTCGAGCACGCCGGCGACACCCGGGCCGTCGACACCGGCGAGCCGCCGGGCGTCCAGCGGCTGCGTGACATGGTGGAGCAGTGCCTGCCGCTGCCCGGCGAGCAGGAGAAGGACTGGGTGCTGTGGGTGGAGCTGTGGCTGCGCGCCGTCCGCCATCCCGAACTGCGGCCTACCGCCGCGCACCTGTACGCCCGCATGCACGCGTGGTTCGTCGAGGCGCTGGAGGAGTTCGACTGCGACGCCGACCGGCTCGCCGACCGCATTCTCGCGTTGATCGACGGCTACGGCGTGCGCGCGTTGCTGGGCGACCCCGGGATGCCGATCGAGCGCGCCCGCGAGGAGATCTGGCTGGTCCTCGAGCAGGACCTTGCGCATGTGACCGCGCAGCAATAGGTTTCCTGAATGGCGGTTCGGAGAACCCCATGAGCCCACGGCCGTCCACGGCGCATCTGCGCCGGCCGGCCATCCTCACCGCCGCCGCGGAGGTCATCTCCGAGCGCGGTGTCCAGAACACCCGCATCAGCGACGTCGCCGAGCGGGCGGGCACGAGCGCGCCCGGGGTCCTGTACTGGTTCCCGACCAAGGACCAGCTGCTCGTGGAGGCGCTGCAGTTCTCCGACGACCGCTTCTACGCCAGTCTTACGGACGAGTTGGAACAGCTGGCGACGGCGGCCGAGAAGCTGCGCCGGATGGTCGAGCTGTGGCCGGCGGAGGGCGACGGGGAGACCGTGTTGTGGATGGAGCTGTGGGTGCGTTCGCTGCGTGACCCGCGGTTGGCGGCGACGCGCGAGGGGCTGGATCGCCGCTGGCGCGACGCGATCGCGGACATCATCCGCGAGGGCCAGGCGAGCGGCGAGTTCGGCCCCGCCGACGCCGACGATGTGGCGCTCCTGCTGGGAGCGGTGATGGACGGGTTCGCGATCCAGCTGGCTCTGGGGGATCCCGCCGTGACGGCCGCCACCGTCAGGCGGCATTGCCTGGCGCTGGCAGAGGCGCGCCTGCGCTGATCGGAGGAGGAGAGGGTCGAGCATGCATCCCAAGGAATCGGGCATGAACCGGCGGCAGCTGCTGCGCCGGTCGGCCGTCGCGGCGGGTGGCCTGACCGTCGCCGGCGCGCTCGCGGGTTGTGAGAACACGACGACGCCGATCGGCGCCGAGGATGCCGCCGCGGGCGCGCCTGTCTCCAAGGCCGCGAGCGAGCTCGTCGTGCCCAAGCCGCTCGGCCCCGCGGGCCTCCCGCTCCCGCGTCCCGACAACTCGGTGACGTGGGCGATCACCGACGACAACCAGCCGATCGCGGACGGCGTCAAGCCGGAGGCCGGCCCGCTGGCGATCTTCAACTACGCCGACTACCTGGACCCGGCAACGGTCAAGAAGTTCCAGAAGCAGTTCAACGCGAAGGTCCAGGTCGCGACCTACAACTCGGCCGACGAGGCGATCGCGAAGCTCGCGTCCGGGCAGGTCACGTTCGACCTCATCATGGGCCTGACGGGCTCGAACATCGTCGACCTGATCGCCCGCAGGCTGCTCAAGCCGCTCAACCACTCCTACCTGCCCAACCTCGAGAAGAACATCTGGTCCGAGCTGGCCGACCCGTTCTACGACCGCGGCTCGCGGTACACGGTCCCGTACGTCGTCTGGATGGACGGGATCGGCTGGCGCAACGACAAGGTCAAGGAGGACGTCGCCGGCATGGACGTCCCGTGGGACATCTTCTGGCACGCGCAGGCCTACCGCGGCCAGGTGGGGATCCTCGACGACCGGCGCGACGCGCTGAGCATGCCGATGCAGCGCGACGCGATGCGAAAGGGCGTCCGGCCCGACCTCAACACGGAGGACAAGGCGGTCGTCGACAAGGCCCAGGCCGACCTCTCGCAGCTCAGCGCGATCTGCAACCCGAAGATCGCGATCACCGACTACCAGACGCTGCCCGAAGGCAAGACGGTGCTGCACCACTCGTGGTCGGGCGACCTGCTCGGCGGGGCGTTCTACTACATGCCGAAGGGCGTGCCGCCGTCCGTGCTGTCGTTCTGGGGACCCGCCCAGAACGGCGTAGTGCAGAACGACTTCTTCTGCGTCGGCAAGACGGCGAAGAATCCCGCGCTCGCGCACGAGTTCATCAACTTCTTCCTCGACGAGCAGAACGCGTACGACAACTTCGTCAACTTCAACGGCTACACCCCGCCGCAGAAGAACATCGACGCGGCGGCGCTCATGAAGCGCGACCTGATCCCGAAGACACTCGAGCAGGCCGTCGTCCGCCCGGACCAGTTCGCGGCCAGCCAGGAGCTCCTGCAGCTGAGCGTCCAGGGACAGCGCTATTGGGATGAGGCCTGGTCGAAGTTCAAGGTCGGCTGATGAGCGGCTCGCGCTGGACGTGGCGACTGCTGGCGCTGCCCGGCGTCGCCTGGCTGTCGCTCTTCTTCCTCGTCGCCCTCTACGCGGTCGTGGCGGTCGCCTTCGGCAACCAGGACACGCTCTCCAACCCCGTCCCGTTCTGGAATCCGCTGGACTGGAACGTCGGCTACGTGCTCGCGGTGTTGAAGAACATCTGGCACGGCGAGCAGTTCCTCACCGTCTCCCTGCGCACGCTCGAGTTCGTGGCCATCGCGGTCGCGCTCTCGCTGCTCGTCGGCTACCCCGTGGCCTACTTCACCGCGCGGCACGCCGGGCGCTGGAAGGGCGTCGTCCTGGTCGCGCTGATCCTCCCGCTGTGGATCAACTACCTGATGCGGATGCTGGCGTGGATCAACCTGCTCGCGCCCGACGGGCTCGGCACGCGCACCCTCCACACGTTCGGGATCGAGAAGCTGTTCCTCACGCTCGGCCTGCTCGCCGAGCCCGGAGGCTGGCTCAACGGGCAGCCGACGACGGTCATCCTCGCGCTCGTCTACGGCTACCTGCCGTTCTTCATCCTGCCGCTGTTCGTCGCCATCGACCGGATCGACGTGCGCCAGATCGAAGCCGCACGCGACCTCGGCGCGAGCCCGCTGAGCGGGTTCCTGCGCGTCACGCTCCCGCTCTCGGTGCCGGGCATCCTCGCCGGCGTCGTGCTGATCGCGCTGCCGATGTTCGGCGACTACTACACCGCCGACCTCGTCTCCGCCTCGACGCAGACGAACATGATCGGCAACCAGATCGACGAGTTCATGCGCCAGGGCTCCGAGAAGGTCACCGGCGCGGTGCTCACGCTGCTGCTGTCGATCTTCCTGCTCGTGCTGATGTTCTACTACCTGCGCACGACGCGCCGGGCGGGCACGACCACGGAGGCGACATGACCTGGCTCCGCAACCCCTGGGGCCGGCCCCGCTGGCTCGCGCTGATCACGGTCATGTACGTGGCCTGGTCGGTGGTGCCGGTCCTGCTGGCGATCGCCTTCGCGTTCAACGCGGGCCGCTCGCGGACGACGTGGCAGGGCTTCTCGCTGCGCTGGTTCACGGGCGAGACCGGCAGCGTCCTGCACGAGCCCGCGCTGCGCGACGCCCTCGGGCACACGCTGCTGCTCGGTGTGGCGTGCGTCGCCATCTCCGTCCCGCTGGGGGTCGCGCTCGCCCTCGGGCTGCAGCGCTGGCGCGGGCGCGGCTCGGGCACCGTCAACTCGCTCATGCTGCTCCCGCTCGTCACGCCCGAGATCGTGATGGGCGTCGCGCTGCTGCTGCTCTTCCTGCAGATCCTGCCGGGAATCGGGCTGGGCACCGAGGCGCAGATCATCGGGCAGGTCACGTTCACGCTGTCCTACGTGGTCGTGATCGTCCGCGGCCGGCTCGTGTCGATCGGGCCGGAGTTCGAGGAGGCGGCGGCCGACCTCGGCGCGCCGCCGCGCGACCGGCTGTCGCGCGTCCTGTTGCCGCTGCTCGCGCCGGCGATCGTGGCCAGCGCCGCGGTCGCGTTCGCGATCTCGATCGACGACTTCGTCGTCACCCAGTACCTGTCGAGCGACGCGGGCACGACGACCGTGTCGATGCTGCTCTACTCCAACGCGCGCGGCGCGCCTACGCCCGCGCTGAACGCCATCGCCACCGTCGGGCTGGCCATCACGCTCCTCACCCTCGTCGCCGCCTTCCTGGTGTACCGGCGCTTCGCCGGCCGGCAGGAAGCCACCTCGCTCGCCACCCTGGAGGTCTGAATGTCCGGTGAGATCCAGCTCGAAGAACTGACGAAGGCCTTCGGCGAGCACGTCGCGGTCGCCGGCATCGACCTCGACATGCCCGCGG
>DASSUW010000315.1:0-3416 GCA_035706585.1 Solirubrobacteraceae bacterium | reverse complement strand
GCGAGCGACGCCTCGGTGCCCGGCACCCGGCAGACGGCGAGCGTGAACATACCGGCGGCGCGGCCGGCCTGCACGCCGGGTGGGCTGTCCTCGATCACGACGCACGCGTCCGGCGCCACGCCGAGCCGCGCGGCCGCCAGCAGGAACATGTCGGGCGCCGGCTTGCCGTGCTCGACCTCGTCGCCGGCGACGACCACGTCGAACGCGTCCAGCAGCCCGGCGCGGCCGAGCGTCCGCTCGAGCCGCTCGCGCGGCGACGATGACGCCACCGCGACCGGGACGCCGCGCGACCGCAGCTCGCGCGCCGCACCGACCGCGTCGTCGAACGGCGCCAGCTCGGTGTCGATCAGCGCGAACAGCTCGCCGGAGAACTCGGTCCAGAACGGCTCGGCGGCCGGCAGCGTCACGCGCGCGGCGAAGTACTCGTGCACGCGCGGGTACGGAAGCCCGACGCATGACTCGGCGTCCGCGTCGGTGAGCGCGTAGCCGTACGGCGCCAGCGCCCGCTCCCACGCCAGCCGGGCCAGCGGCTCGGAGTCGACCAGCGTGCCGTCGCAGTCGAAGATGACCGCCGTCATCGCGGATCGATGACGAACTTGACGCCCTCGCCCGCGCGCGACGCGTCGAACGCCCGCCGCCACTCGGTCAGCGGCACCACCTCGGTCACGAGCGGCGCGAGCTCCACCGAACCGGCTTCGAGCAGGCCCATCGCCCGCCGCCACGACAGCGGGTTCGACGCGAAGCCGGCGGTCACCGTCAGCTCGTGGAAGCAGATCAGGTCGTACGGGATCGTCACGTCGGCGCCGCGCAGGCCCATCTGCACGACCCGGCCGCGCCGCCGCGTCGCGCCCAGCGCATCGGCGATGCCCGGCTGCGACCCCGAGCACTCGACGACGACGTCGGCGGCCGGCGGCTCGTCACGACCGGCGACCGAGGTCTCGAACCCGAGCACGCCGGCCAGCGCGAGCCGCGCGCCGTCGCGCTCCGCGCCTCGTACGGTCACCCGCCCGCCGCACGCGCGCGCGACCTGCGCCGCGATCAGCCCGATCGCGCCGGGCCCGATCACCAGCACGTCGTCGTCCGCCTGCACCGCGCTCGGATCGAGCAGCGAGTTGCACACGCAGGCCAGCGGCTCCGACAGCGCGACGGCCGCGTCCGGGAGCGCCGCCGGGACGCGGTGCAGGTTGCGCACCGGCAGCACGAGCCGCGGCGCCATGCCGCCGTCCACGTGCGTGCCGATCGAGCGCCGCTGCTCGCAGACGCTGAGCTTGCCGGCGCGGCAGTACGCGCACTCGCCGCAGGTGGAGAAGAACGTCTCGACCGCGACGCGCGCGCCGAGCCAGCCGCGATCGACCTCCTCGCCCACCGCGGCGACGACGCCGCAGACCTCGTGACCCATGGTCACGGGCGGGTCGCTCGGGTACTCGCCGAGCCAGATGTGCAGGTCGGTGCCGCAGATGCCGACCGCGTGCACGTCGAGCGCGACCTCGCCCGCGCCGGGCGGCCGCTCCGGCCGCTCGGAGATCTCGACGTGCCCCTCGCCGGGCGCGACCTTCGCGAGGCCGATCACAGCAGCGCCTCGACGTCGGCGGCGAGCGGCATGTCGTCGGCGCACCCGAGCCGTGAAGCGACGACCGCGCCCGCCGCGTTGGCGTAGCGGATGACCCGCTCGACGTCCCAGCCGCTCAGCAGGCCGTGGCAGAGCGCGCCGCCGAACGCGTCGCCCGCGCCGAGCCCGTTGACGACGTCCACCGGCACCGGCGGCACGACCCAGTGCTGATCCGCGGTCGCGGCAAGCACCCCGCGCGGCCCGAGCTTGACGACGGCGAGGCGCGGGCCGAGCGCGAGCAGCCGGCGCGCCAGCTCCAGCGGCTCGCCCTCCCCGACCGCGACGCCGGCCTCCTCGCGGTTGCCGACCGCCACGGTCGCGCCCCCGACCGCCGCGCGCATCAGGTCGCCGGGCTCCTCGCTCCAGAACATCGGCCGCCAGTCGAGGTCGACGACGGTCTCCCCGGAGCGCCAGGCGAGCGCGTCGAGCGTCGTGCTGCGGCTCGGCTCCACCGACAGCCCGGTGCCGGTGACCCAGAAGATCCCGGCCGCCCGCACCGCGTCGGCGTCGAGGTCCTCGATCCGCAGCTGCAGGTCGGGCGCGCTCGGCTCCCGGTAGAACAGCAGCGGGAAGTCGTCGGGCGGGTGGATCTCGCAGAACGCCAGCGGCGTGCGCAACGACGCGTCGGTCCCGACGAAGCGCGGATCGACCCCGAACTCGGTCAGCGCGCCGCGGATGTAGCGGCCGAACGGATCGTCGCCGACCTTGGTGATGACCGCCGTGCGCCGGCCCAGCCGCGCGGCCGCGACCGCCACGTTCGTCGCGGTCCCGCCGAGCATCTTGCGGAACGTCCGCACGTCGGCCAGGGGCACGCCGATCTGCTCGGGATACAGGTCGACCCCGATCCGGCCCATCGTTATCAGGTCGAAGCTCACGCCAACAGCGGACGCAGCGTGTTACGGGCGATCAGGAAGCCGCGCTGGACGAGCTCCACCGAGCCCTCGAAGCGCCGGTCCTCGTGCTCGATCGAGACCACGTTGTCGTAGCCGACCGCGTACAGCGCGCCGACGAAGCGGCCCCAGTCGACTTGGCCGAGCCCGCAGAGCCGCGGCACCTGCCAGCCGATCCCGAGGCTCATCACGCCGTGCTCGTAGAGCCCGTCCGGCCGGACCTCGAGGTCCTTGCCGTGCACGTGGAAGATCCGTTCGCCGAACTCGTGGACCGCGCGCTCGCAGTCGATCATCTGCCACACGAGGTGCGACGGGTCGAAGTTCAGGCCGAAGTTGTCGTCGGGGATCGCGGTGAACATCTCGCGCCAGATCGCCGGCGCGTAGGCGAGGTTGTCGCCGCCCGGCCACTCGTCGTAGGAGAAGATCATCGGGCAGTTCTCGATCGCGATCCGCACCCCGTGCTCGGCGGCGTGGGCGACCAGCGGCGGCCACGCGTCGCGGAAATCGGCGAGGTTGTCGGGCAGGTTCTTCGCACGATCGCGCCCGACGAACGTGCCGACGATGTCGACCCCGAGCTTCGGAGCCGCCGCGATCACCTTGCGCAGGTGCTCGTGGGCGGCCTCGCGCGCCTCGCGGTCGGGCGTCAGCGGGTTGGGGTAGAAGGCGAGCGCCGAGATGCTCAGGCCGCGCCGCGCGAGCCCGGCGGTGATCTCCGCCGCCTTGGCGTCGTCGAGCGTGTCGACGTCGATGTGGCAGACGCCGGCGTAACGGCGTGCGGCGCCCTCGCCGGCCGGCCAGCAGGCGACCTCGAGCGTCTCGAAGCCGTTCGCCGCCGCCCAGTCGGCGATCTCGTCGAGTGTCAGCGTCGGAAACGCCGCCGTGAGCAGGCCGAGCTTCATTCAGACCTCCTGGGGCAC
>DASSUW010000314.1:0-13433 GCA_035706585.1 Solirubrobacteraceae bacterium | reverse complement strand
CGCAGCCCGGCGAGGTGGCGCTCGCCGTAGCCGAGCCAGCAGATCCGCGCCGGCAGGCCCTGGAACTTCACGCGCTCGCGCGCCAGCTCGATCCAGCGGCGGATGTGCGGCTGGTCGCCGAACAGGTCGAGGATCGCGTCGTCGGTCACCGCGATGTCCTCCGGGTCGCCCGACAGCGCCACCCACCGGAACGGGCCCTTGCCCTCGCAGAACAGCGGCCGGATGTACGCGGGGACGAAGCCGGGATAGGCGAACGCGTCGCCGTCGCCGTGCTCGGCCGCCAGCCCGCGCAGAGCGTTGCCGTAGTCGAACGCCTCCGCGCCGGCGGCCTGCAGGTCGCGGATCGCGGCCACGTGGGCGAGCGCGCTCTCGCCGACGCGGCGCAGATAGTCGTCGGGATCAGCCTGGCGCAGCGCCTCGGCCTGCTCGACCGTGAGCCCGGCGGGCACGTAGCCGTACAGCGGATCGTGCGCGCTCGTCTGGTCGGTCACGACGTCGACCTGCGCTCCCCGGCGGACCAGCTCGGGCAGCACCTCGGCGGCGTTGCCGAGCAGGCCGATCGACAGCGCCCGGCCGTCGTCCTGAGCGGTCTGCAACCGCGCCAGCGCGTCGTCGAGCGAGCCGGCGCGCTCGTCGAGGTAGGCGGTCTCGATCCGGCGTTCGATCCGGTGGAGATCGACCTCGACGCACAGCGCGCAGCCCTCGTTCATCGTGACCGCCAGCGGCTGGGCGCCGCCCATGCCGCCGAGCCCGGCGGTGACGACCAGCTTGCCGCGCAGCGAGCCGCCGAACCGCTGCCGCGCGAGCGCGGCGAACGTCTCGTAGGTCCCCTGCAGGATCCCCTGGGTCCCGATGTAGATCCAGGACCCGGCGGTCATCTGCCCGTACATCATCAGCCCGGCGGCGTCGAGCTCACGGAAGTGCTTCCACGTCGCCCACTCGGGCACGAGGTTGGAGTTCGCGATCAGCACGCGCGGCGCGTCGGCGTGCGTCTCGAACACGCCGACCGGCTTGCCGGACTGCACGAGCAGCGTCTCGTGGTCCTCGAGCCGGGTGAGCTCGGCCTTGAGGGCGGCGAGCGCCTGCGGGTTGCGCGCGGCCTTGCCGATCCCGCCGTAGACGACCAGCTCCTCCGGCCGCTCGGCGACGTCGGGATGCAGGTTGTTCTCCAGCATCCGCAGCGCGGCCTCCTGCCGCCATCCCTTGCACCTCACGCCAGCACCACCTCCCCGGTTCGCAACGCCTCGGCCAGCCGCGCCAGCTCGCTCGCGATCGAGCGGTCCTCCTCCACGCGCGGCACGTACTCGCGAACGCGCCCGGCCGCCAGTTCCAGCGTGTCGGTGCTGCGCAGCGGCCGGTGGAACTCCAGCCCCTGCACCGCGCACACGAGCTCGGTCGCGATCACCTGCGCGGCGTTCTCGATCGCCGTGCGGGCCTTGAGCGCCGCGAGCGCGCCCATCGAGTTGAAGTCCTCCTGCCCGGCGCTGGTCGGGATCGAGCCGGCGCCGGCCGGATGGGCCAGCACCTGCGACTCGTTGACGAGCGCGGCCGCCGCGTACTGGGCGATCATCAGGCCGGAGCTGAGGCCGGGGCGCGGCGTCAGGAACGGCGGCAGCCCCGCGTAGCTGGGGGAGAGCAGCGCGTACGTGCGGCGCTCGGAGAAGGACGCCAGCTCGCAGGCCGCGAGCGCGAGGTGATCGAGCGGCAGCGACAGCGGCTGGCCATGGAAGTTGCCGCCGCTGATGATGTCGGCATCGTCCGGGAAGACGAGCGGGTTGTCGGTCACCGCGTTCAGCTCGCGGCCGATCGCGGCCGTGACGTAGGCGAGCGCGTCGCCGACGGCGCCGAGCACCTGCGGCGCGCACCGGAGCGTGTAGGGGTCCTGCACGCGACCGCAGTCGGCGTGGCTCTCGACCACCGGGCTGCCCTTCAGCAGCGCGCGCAGGCGCTGCGCCACCGCCGCCGGGCCGGGCTGCCCGCGCAGCGCGTGCAGCCGCGGGTCGAACGGCACGGTCGAGCCCTTGAACGCCTCCAGCGACAGCGCGACGGCGACGATCGCCGCCTCCAGCAGCCGCTGCGCGTCCAGCACGCCGAGCGCGCCGGCCGCGGCCATCAGGTGCGTGCCGTTGATGATCGCCAGGCCCTCCTTCGGGCCGAGCGCGACCGGGGCGAGCCCGGCGCGTGCGAGCGCCTCGCGGCCGGGCAGCCGCTCGCCCGCGACCGTGGCCTCGCCCTCCCCGATCAGCACGAGCCCGAGGTGCGCGAGCGGCGCGAGGTCGCCCGACGAGCCGACCGACCCCTTGCTCGGCACGACCGGCGTGACGCCGCGCTCGAGCAGGGCGAGCGCCAGCTCGACGAGCTCGACGCGCACGCCCGAGTGCCCGCGCCGCAGCGACGAGGCGAGCAGCAACAGCATCCCGCGCACGATCTCGTCGGGCAGCGGCGGGCCGGACCCGACCGCGTGCGAGCGCAGCAGGTTGATCTGCAGCTGCGCGGCGTCGTCGGCGCCGATGCGGACGCTCTCGAGCCGCCCGAAGCCGGTCGTGACGCCGTACACGGCGGTCCCGGCCGCGAGCGCGTCCTCGACGACCCGGCGACCCGCGGCGATCCGCGCGCGGTCGTCGTCGCCCAGCGCGGGCGGCGGCACGCCGTGGCGGGCGATCGCCTCCAGTTGCTCGAGCGCCGGCACTACACGTCCGCCCGCGCCTGCTCGATGCGCTTCGCGACCCTCTCGGTCCACGGCTCGGCGATCTCGCGCAGGCGCGTGGCGACCGCGGCATGGTCGTACTCCACCCGCCGGTGCTCGACCGTGTGGTCGCGGTGCAGGAGCGCGTAGGCGGCGCGGGTGTCGCCGTCGAACGGCAGCCCGACCGAGCCGGGATTGATGAGCTCGATCTCGTGCACCGTCGAGATGCGGCGGAACGGCAGGTGCGTGTGGCCGAACACCACGCGCCGGTGGCTGACGCCGGCGAGCAGCTCGGCCTCGTCGTCGGCCGGCGCGGGGAAGAACGAGCGGACGTCGCTCGGCGGCGAGGCGTGGCAGATCAGCGCGCCGCGGTCCTGGGCCAGCAGCTCGATGTCGGCCATCCCGGCAACGAGCTCGTTGCCGAGCGCCGCCCGCACAAAGGCGATCGCCGAGCGGACGACCGGGTTGTCGGGCGCGTCGTCGACGTCGCGCGTCCAGCGCTCGCCGTTGCCGCGGACCCAGATCGCGTTGTCCAGCCCGCGGAGGCGTTCGACGGTCTCGCGCGGCCACGCACCGAACAGCGCGTAGTCGCCGCCGAGGATCCAGCGGCTCGCGCCCTGGGCCTCGGCGTCGGCCAGCACCGCCTCCAGGGCCGGCAGGTTCCCGTGGATGTCGTACAGACAGGCGAGCATCGGTCGCGTGTATACCATCGCGCCACGCTGATCACCGGCCCCACCCTCACCCTGCGTTACGCGACCGCCGGCGACGCCCCGAGGTTGCTCGAGCTGGCGGGCGATCCGGCGGTCACCGAGTGGTTCTCGTGGGGGCCGTACACGAGCGTCGATCAGCCGCAGGCGTACATCGCCGCGCTGGAAGGCAAGCGCGAGGCCGGCGAGCTGCTCGACTTCCTCGTCGTCCACGAGCAGCACGGTCCGATCGGCGTGACCGGGCTGTCCGAGCTGTCCGCCCGCAACCGGCACGCCACCGTCGGCTCGTGGTTCGGGCGCGAGTTCTGGGGCAGCGGCGCCAACCGGGAGTCGAAGGCGCTGCTCACCGCGCTGGCGTTCCGCCGGCTCGGAATGGACCGCCTCACCGCGTGGGCGAACACCCGCAACGGGCGCAGCCAGATCGCGCTCGAGCGGGTCGGGTTCCGGCGCGAGGGAGTGCTGCGCTCGTGGCACCGGCACGGCGACACGCTGCACGACGTGGTCGTCTTCGGAATGACCCGACCGGAGTGGGAGCGGGGCCCACTGATCGAGATTCCCGTGCACATCGAGGGTTCTGCCCCGGACGCTTTTTCGGTGGCATAACGCACAGAAAAAGATGTGCCTGATGTTGGGTGTGTAAACACCTGAGCGGCCGGGCACTCAGGCGGGCGGCGGACATAAGGGTCACCGGGATGGGAGGTCCCCCATGCGTAGTCGGACCCGTGGTCGGCTTTGCGCTGCCCTGACACTGACGGCCGCGACGGTCATCGCTGCTGCGTCTCCCGCACAGGCGGCCGGGTGCCGCGGCGCTGCGGCCAACGCCGCGAGCGCCGACGCCGGCAAGCTGCGCTCCGCGCTGATGTGCGTGGTCAACCGCAAGCGTGCTGCGAACGGCCTGCGCGCGCTCAAGCTCGACCGGCGCATCCGGCGGGCGGCGAGCCGCCACGCCCGCGACATGGCCAGGCACGACTACTTCGCGCACCAGCGGCCCGGCGGACCCGATCTCACGACCCGCCTGCACCGCGCCGGCTGGCACGGCACGGCCTGGGGCGAGGCGATCGCCTACGGCTGCGGCCGCCTGGCGAGCCCGAAGGCGACGCTGCGGGCGTGGATGCACAGCCCGCCGCACCGGGCGATCCTGATGTCGAGCACGTACCGCCACGGGGGCGTCGGGGTCGTCGGCTCGGCGCCGTGCGGCGCGGGCGGCATGTGGGTGCTCGACGTGGGGCGCAAGTAGCTCTGCGCGCCACGTCGCTGTTCGACGTGAACCCGCCAAGGCCCGCGGCGCGGCCGGCCCCTCAGCCGCCCCACCAGCCGCAGTCGGCCGAGCCCGCCGCCCGCCGCCTCACAGCAGCAGCTCGAGCTCCAGTTCGTGCGCGATCGGGATGCCGTTCTCCGCCCGCTCGGGGATCGACGGCTTCAAGGACCGCCGGTACCCGTCGATCGCGCCGCGGCGGAACGCGCACAGGTCCATGCCCCAGCGCTGGTAGAAGGCCAGAGCGCGGACGTTGTCGTTCGTGGTGATCAGCCACAGCCGCCGGCAGCCGGCGACCATCGCGGCGTCCCGCGCCGCGTCCATCAGCGCCCGGCCGGCGCCGCGCCCGGGCAGCAGGCTCTCCAGGGTGACGACCTCGCACTCGTGGCCGCGCACGGCGTAGGTGAGCACGCCCGCCCGCTCGTCGCCGATCCAGGCGGTGAACCCGGCCAGCCCGGCGACGTCGATGGCCTCGCCCCGGCGCACGACGACCGGCCCCCACCGCTCGATCACCAGCGCGTGCTCGCCCGGCGCGAGCGGGCGCACCTCGATCAGCTGCGCCGCGCTTCCCACGAGAAGCCGCGGACCGCGAGCACGATCCCGGCGACCGCCCACAGCGCCAGCGCCACCAGCGCCACGAGGTGATCCCCGATGCCCTCGCCGTGCACGATCGCCCCCGACAGGCCGTCGATCAGGTGCTTCAAGGGCATCGCCTCGGCGAGGTCGCGCAGCACGGCGGGCGCGTCCTCGTCGTCGTAGAAGACGCCGGCGAGCATGATCATGGGCAGGAAGACCGCGTTCACGTACGCGGGGGCGGACTCGGAGTTCGGGATCGCGTGCGACAGCGCCACGCCGAGCGCGGCGAAGCAGATCACGCCCGCGGCGAGGAAGACGAGCAGGGCGAGCCAGTCGCCCGGCCACGGAATCCCGAAGAACAGCCGGCCGGCCACGATCACGACCCCCACCTGCAGCACGGTGTTCGTCACCGCGTTGGCGGCGATCCCCGCCAGATACGCCGACGACCGCAGCGGCGTTCCGCGCAGCCGCTTGAGGATCCCCCGCTCGCGCAGGAACGTGAGGTTGTAGGCGAGCGCGACGAACGTCGCCGCCATCACGCTCATCCCGGCGATGCCGGGGACGATCACGTTCAGGTCCTCCTGGTTGTCGGAGAACAGCGCGCCGAACATCGCCAGCAGCAGCAGCGGGAGCAGGAAGCCGAAGAACGCGGCCGTCGGGTTGCGCCAGAACATCCGGCGCTCGAGCCGGTACTGTCGCCACGCCGCGGCGCCCCACGACGGCTGCGCGGGCGGCGCCGCCGGCCGGACGGTGTCGAGGGCGTGGTCGCTCATTCGGTGAGCTCCAGGTAGACGTCCTCGAGCGACGGCCGCGTGACGGTCAGGTCCTCGAGCCGCTCTCCGCGCGCCAGCGCCGCCGCCGTCAGCTCGTGCAGCAGCGTCGTCGGGTCGTCGGTCACGTGCTCGCCGCCGCGGTACGTGACGCGGTAGCGCGCCGCGCCGACGCCGAGCTCCCCCGGCCGCCCCTCGGCGAGGATCGCGCCGTCCTTGATGATCGCCACCCGGTCGGCGAGCGCCTGCGCCTCGTCGAGGTAGTGGGTCGTCAGCAGCACGGTCTTGCCGAGCTCGCGCAGCGAGCGCACCGTGTCCCAGGCGGCCCGGCGCGCGGCGGGGTCGAAGCCGACGGTCGGCTCGTCGAGGAACACGAGCTCCGGGTCGCCGACGAGCGCCAGGGCGAGATCGAGCCGCCGCTGCTGGCCGCCCGACAGCGTGCGGGCGCGGCGGTCGGCGGCCTCGTCGAGCCCGGCCAGCGCGATCACCTCGTCCACGTCGCGCGGCGCCGCGTACAGCGACGCCCAGTACGTCACGGTCTCGCGCACGCTCAGGTGCGGGTAGGTGCCGCAGCTCTGGAGCACGATCCCGACCCGCTCGCGCATCGCCGCCGGCCGGTCACCCGGGTCGTACCCGAGCACCGACACCGAGCCGGCCGACCGCGCGCGGTACCCCTCGAGGATCTCGACGGTCGTCGTCTTGCCCGCGCCGTTGGGCCCGAGCAGCCCGAACACCTCGCCGCGCGCGACGCTGAAGTCGATCCCGCGGACGGCCTCGTGGCCGTCGTAGGCCTTGCGGAGCCCTTCGACGTCGATCGCTGCGCCCGACACGCCGTCCATCATGGCAACATCCTGGCCGGGCGATGGTCTGCGCGTGCGTGGATATCGGCACGAATACGACGCGCGTGCTCGTCGCCGACGTCCGGGACGGGCGCCTGACCGAGGTGCTGCAGCGGCGCGCGTTCACGCGCATCGGGCTGAGCCCGCAGATCGCGCCCGAGAAGATCGCCGAGGTGGCCGCGGTCGTCGCCGAGCAGGTCGCGCTGGCCCACGACGCCGGTGCCGCCGGTGTGCGCGTCGTGGCCACCGCCGCGATCCGCACGGCCCTCAACCGCGACGAGTTCCTGGCCGGCATGACCGTCGAGGTCGAGATCCTCGACGAGGACGAGGAGGCGCGGATGGCGTTCCTCGGCGCCACCGAGACGCTCGGTACGCAGCTCGCCGGCACCGTGGCCGTCGTCGACGTCGGCGGCGGCTCCACGGAGATCGCGATCGGCACCGTGGACGGCGGCGTCACCTGGAGCTCGTCGTTCCTCGTCGGCTCCGGGGTGCTGGCCGACCGCTACCTGCGCTCGGACCCGCCGGCGATCGAGGAGCTGCGCGCGGCGCGCGACTACGCGATGGACGTGCTCGCCATGCGCGCGTTCCCCACCGCCGACTGCGCGGTCGCGGTCGGCGGCAGTGCGGCGTCGCTGCGCAGGGTGGTCGGCGAGGCGCTCGACCCGCGCTCGCTCAAGACCGCGCTCGGGATCCTCTGCGGCGGGCCGTGCGACGAGGTCGCCGGCCGCTACTCGCTCGACGCCGAGCGCGTCCGGCTGCTTCCCGCCGGCATCCTGATCCTCGACGCGGCGGCGCAGCGGCTGCGAAAACCGTTGCAGATCGGCCGGGGCGGCCTGCGCGAGGGAGTCGTGCTGGACATGGCCCGTAGCCTCTAGGACCCTCCGTGGCCAAGCAGAGCGATATCGCCGTCGACCCGTTCGAGCCGTTCGCGGTCGCCGCCGCGCGGATCGTCCGCCGCCGGGCCGACGAGCTGTTCGAGAACGAGGAGGGCGTGCTCGACACGACCGACATCGAGCGCGTGCACGACATGCGCGTCGCGTCGCGCCGGTTGCGGGCGGTGCTCGAGATCTTCGCGCCGTGCTTCCCGCACGGCGACTTCAAGACTGCGCTGCGCGACGTCAAGGCGCTCGCCGACGCGCTCGGGGAGCGCCGTGATCCCGACGTGCACATCGAGGCGATGGAGGCGTTCGAACGCGACGTGCAGGCCACCAACAGGCCGGGGATCGACGCGCTGGTGGCGCGGCTGCGGCTGCGCCAGGCGCACGGCAACGACAGTCTTGCGGCCGCGCTCGAGCAGGCGCACGAGAACGAGTTGCACGCGCGCCTGCACTCGCTGTGCGACGGCGCGCTGGAGGCGCTGGAGTGAAGGCGCGCCCGGTCAAGG
Source organism: Solirubrobacteraceae bacterium (assembly GCA_035706585.1). Lineage (GTDB taxonomy): Bacteria > Actinomycetota > Thermoleophilia > Solirubrobacterales > Solirubrobacteraceae > DASSUW01. The sequence goes on along the minus strand of DASSUW010000314.1, from coordinate 5,216 downwards.
GCCTCGATCCCGAGGGGACGCTCGGCGACAACGCGGAGCGGATCGTGCGCGTACGGCTGGACGAGCTGTGCTCGTTCATGCCCACGGCGACCGACCCGCGCGAGGTCGTCGCCCTGCACGACATGCGGATCGCCGCAAAGCGCCTGCGCTACGTCCTGGAGGTCACCGGCGGGTGCTTCGGTCCGTACGCGGCGAGCGCCGTCAAGCTCGTCAAGGACCTGCAGGACCTGCTCGGCGAGATCCACGACTGCGACGTGCAGCTCCCGGAGGTGGACGCGTTCCTGCACGAGCTGATGGAGGAGGACGCGGGCGTCGCCGGCGCGTCGCCGAAGGGGCTCGCCAAGGCGCCCAACCGGCGCGCGTACGCCGGGCTCGTGGCGCTCCAGGTGCACCTGCGGGCGCGCCGGCGCGCCCTGTTCGAGCAGTTCCTGGAGCTGTGGCGCGACTACGAGCGCAAAGGCTTTGCGGCACGGCTGGCCTTTGCGGTATCGGAACGTGCACAATCTCACGAGTGAGCGAGACGAGCATCGAGCGCGTCAGCGCCGCGCCTGACCTGTCGTCGCACGAGCTGTACTTCAACCGCGAGCTCTCGTGGATGGGGTTCAACGAGCGCGTGCTGGCGCTCGCCGAGGACGAGGACCTGCCGCTGCTCGAGCGCGTGAAGTTCTGCGCGATCGTCTCCTCCAATCTCGACGAGTTCTTCATGGTCCGCGTCGCCGGCCTGCACGACCAGATCGAGGCCGGGATCGAGACGCCGCTGCAGGACGGCCGCACGCCGCGCGCGACGCTCGACGAGATCCGCCGCGTCGTGCGCGAGCACATCGACCGCCAGAGCCGCTGCCTCGAGCTCTCGCTGCGCCCCGAGCTGTCGCGCCACGGGATCCGGATCGTCGGGGTCGACGACGTCGACGCCGCCGAGCGCCGCGCGCTCGACGAGCGGTTCCGCCGCCAGATCTTCCCGGTGCTGACGCCGCTGGCGGTCGGGCTCGGCCGGCCGTTCCCGTACATCTCCAACCTGTCGCTGTCGCTCGGCGTGTTCGTGCGCGACCCGGTCACCGCGGTCGAGACGTTCGCGCGCGTGAAGGTGCCGAAGGAGATGCTCCCGCGCTTCGTCCCGACCGGCGACGGCTACACGTTCGTCCCGCTCGAGGACCTGATCGCCAAGAACCTCGACACGCTGTTCCCGGGGATGGAGATCGTCGACTACGACGTCTTCCGCGTCACCCGCGACGCCGACTTCACGGTGTCCGACGAGGCCGACGACCTGCTGCAGGCGGTCGAGGACGAGCTGCGGCGGCGGCGGTTCGGCGACGTCGTGCGCGTGGAGGTCGGCGCCGGCATGAGCCCGGCGATCCTCGAGCAGATCACCGGCTCGCTGTCGGTCGAGCCGGACGACGTCTTCGACGTGCCCGGGCTGCTCGACCTCGAGGATCTGTGGGACATCGTCAGCGTGCCCGGATACGCGGAGCTGCGCGACCGCCCGTGGACGCCGGTCACCCAGCCGCGCCTGCAGGCGGCCGACGAGGGCGAGCAGGCCGACGTGCTCGCCGCGATGCGCCGCGGCGACATCCTGCTCCACCACCCCTACGACTCGTTCGCGACGTCGGTCGAGCGGTTCGTCGAGCAGGCGGTCGCCGACCCGGACGTGCTCGCGATCAAGCAGACCGTGTACCGCACGAGCGACGACTCGCCGCTCGTGCCGGCGCTGATCCGCGCGTCCGAGCGCGGCAAGCAGGCGGTGTGCCTGGTGGAGATCAAGGCGCGCTTCGACGAGCGCGCGAACGTGCAGTGGGCGCGCGCGCTGGAGGAGGCGGGCGTGCACGTGGTCTACGGCCTGCCGTCCTTGAAGACGCACGCCAAGTGCCTGCTCGTGATCCGCCGCGAGGGCGACGGCGTGCGCCACTACGTGCACGTCGGCACCGGCAACTACCACCCGAAGACCGCGCGGCTGTACACGGACTTCGGGCTGCTGACGTGCGACGAGAAGATCGGCGCCGACGTCGCCGACATGTTCAACTTCCTCACCGGCTTCGCGCGCCCGCGCGCGTACCGGCGCGTGCTCGTGGCGCCCGCGCACATGCGCGCGGGCATCCTCGAGGAGATCGAGCGCACGGTCGCCGCGCACAGCGAGGGCCGCCCGGCGCGCATCCGGATGAAGATGAACTCGCTCGTGGACCGCGCATGCATCCAGGCGCTGTATCGCGCCTCGCAGGCCGGGGTGCAGGTCGAGATGAACACGCGCGGCATCTGCTGCCTGCGGCCGGGCGTGCCGGGCGTGTCGGAGAACATCCGCGTCGTCTCGATCGTCGGCCGCTTCCTCGAGCACTCGCGGATCTACGCGTTCGAGCGCGAGGGCGAGTGCACGGTCTACATCGGCTCGGCCGACCTCATGCCCCGCAACCTCGACACGCGGGTCGAGCTGCTCACGCCGGTGATGGACGAGGCGCTGCGCGCCGACCTGGTCGATACGCTCGACCGCTGCTTCGCCGACGACACGAACGCGTGGGATCTGCTCCACGACGGCACGTGGACGCGCCGGCGGCCGGAGGGCGAGCCGCGCACCGTGCAGAAGGAGCTCATGGCCGGTCACGCCGCCCGCGCCGCCGAGGCCGCCGCCACGTCCTGAAGTCCGGCTACCGTGGAGGGTTCGCATGCGCCCCGCGGACCCGGTCCACAACGTCGAGCTGCGGCTCAACCATCACGGCCAGGAGTCGGTCGTGTTCGCGTTCCCGTACCGGGCCGACATCGTCGACGCCGTGCGGTCGATCCCGGGGCGGCGGTTCGACTGGGAGGCGAAGGAGTGGTGGGCGCCGCGGGCGGACGCGACGGCGCCGTACGTGAAGGGCGTGCTGGAGCAGCACGCGTCGCTGTCGGTCGCGCCCGAGGTGGAGACGTGGCTGGCGAAGGCGGTCCGTGGCTGGGTCGGCCGGGTCACCGCCGGCAAGCGCTCCGGCAGCGGGCACTTCGTGCTCGAGAAGATCTCCGGCGAGCTGCCCGAGGTGCTGGGGGACGCGGCCGACGACGTCGGCGGTCGCGCGTGGGTGCCGTTCTCCAAGCACGTGGCCGACGAGCTGCTGGAGATGCCGGGCGCGCGGCTCGATCCGCGCGCGCTGCGCTGCGCGACGCGGCTGCAGGTCGGCCAGGACCCGGCGCCCGCCACGCTCGCGCTGGTGGAGAGCGTCGGCGAGCCGCGGTTCACGCTCGACGTCAACTGGGATCCCGAGACGATCCCGGCGTTCCTCGCGCTCCCCGCGTGCGAGGCGCACGGCCGGTCGCTGCCGGTCGACCCGTATCTGCTGGAGCCGCTGGAGCACTACCTGCGCACGTACGGCGTCGAGCTGTCGGCGACCGCGCGCGATGTCATGGACCGGCTGCGGCGCGAGCACGACGAGGCGATCGACGGCGTGCGCCGTTCGCGCGCCCACAACGCCCCGCAGCTCGTGATCGAGGACCGGCTGGGCGGCGAGCTGCGTCCGTTCCAGCGCGCCGGCGTCGCCTACGCGCTCGAGTCGCGGCGCACGTTCCTCGCCGACGAGCAAGGGCTCGGCAAGACGGTCCAGGCGCTCGCGACGGTGGAGGCCGACGACGCCTACCCGGCCGTCGTCGTGTGCCCGGCGTCGCTGAAGCTCAACTGGCGGCGCGAGATCGAGCACTGGCTGCCGCACCGGTCGGTGACGGTGGTGAGCGGGACGAGCGCGGTGGCGCCCGCGGCCGACATCACGGTCATCAACTACGAGATCGTCCACGCGCACCGGACGCGCCTGTCGCTCCGGCGGCCGCGCGCGCTCGTGCTCGACGAGTCGCACTACATCAAGAACCCGCGCGCCAAGCGCACGCAGGCGGTGCGCAAGCTGGCCGAGACGCTCGCGCCCGACGCGCTGCGGCTGGCGCTCACCGGCACGCCGGTGATGAACCACGCCGAGGAGCTGATCGCCCAGCTGCGCGTGATCGGCCGGCTCGAGGACTTCGGCAGCGGCGCCCGCTTCGCCCGGCGCTTCCAGGGCATCGGCGCCGAGGAGCGCATCCACTGGCACCTGCGGCGGTCGTGCTTCGTCCGGCGCCTGAAGGCGGACGTGCTGCCGCAGCTGCCGGCCAAGGAGCACGTCGTGGTCCCGGTGGCGCTCGACAACGAGCGCGAGTACCGGCAGGCGGAGAAGGACGTCATCGCCTGGCTGCGCGAGCAGCCGCTCGATCTCGGCGAGCTCGAGTCCAAGGTCGCGGCCGCGCTGCGCGCCGAGCGGCTCGCGCAGCTCAACGTGCTCAAGCGCCTCGCGGCGCGCGGCAAGTCGGGCGCGGCGCTGGCGTGGATCGAGGACTTCCTGGCTTCCGACGAGCCGCTGGTCGTGTTCTGCGGCAACCGCGAGGTGCAGGAGCTCGCGCTCGCTCGCTTCCCGGGCGCGCTGCATCTCGTCGGCAGCGACTCGGTCGACGAGCGCGAGGCCGCCGTCCGTGCGTTCCAGGAGCCGGACGGACCGCAGCTGCTCGTGGCCTCGACCCGCATCGGCGGCCAGGGGATCACGCTCACGCGCGCGTCGAACGTCGCGTTCCTGGACCTCGAGTGGACGCCGGCGATGCACGACCAGGCGGAGGACCGCTGCCACCGGATCGGCCAGCGCGACGCCGTCACCGCCTGGTACCTGCTCGCCGCCGAGACGATCGACGAGACGATGATCGAGCTGATCGCCCGCAAGCGCGGGATCGTCGGCGCGGTCACCGACGGGCGCCGCGACGAGTCCGAGGCGCTGGTGCAGTCGGTGGTCCGCGAGCTGCGGGGTGGCACTCCGCGGCGGCGCTTGCGCGTGGCCTGAAAGTCAACTGCGGCTGGGTGGGGAAGGCGGCAGGGTCGGCCGCGGTGCGAGTAGCGCCAGCGCGCCAGGACCTGGCTCCGTGGCGCGTTTGCGTCGCATAGCGACGTCAACGCGCCAGGTGTCGCGCCGCCGCGCTACTGCCAGCGCGCGGCCTTGCGCAGCGTGGCCTCGTCGACGTTCCCGGAGATGATGCAGGTGCGGCCGTCCTTCGGCCACGCGTAGGCGAGGCGCGGGCCGGAGCGCAGGACCCGGTCGTGGTCCTGGAGGGCCGGGCGGGCCACGATCGTGTAGGCGATCCGCTTGTCGCCCTGCTCGTAGAAGACCGTCTTCGTCGCGCGCCCGCCGACGACGTCGCTGCGCGTGCCGGTCGCCTGCCAGCCCACGGGCTGGGGGAACTGCACCCCGTCG
>DASSUW010000313.1:0-7514 GCA_035706585.1 Solirubrobacteraceae bacterium | reverse complement strand
GATCACGCGCAGCTTCGGCGGCGGATCGTCGCCGGCCAGCGCCGCACGGCGCTCGTCCCAGTCCACCGGCCGGCGGTTGTCCGGATCGACCAGCGAGAGGCAGAGCAGCTCGTCGCCCTGGTAGATGTCGGGCACGCCCGGGACGGTCAGCTTGAGCAGCAGCTGGCCGAGCGCGGCGCGGTCGCCCGCCGCCGCGACCCGCTGCGCGAACGGCTCGAAGTCGGCCAGGAACGCGCGGTGCTCGTAGAGGCGGCGGCAGAACGCCTGCACGCGGTCCTCGTGCGCGCGGTCCGGCTCGATCCAGTTGGTCGTGCGCTTGGCCTCGCGCAGCGCCTTCTCCATGTACGCGACGAGCCGGTCCGCCTCGATCGGCCACGCGCCGACGAGCGTCTGGAAGATGAAGTAGCGCTCGACGGGATCGGGGCCCGGCAGCGGCGAGCACGCCTCCAGCCAGCGCCGCACATGGGCGGCCCACTCGTCGGGCATCGCGGCCAGCGTCCCGATCCGCGCCCGCACGTCGCCCGAGCGCTTGGTGTCGTGCGTCTGCGTGATCAGCAGGTTGTGGGGGAACCGCTCGCTGCGCTCACGATTCGCCTCGTGGAACGCGTCGACCGCGATGCCGAAGCGGCTCGGATCGCCGCCCACGTCGTTGAGCGCGAGCAGCCGCGCGTAGCGGTAGAACGCCGTGTCCTCGACGCCCTTGGCCATGATCGCCGGCGTCGTCTGCTGGAAGCGAGTCACGAACGCGTCCCAGCCGCGCTCCTCGAGCGTCAGGACCCGCTGCAGCGACTCGGGCAGCCGCGCCGCGCCGATCGCCTCGCGGTCGGCGTCCTCGACGAGCCCCGACCACGGCTCGACGTACGTGCGGTAGACGGGCAGCGACGCGAGCGCGCGCTCGAGCCCGCCGACCTCGACCGGCGCCTCGCGCCGCAGGCGGTCGACCTCCGGTGCGAACGGCCCGCGCACCTGCTCGAGCTTGGCCTCGAACGCGACCTCGCCGAACGGCCGGTCGTCGCCCGAGACCTCGACCCACAGGTCGGTCAGCGCCGCCTCGCCCGCGCGGTCGACGAACAGCGCGGCGACGTCGTTGAGGAACTCGTAGCCGACCGTGCCCTCGACCGGCCAGTCACGCAGCGGCTCGCCGGGATCGAGGATCTTCTCCACCCACACGTGCGCGGCGCCGCCCGCGCGCAGCCGCCGCAGGTAGCCGGCGGGATCGGCGAGCCCGTCCGGATGGTCGACGCGCAGGCCGTCGACCGTGCCCGCGCGCGCGAGCCGCAGCGCCAGCTCGTGGGTCCCGGCGAACACGTGCTCGTCCTCCTGCCGGACCGCGGCGAGGTGGTCGACGTCGAAGAACCGGCGGTGGCGCCCGGTCTGCTCGTCGATGTCGAAGAACCGCGACCGCAGCGCCGGGTCGGCCCAGTAGCGGTTGGCGTCGTCGGTCGCCATGTGGTTGGGCACCACGTCGAGGATCAGCCCCAGGCCGCGGTCACGCGCGGCCGCCGCCAGCGCGTCGAACTCGCGCTCGCCGCCCAGCTCCTCCGAGAACGCGCCGGGGTCGACGACGTCGTAGCCGTGCGTGGAGCCCGCGCGCGCCTGGAACGACGGCGGCAGGTAGAGATGGCTGACGCCGAGGTCGCGCAGGTAGGGCAGCAGTTCGCGCGCGTTCGCGAACCCCATGTCGCCGCCCAGCTGGAGCCGGTATGTGGCGCGCAGCTCGGCCACTCAGTTCTCGCGCTTGAGCAGGATCAGCGAGAGCGCGGGGAGACTGATGTGCTCGCCGGCGCTGACCTGCACGCCGTCGCCGGGCGTCGGATCGTCGGTCCGCAGCTCACACGTCCAGCGGCGTCCGAAGCGGCCCGGCGGGAGCTTGAACTCCACGTCGTCGTGGCTGCCGTTGAACAGCAGCAGGAACGAGTCGTCTATCACGCGGTTGCCGCGCTCGTCCGGCGCGGCGATCTCCTGGCCGTTGAGGAACATGCCGACGACGTGCGCGCTCTCCCAGTCGCGCTTGGTCATCCGCCGCCCGTCGGTCCGGAACCACCACGCGTCGGGCAGGCCCGAGCCCTCCTCCTCGGTGCCGTGCAGGAACTGGCGGCGGCGGAACACCGGGTGCTCGCGCCGCAGCGCGATCAGCCGGCGCGTGAACTCGAGCAGGCCGGCGCCGCGCTCGTCGATGTCCCAGTCGAACCAGGAGATCTCGGTGTCCTGGCACCAGGCGTTGTTGTTGCCGCCCTGCGTGCGGCCCATCTCGTCGCCGCCCAGCAGCATCGGCGTGCCCTGCGAGAGGAACAGCGTGGCGAGGAAGTTGCGCTTCTGGCGCTCGCGCTGCTCGACGATCTCCGCGTCGTCGGTCGGCCCCTCTGCGCCCATGTTCCAGGAGCGGTTGTCGTCGGTCCCGTCGCGGTTGTCCTCGAGGTTCGCCGCGTTGTGCTTCTCGTTGTAGGAGACGAGGTCGTTGAGCGTGAAGCCGTCGTGCGCGGTGATGAAGTTGATCGACGCGAAGGGGCGGCGGCCATCGGACTCGTACAGGTCGCTGGAGCCCGTGAAGCGGGCGGCGAAGCCGTTCACGCCGGCCTGCCCGCGCCAGAAGTCGCGCATCGTGTCCCGGTAGATGCCGTTCCACTCGGACCACAGCACCGGGAAGTTGCCGACCTGATAGCCGCCGGGCCCGACGTCCCACGGCTCGGCGATCAGCTTGACCTGCGACAGGATCGGGTCCTGGTGGATGACGTCGAAGAAGCTCGCGAGGCGGTCGACGTCGTAGAACTCGCGCGCCAGCGCGCTCGCGAGGTCGAACCGGAAGCCGTCCACGTGGCACTCGTCGACCCAGTAGCGCAGTGAGTCCATGATCAGCCGCAGCACGCTCGGGTGGACCGGGTTGAGCGAGTTCCCGGTTCCCGTGAAGTCCATGTAGAAATGCGGATCGTCGGGCACGAGCCGGTAGTAGCTCATGTTGTCGACGCCCTTGAACGAGAGCATCGGCCCGAGGTGGTTGCCCTCGGCCGTGTGGTTGTAGACGACGTCGAGGATCACCTCGATGCCCGCCTGGTGCAGGGCCTTGACCATGCCCTTGAACTCGCGCACCTCCTGGCCGCGGATGCCGGTCGCCGCGTAGACGGAGTGGGGCGCCAGGTAGCCGATCGTCGAGTAGCCCCAGTAGTTCGTCAGCCCGCGCTCGGCGAGGAACGACTCGTCGGCGATGTGGTGGATCGGCAGCAGCTCGACCGCGGTGACGCCGAGCCGCTGGAGGTGCTCGATCGCCGCCGGCGACGCCAGGCCCGCGTACGTCCCGCGCAGGTCCTCGCGCACGCCGGGATGGCGCATCGTGAACCCCTTCACGTGCGTCTCGTAGATCACCGTGCGGTCGAACGGGATGTCCGGCGGCCGGTCGCCCTCCCAGTCGAAGCGGTCGTCGATCACGACGCACTTGGGGATCGCGACGGCGGAGTCCTCGTCGTCGCGCTCGAGGTCGGCGTCGTCGCCGGCGTCGGGCTGGGGCACGTACGGGAGCACGCTCGCGCGGTTCCAGCGGATCTTGCCCTCGATCGATTTCGCGTACGGATCGATCAGCAGCTTGGCCGGGTTGAAGCGGTGCCCTGCGCGCGGGTCGTAGGGGCCGTGGACGCGGTAGCCGTAGCGCTGGCCCGGCCCGACGCCCGGCAGGTAGCCGTGCCAGTTGAACGCGGTGCGCTCGGGAAGCTCGATGCGGGTCTCGACGTCGTGCTCGTCGAACAGGCACACCTCGACCCGCTCCGCGTTCTCGGAGAAGATCGAGAAGTTCGTCCCGTCCCCGTCCCAGGTTGCGCCCAGGGGGAACGGCCTGCCCGGCCAGACGGCTTGCACGGCGCTCACCCTAGCCGCACCAGGGCGCCCGACAGCGCCGGAAGGACGACATAGCCCGGTTCCAGCGTGGCGTGCGTCGTCGCCAGCACCAGCTCGGCGGTGCCCTCGACCGGCACGTGGCTGTCGCGGCGCGAGAAGTTGGCGACGATCGCGTACGCCCCGCGGTGCACGCGCAGCCAGCCCTCGTGCTCGTCGAACGCGATCGCGTCCGCGTCGCCGACCGGCAGCTGGCGGCGCGCGTCCAGGAGCCGCGCGTAGAGCTCGCGCAGGCCACCGGCGGTCCTCGTCAGCTTGGAGGCCTCGAACGTGGCCGGGTCCTGGGGGTCCGGGACCTCGCGCCCGCGGAACTCGGCGAACGCCGCGAACTCGCGCCGGCGCCCCTCGCGGGTGGCGATCGCGATCTCCTCGTCGATGTGGTCGGAGAAGAACTGGAACGGCGCGTCCTCGCCGTACTCCTCGCCCTGGAAGAGCATCGGCGTGAACGGCGACAGCAGCGTGCACAGCGCGGCCAGCGGGCGGACCTGGACCGGTAGCCGCTCGCCGAACGCGCGGTTGCCGACCTGGTCGTGGTTGGAGGAGAACACGACGAAGCGCTCGGCCGGCACGTGGTCGGCCCTGGCTCCGAAGCGGCGGTGGCGGAACGTCGAGTAGGTGCCGTCGTGCACGTGTGGGCGGTGGAACGCCTTCGCGAGGTCGGCGAGCGAGCCGAACTCGTCGTAGTAGCCCTCGCGGTCACCGGTGAGGAGCACGCGCAGGGCGTGGTGGAAGTCGTCGGCCCACGCCGCGTCGCAGGCCCAGTCGGTCATCACCTTCGGGTCGTTCATGCCGGACTCGGCGATCACGAACGCCGGCTCGGTGCGGCGGGCGATCGCGGCGACGAGGTGCTCAGGATTGCCGTCCTTGATCGCGTGCACGGCGTCGAGCCGCAGGCCGTCCAGGTGGAAGTCGCGGATCCACTGCTCGGCGCTCTGCAGCGCCCACTCGCGTACCGGGTCCGAGTACTCGTCGTCGTAGTTGATCGCCTCGCCCCACGGCGTCTCGTAGTGCGAGGTGAAGTACGGACCGAACGCGCGCAGCGCCTGGGTGCCCGACGCGCCGACGTGGTTGTAGACGACGTCGAGCAGCACGGCGAGCCCCTCGCGGTGCGCGGCGTCGACGAGCCGCTGGAGCCCGTGCGGCCCACCGTAGGACGATTGCGCGGCCGAGATGTAGACGCCGTCGTAGCCCCAGCCGTGGCGGCCGGGGAACTCGCCGACCGGCATCACCTCGATCGCGGTGACGCCGAGCTCGCGCAGCTCGCGCAGGTGCGGGATCGCGGCCTCGAACGTGCTGTCGCGCGTGAACGTGCCGACGTGCAGCTCGTACAGCACGAGATCGCCGATCGCCGGCGGCACCCAGTCGTGGTCGTTCCACTCGAACGCGCCGGTGTCGAGCAGGCGCGACGGCCCACGCAGCCCTTGCGGCTGCCAGCGCGAGCAGGGGTCCGGCAGCACCGCCGAGTCGAGCACGTACTCGTAGTCCGTGCCCGGCTCGGCCTCGATCACGGCCTCGTGGACGCCGTGGCCGACCGGGTCGAGCGCGTGCTCGCGCCCGCCCGCGCGCAGCGCGATCCGCTCGGGCAGCGGCGCCCAGACGCGAAACCCGGCGTGGCCGTCGCCGAGCGGAAAGGCGCCGAGGCGGCGCTCGAAGGGAAGGGCCTCGTCGGGCATGAAGTGCGCATCTTCCCGCGTGCGACGGTGTTCAATCGATTCGATGCTCGCGGTTCTTGCCACAACGCTCGCCCTGGCCGGCGCCACGACCCTGCCCGCGACCGAGATCACCGCCTCCGGCGCCACGCTCAACGGCACGGTTGAAGGCGCCACGACGGCGCACTTCGAGTACGGGCGATCGGCCGGGCCTCCGTACGCCGCCGCGACCGACGATCAGCCGGTGACCGACGGCCCGGTCTCGGTCGAGGTGGGGCCGCTGACGGCGAACACGACCTACCACTTCCGGATCGTCTCCGACGCCGGCAGCGGTCAGGACATGACATTTCGCACGGCGCCGAACCCCACCCCGCCACGCGTGACCGATGAGCGCTCGCAGGACGTCACGCCCGGCGCCGCGACCGTCTCGGGCTCGATCGACCCCAGCGGCGCGGCGACGACGTACTACTTCCAGTACGGGCGCACGACCGGCTACGGGACCCGCACCGAGCGCCTCAGCGCCGGCGATGCGACGACCGCCGCGCGGGTCACGGCCCGGCTGGCGGGCCTGCGTGCCTACACGCGCTACCACTGGCGGCTCGTGGCGTCGAACTCCGTCGGCATCACGCGCGGGCCCGACCGCACGTTCCGCACCGGCCGGCTCGCGACCGCGCTGACGCTGTTCAGCTCGCGCAAGACGGTCCCGTACGGCCGCGGCGTGATGGTCGGCGGGCGCGTGAGCGGCGCCGGCGTGCGCGGCATGACGCTCGCGCTCGAGCAGCAGCGGTTCCCGTTCGGGCGTGGGTTCGCCGAGGTCGCCACCACCCACGCGGGCGAGGACGGCGGCTACCTGTTCAGCGTCGACCACGTGCGGCGCGCGACGCGCTTTCGCGTCGTGAGCCGGACCCAGGATCCCGTGACGAGCGCGGTCACGCTCGTCCGCTCGCGGCCGCGCACGACGATCGGCGCACGGCTGCTGAGCCGCAAGCGCGCCCGCGTCGCGGGCACGATCAAGCCGGCCGTGACCGGCGAGCTCTCGCTGCAGCGGTGGACCCGCGGCGGCTACGAGCAGGTGCGCCACCGGGCGATCACCGGCGCGACGACGTTCCGCTTCAAGGTCAAGCGCGCCCGCGGCGTCAACCGCGCGTTCCGCGTCGTGGTGCTGCCCGCCCGCGGCGCCTACGTGAAGGCCAAGACCGAGTCGGTCGTCGTCAGCCGGCGCGCCCGGCGGCACTGACCGGACCGCCGGCCGGCGCTCAGCGGCGGGCGACGACCAGCAGGTACTCGAAGCGCAGCTGGGCCGCTCCGCCCGGCGGGCCCTCGTTCGCCCGCGTCGCGAACTCCAGGAACGCCCGGTCCAGCGCGGCGCGCTCGCCCGGGTCGGAGATCGCCGCGTACGTCGCGACGACGGGTCCGAACGTGCGCTTGTAGTAGTCGCAGTAGCCGGCCGGGCCCCCGGGCAGGACCTCGACGTACGTGTCACGCGTCATCTCCAGCGCGGCGACGTCATCGCCGAACAGCTCGCGGACGTGGTCCTCGCTCCCCCACAGCGCCGGCGACAGCGCCCCGGGCGGCGGTGGCGGCATGTACGGCGCGAACACCGCCAGGAAGTCGCCGAGCAGGCCGTCGGGCGTGAAGTTGATCATGCCGACCGTCCCGCCGGGACGGCACACGCGCACCAGCTCGGCGGCCACCGCGCGATGGTCCGGGGCCCACATCGCACCGACGGACGACATGACGACGTCGAACTCGCCGTCCGCGAACGGCAGCGCCTCGGCGTCGGCCTCGACCCACTCGACGTCCACGCCGAGCTTGCGCGCCTCGCGCCGGCCGGCCTCGAACTGCTCGGGCGTCAGGTCGGAGGCGATCACGTCCGCCCCCGCCGCGGCGGCGCGCAGCGCCGCGTTGCCCGTGCCGGCCGCCACGTCGAGCACCCGCTGGCCCGGCCCGACTGCGCACGCGTCCACCAGCGTCGCCCCGAGC
>DASSUW010000312.1:0-14622 GCA_035706585.1 Solirubrobacteraceae bacterium | reverse complement strand
CGCTCGACGGGCTGCCGGCGTCGTGGGACGTCACGTCGGATTCGATCGCCGCCTGGGTCGCCGGGCGCGCCGGCGCCGGCCGGCTCGTGCTCGTCAAGGCGGTCGACGGCCTGTACGCGGACTGGCCGGCCGGCGGCGCGCCGATCGCGCGCCTGAACGCGAGCGAGCTCGCGGCGCTACGACCTGGCGGCGTGGACGAGCACCTGCCGACGGTGCTCGCGGACGCGCGCTTCGAGACGTGGGTGATCGGCGGGCGCGACCCGACGCGGATCGTGGAACTGCTCGACCGCGGGACGACGGCGGGCACGCGGATCGCCGCCGCCTGATTGCTACCTTGGCGAAATGGCCGACGAGCAGCTACGGGACAGCAGGGTGGCCGTCCTGGCTGATCCCGCGCTGCGCGAATACAAGGTCATGGGCGGGCTCGACACGTTCGCGAATCGCAGCTCGTGGCCGAACTTCTTCTCCCGCCTCGTGGCCCGGCTGCAGTGGAACCCGGCGGCGATCGACTTCACCCAGGACGCGCGCGACTGGCAGGCGCTCCCGACCGAGCGGCGCGACCGCCTGCTGACGCTCCTCGCCGGGTTCTGCGTGGCCGAGGACGCGGTTGCCGAGCATCTCTCGCCGTACGCCGACGCGGCCAGGGAGGCGACGCTCGTGTCGCAGGAGAGCCTGATGGCCTGGGTCTTCTTCCTCCAGCGCCGTGACGAGCAGCGCCACGCGGTGCTGTTCGACCGCATCGCGGCGGAGGTGCTGAAGCTCGGCGGCGCCGGGGCCGCCGAACGGCGTGAGGCGGCCCGGGCGCACGTCCCCGCCGCGTTCCTCGAGCTGTTCGAGGAGCGGCTGCCGGCGATCGCCGCCGAGCTCGCCGCCGGGCGCACGGGGCTGGTCGAGGGCATCAGCCTCTACCACATGCTGCTCGAGGGGGTCGTGTTCGACGCGGGGCAGCACGCGCTGCTCGACGACCTGGCCGACGGCACGCTGCCGGGAGTGCGCGAGGGCGTCGCGCGCACCGAGCGCGACGAGCGCTGGCACGTCGGCTTCGGGCTGCGCTGCCTGATCGAGACCAAGCCGAGCGCCGCCGAGCTGGACGACCTGCTCGAGCGGGCCGCCGACATCGCCGAGGTGTGGGGCGACGCGGTCCCGGCCGCCCTGCGGAAGCGGAGCGCGCACAAGGTCGCCCACCGCCTGCACGTGGCTCAGCTGACCGACACGCCCGCGGTGGCGTAGCGGCGCAGGGCACGCACGCGCTGCCCGTCGAGCCTCCCGGCGCGCCGGCCGTCGTGGCACGCGGCCGAGCGGACGCCGGCGATGTCGGCTCCGGTGGCACGGATCACCGGCAGGTCGTCGGCACGCAGCGCCCCGGCGAGCGCCACCTGAAGGCCCCGGGCGTGGGCGTCGGCGACCAGCGCGGTGAGCGCGTCGGGCGACAGCCACTCCAGGAGCCCGCGGCCGTCCTTGACGGCCGTGTCGAGCAGGCAGGTCTCGGCGCCCGCCGCGCGCGCGACGCGCGGCAGCCACGCGGGCGCGAGCGGAGCCGCCGGTGCCACGCGCTCGGCGTCCGCGTAGGCCGCGGCGACGACAACGCTGCCGGGGACGCCGGCGCGGACCGCGCGCAGCAGTGCGACCGCGTCCGCCTCGGTCGTCGCGCCCCAGAGCCCGACCTTGACGAACGTGGCGCCGCTCTGCGCCGCGCCGAGGGCGGCGAGCGCCGCCGTGCCCGGCAGGTTGGGCATGTCGCCGATCGCGGCGCTGACCGGCAGCTCGGCGGGCACGGCCGCACGCACGTCGGCGATCACGGCCGGCGCCGGGGCGCCGAGCGAGCCCTCGGCCGGGTTCTTGACATCGACGATGTCGGCGCCGGCCGCGGCGGCCGCGCGCGCCTCGTCGGCATCCACGACGCTCACGAGCAGCTTCATGACCGCTCGACGCGGGCGCCGCGGTTGTCGAACGCGACGACGTCCACGCTCCCCTCGCCGACCTCGTCGTCCATGCGGCGCGCGAGCTCCTGCGCGGCCTCCTCGCTGCCGACGACGCCGTAGACCGTCGGTCCCCACGAGCTCTGGCCGGCTCCCGCCGCACCGAAGCGCAGGAGCGCCTCGACGAGCGGCGCCGCGCGCGGATGGAAGCGCCCGCCTTGCGCCGCCGCGAACGAGTCGCCGACCAGCTCCTGGACGCGCGTGAGCGCGGCGCCGAACTCGTCGAGTTCGCGCTCGACGAGCGCCGGGAGCAGCGCGGTCACCACCAGCTGGGCGATCGCGGCGGACCGCGCGGGCGCCGGCACCAGCTGCCCGAAGGCATGCTCCTCGGCCCCGCCCGACAACCCCGCCTCGGCGGCCGGCACGACGAGCACGGCCCGCCACTCGTCCGGGACCGGATGGCGGGCCAGCAGCGGCGCCGGGCCTTCGACGCCCGGGCGATGCCCGCCCTCGAGCACGAGCCCGCCCAGTGCGAACGTCCACATGCCGACGGCCGACCGCGCGGCGCGGCCGGCCGCCGCCGCGAGCCCCGGCGCATCGACGTCGCGCTCCTCCAACGCGGCCAGGGCCTGCGTGACGGCGAGCGCGAGCTTGGTGCCCGAGCCGAGGCCCACGTGCTCCGGGATCGCCTCCACGACATGCAAGTGTGCCCCGCCGCGCAGGTCCAGCGCGTCACGGGAGCGGCGCGCGAACGCCAGCGCGCGCTCCGCGTCGGCGCCCTCGGCGGTCAGATCGCGGGCGGGCCTGGCCTCGAGCACGACCGCGGGGCGGCCGACGGACGCTCCCAGCCCGCCGAAGCGCCGCCCGCCGTCGCCGGCGACCGCGAGCATGCCCAGGTGCAGGCGCGCCGGCGCCTCGACGCGAACGCGCATCAGTCCCCTACGGCGGTGCGGACGTACGCCATCGCGTCGCGCTCGCGCGGCCCGCCGGTCTTGTCCACGAGCACCTGGAGCCGTGCCAGCTCGGCGCGGATCGCGTCGGCGTCGAGCAGGCGCACGCGCGAGGCGAGGATCGACGCCTCCAGGACGGCGTGGCGGGCCCGGTTGAGGCCCAGGAACTCGCGGCCGCTGCCACCGCCGACGACGACCGTGCTGACCCACGCACGCGGCTCGCCGGCATCGATCTCCTCGACCTGGACCTCGCGCCAGGAGCACGCGTCGGCGAGCACGGCGCCCTCGACGTGCGCGGCCGGACGGGTCGGGGGGTGCGGGTCGCCGAGCGCGGCCTGGCTGAACAGCAGGAGGTCGTCGGTGAGATTGACGACCGCGACCCCGGTCGCACGCAGGTTGCGCAGCGTGCGCGTGCCCCGGAACGGCCTGATGACGATGCGCTCGGCGCCCCACTCGACGCCCATCGCGCCGCAGTTGACGCTGCCGTCCGGGTTGAGCGTCGTCACGACGGTCTCGACGACCGGCACATCCAGCTCACGCTCGCGCTCCAAGGTCGGCAGAGTGTAGGTCCGGCCCTGCCGGCGGGCCGGCGAGGCGGTGTGTCGAGCCGACACCAACGGCGTCCGAACGGGAACGAGCGGTGCGCCTGAAATAGCGAACGGCAGGTGCCTCGGAATTCCCTGCGGACCCGCACCTGGAGGCATACGATCCGCCGGGTCCGAAAAGGAGGAGCACCGTGAGCGACACCACCGTCGAAGCGGCCCTGGACAAGCAGAACGGGGTGACGATCGGCCGATTGCTGGGTCGTGGAAGCGTCGGGCATGCGACGGAGGGGCCGGACGGCAAGATGCACGCGTCGGTCCGGATCCCCGAGGACGAGCTCGTGTATGAGCCGGGCGTCCTGATCATGCCCCACGGGGGCATCCTCGAGCTCGAGCTCTTCAACGACGACAAGAACACGCACTGCGCCGTTCTGCCGAGCAACGGCGACACCCAGTTCATCTGGCTCGTGAACCATTCGCGGGGCACCGCGACGCTCGAGCTCGACGGTCCGGGCTACTACTGGTACGGCTCCACGACCGGCAACGACGAGGGCCGCGGCCTGACCGGCGCAATCGTCGTCAGCGGCGACGTGCCGCCCGAGGCGCGCCTGGATCGCCCGCCCCAACCGCGTCCGTAGCCCCGACCGCGGCTCACTCTGGAAAGGAGCACTCGAATGGCAACCGAGTACGTGGACGCAGGGACTGCCGTCCCTTACCAAACCCTGAGCGCCGACGTCGGCCACGCGCCGCCGGTCGCGAAGGGCGTGACCTACGACCGGATCCTCAACGCGCGTGACGAACCGCAGAACTGGCTGACCTACTACGGCGCTTACGACGGCCAGCGCTACAGCCCGCTGGACCAGATCGACGCGAGCAACGTCGGCAAGCTCAAGCCGGAATGGGTGTACCAGATCGGCTCGATGGGCCTGCACTCCGGCGCGTCGACGTACGCGTGGGAGGCGTCGCCGATCGTCGTCGACGGGATCATGTACGTCTCCGCGTGGGACGGGCAGCTGTTCGCGCTCGACGCCCGGTCCGGCAGCGAGCTGTGGCGCTACAAGCACGCGTCGCCGTTCGACATCTCGCTCTGCTGCGGCAACGTCAACCGCGGCGTCGCGGTCGCACAGGGGATGGTCTTCATGACCACCCTGAACGCGCACATCATCGCGCTGGACGCCGAGAACGGGAAGAAGATCTGGGATCAGCCGTTCGGCGACGTGCGGGCCGGCGAGAGCGCGACGGTCGCGCCGCTGATCGTCAAGGACATGGTGATCGTGGGCAGCTCGGGCGGCGAGTTCGGCGTCCGCGGCCACACCGATGCGTTCAAGCTCGAGACCGGCGAGCGCGTGTGGCGCTGCTACATGATCCCCAAGCCGGGAGAGCCCGGCTCGGAGACGTGGCCCGAGGACGGCGAGGCGTGGCAGCGCGGCGGCGCGAACTGCTGGATCACGCCCACCTACGACCCGAACCTCAACCTCCTGTACTACGGGACCGGCAACCCGTGCCCGGACTTCGACGGGGACGTCCGCCTGGGCGACAACCTCTTCACCGACTCCGGTGTGGCGGTCGACGCCGACACGGGCGAGATCAAGGCCCACTTCCAGTACACGCCGCACGACCTGTGGGACTACGACTCCACGATGGAGCACATCCTGTTCGACCTCGACGGGCAGAAGCTGGCCGCCCACTTCGACAAGAACGGGTTCCTCTACATCCTCGACCGCACCGACATGTCGGCGGTCCGGGTGGCGCCGTTCGTGGACCGCATCGACTGGGGCGAGGTCGACGAGAAGGGCAACGTGACGCCGAAGGTCTACCCCGACAAGGAGGGCGACCCGGTGCACTTCTGGCCCGGCCCGGCCGGTGCCAAGGAGTGGACGCACGCCTGCTACAGCCCGAAGACCGAGCTGCTGTACGTGCCGGTGCAGGACGTCGGCGCGACCGCCACGCGGCGGCGCCGGGAGTTCAAGGAGAGCATCCCGTACTGGGGCGCCGGCGTGGCCGTGGACGGCGAGGACCAGAGCGGGTACGTCAGCGCCTACGACCCGCGCACCGCGCAGGAGCGCTGGCGCTGGACCAACGACCTCTGCATGTGCTCGTCGTTGCTGGCCACGGGCGGCGACCTCGTGTTCGGCGGCACGCCGACCGGCGAGTTCCACGCCTGGGACGCCAACACCGGTGAGGACCTGTGGAAGTTCCAGTGCGGCAGCGGCCACCACAGCAGCCCGTGCAGCTACAGCATCGACGGCCGGCAGTACATCGCCGCGCCGAGCGGCTGGGGCGGCTGGGCCGAGGGCTTCCTGCCCAAGATGCTCGGGTCCTCCCACGGAAGCGCGCTGTTCGCGTTCGCGCTGCCGGAGTAACTGTGAACTGGTATCCGACTTACCAATGAGTGTCGGGGGTTGAGTATGGGATTCCTTCTACTCGGTATCGACAGCTTGATCGTGTGCCTGGCGGTCGCGCCGCTCGTTGCGAAACAGTGGCGCGTCGCGTACGCGGCCCTGTTCGGCGCCGCCGACGGGCTCGCGTTCCTGATCGGCGCGGGGCTCGGCTTGAGCTTCCTCTCCGAGGGGGCGTCGACGGCGGTCACGACCGCGATCGTGGTCGGCCTGGCCCTGTACCTGCTCGTCGTCGTCGCCGGCGCGCAGCGGATGCCGTCGAGCTGGTCGGTGTGGGTCTTCCCGCACCTGCTGGTGCTCGACAACCTGACGTACGGGCTGACCCGCAGCGGGGACCTGTACGCGCAGGCCACGCAGCAGGCGCTGTCGAGCGCGCTGCTCGCCTTCACCGGGCTGCTCGTCGCCGCTTGGCTCCCGCGTGTGCTGCCCGCCGCGCGGGCGTCTGCGGTCCGGGTCGCCGGAGCGGGCCTGTTGGTCGCGGCCGGAGCGCTGGTCGTGGTCGGCTGACCGAGGTCTATGCCGGAGAGCTCGCCGTGGCGCTCAGGCGCCCGGCGAGCTCGACGAGCATCCGGACGCCGTAGCCGGTCGCACCGCGGCCGAACGCGTCGCCCCGGTCCTCGTCGAGCAACGCGGTACCGAGCATGTCGACATGAGCCCACGGACCCTCACCCACGAACTGCGCCAGGAACGTCGCCGCGACGATCGGGAACCCGAACGCCTTGCCCGAGTTGTTGCGCAGGTCGGCCACGGTCGACTCGATCAGCGGCCGGTAGCGCGGGTGCAGCGGCCACGGCCAGGCGAGATCGCCGGCGGCGTTGCCGGCCTCGACGACCGCGTCGCGCCACGCGTCGTCGTTGGCGAACACGCCGGCCCACATGTCGCCGAGGCCGGCGCGCATCGCGCCGGTCAGCGTCGCGAGGTCCACGAGGTGCGTGGCGCCGTCGCGGCGCGCCCACCACAGCGCGTCCGCGAGGATCAGGCGCCCCTCGGCGTCGGGGTTCATCACCTCGACGGTCAGGCCGGAGGCGGTCGTGATGACGTCGGTCGGCTTGATCGCGGTGCCGCTGATCATGTTCTCGCACGCCGGCAGGACGCCGGTCACCGCGAGCGGGAGGCCGAGCTCGGCGATCGCGCCGAGCGCGCCCACGACCGCGGCGCCGCCGCCCATGTCGGCCTTCTGGCGCAGGATGTCCGCCTGGGGCTTGAGGAAGTACCCGCCGGTGTCGAACGTGACAGCCTTGCCGACGAGCGCGAGCCGGGGAGCGCCGGGCGCTCCCGCGGGGTCGTGCCGGATCACGATCAGCACCGGGTCGATCGGGCTGCTGCCGCCGACGGCGGCCAGCGCGCCGAGCCCGGCCCGGCGGGCGTCGATCACTTCGGTGCGCAGGCCGGGCAGCGCCGCGGCGCGTTCCGCGAGGCCGGCGGGGGAGACGACGTTCGCCGGCGCGTCGACGAGCTCGCGGGCGGCGTTGGTCCAGCGCGCGACGAGCGCCGCGCGATCGGCCACGGCTTGAAGGTCGGTGCCGCAGATCACGAAGCGCGTGACGCCGGGCGGCGGATCGCCGCTGCGCCACCGGCGGCCGTCGTAGGAGCCGATCACGGCGCCTTCGGCCAGCGCACGCACCTGGTCCTCGACGGGCACGGACAGCGACGCGTCGAGCGCCCATGCGACCGTTCCGCCGTCGCGGCAGGCCCGCACGGCGTGCGCTGCCGCGGTCGTCAGATCCGCGCTGCCCACGACGGCCAGCGGCGGGTCGCCGTACACCATCGCGACCGGATCGGCGTCCGCGAGGGCGCGCTCCGGGGCGCCCAGCTCCGACGCCCGGGCGCCGGCGGCGGCGATCAGGTCCGCTCCGACGGAGCGCGGATCGCCGGCGCTCACCTCGACCCTCATCTTTTCCACAGTATCGGTACCGTCTCACACGCTGATTGGAGGCAAGAATGACGTGGGTGAAGCCGAAGTTCGAGATCGTCGAGCTGTGCTCGGAGGTCACGTCGTACGTGTTGCATCGATAGGCGGCTGAAGCGGGCCGCGTGCGCATTCGCGTCCTCGGCTCGGCCGCCGGCGGAGGGTTCCCGCAGTGGAACTGCCACTGCGATGTCTGCGAGGCCGCGCGCGCAGGTGAGCGCGCGCGCCCGCGGACGCAGTCGTCGCTCGCGATCCGCGGGGACGACGGGCCCTGGTTCCTGGTCAACGCCTCGCCCGACCTGCGTGAGCAGCTCGAGGCGCTCGCTCCGGCTGCCGGCGGCGTGCGCGCGGCGCCGATCGCCGGCGTGCTGCTGACCGACGCCGAGATCGACCACACGGCCGGCCTGCTGCTGATGCGCGAGTCGGGCAGCCCGCTGCGCCTGTTCGGCGAGGCGGGCATCGAGCGCGCGCTCAGCGACGGCTATCCGGTCCTGCGCGTGCTCGCGCGCTACTCCGGCACCGAGTGGCACACACTCGAGCGCGGGCGCCCGCGGCCGCTCGCCGGCTCGAGCCTCGTCGTCGAGCCGTTCGCGGCCGGCGGGGACGCTCCGCGCTACTTCGACGGGGAGCTCGAGGCCAGCGGACTCGTCTTCACCGAGGGCGACCGCACGCTCACGTACGTGCCGGGGCTCGCCCGGCTCGACGATGACGTGGTCGCCCGGCTCGCCGCCAGCGACGTCGTGCTCGTCGACGGAACGTTCTGGCACGACGACGACCTCGAGCGCCGCGGGATCGCGTCGGACCGCCGTGCGCGGGACATGGGCCACGTGCCGCTCGCGGGCCCCGGCGGGACGCTGGAGATGCTCGCCGGGCTCGAGCGGCCGCGCAAGCTGCTCGTCCACATCAACAACACGAACCCGATCCTGCTCGAGGACTCGCCCGAGCGCGCGCAGGTCGTCCGGGCGGGCGTCGAAGTCGCCTACGATGGCCTCGAGGTCGAGCTGTGAGCGAGGAGTTCGTCGCACGCCTGCGCGCCCAGGGCGCCCGCTATCACAACCTGCACCCGTTCCATGTGCGGATGGACGCCGGCGAGCTCACGCGCGACGAGCTGCAACGCTGGGTCGCCAACCGCTTCTACTACCAGAAGTGCATCCCGCTCAAGGACGCGGCGATCCTGGCGAACTGCCCCGAGATCGCGGTGCGGCGCCTGTGGATCCAGCGCATCATCGACCACGACGGAACGGCCGAGGGGACCGGCGGCACCGAGTCGTGGCTGCGGCTCGGCGAGGCGCTCGGCGTCCCGCGTGACGAGCTGCTGTCCGAGCAGCGCGTCCTGCCCGGCGTGCGCTACGCGGTCGACGCGTACGTGAACTTCGCGCGCCAGAAGCCGTGGATCGAGGCGGTCGCATCGTCGCTCACCGAGCTGTTCGGACCGGGCGCGATGAAGGCGCGGCTCGAGGCGTTCGAGCGCCACTACCCGTGGATCGACCCGGCCGGGCTCGAGTACTTCCGGACCCGGCTCGTGCAGGCGCCGCGGGATGCGGACTACGCGCTGAGGCTGACCGTCGACCGCTGCACGACGCCGGCGATGCAGGACGCCGCCGTGGCCGCCCTGCGCTTCAAGACCGAGGTGCTGTGGGCGCAGCTCGACGCGATCGACCGTGGGGAGACGCAGCCGTGATCCGGCCGCGGCTGGTCACCGGCGCGCGGCTGCGCTACGACGACGTGCGCGAAGAGCACCTCCTGCTGATCCCCGAGGGCGCCGTACGGCTCAACCCCACCGCGGCCGAGGTCCTCGAGCTGTGCGACGGCGAGCGGTCGCTCGACGAGGTCGTCGACGCGCTGTCGACGCGCTACCGCGGAGCCGACGTCCGCGACGACGTCGTCGAGCTCGTCGACGCGATGGCCCAGAGGGGGCTCGTGGTCGATGCTGCCTAGGCCGTCCACCCTGATCGCGGAGCTCTCCTACCAGTGCCCGCTGCACTGCCCGTACTGCTCGAACCCGGTCGACATCGGCGGCGAGCGATACCGGTCCGAGCTCGCGACCGAGGACTGGATCCGGACGTTCCAGCAGGCGCGGCAGCTCGGCGTCCTGCAGCTGGCGCTCACCGGCGGCGAGCCGATGCTGCGGCGCGATCTCGTCGAGCTGTGCGCCGGCGCTCGCGACGCCGGGCTGTACTCGTCGCTGATCACCGCGGGCACGCTGTTCACGCGCGAGCGCGCGCAGGCGCTCAAGGCCGCCGGGCTCGACCATGTGCAGATCTCGATCCAGAGCCCGGACCCGGCGGACAACGACCGGATCGCCGGCAACCGCTCGTTCGAGAAGAAGCTCGCGGCCGCACGGTGCGCGCGCGCGCTCGACTTCCCGCTGACGATCAACTGCGTCCTGCACCGGCACAACCTTGATCGCATCGAGGAGATCCTCGACCTCACGCTCGCGCTCGGCGCGCAGCGGCTCGAGCTCGCGAACACGCAGTACTACGGCTGGGCGGTCCCGAACCAGAACGCGCTGATGCCGTCGCGCGAGCAGCTGCAGCGGGCCGAGGAGGCGGTCCAGCGCTTCCGCGAGCGGGTCGGCCCGCGGGTCGATGTGCTGTGGGTGCTGCCCGACTTCTACGAGGACCTGCCCAAGGCGTGCATGGGCGGCTGGGGCCGGATGGCGATGGTCGTGGCGCCGAACGGCGACGTGCTGCCGTGCCAGGCGGCGGCGACGATCCCCGGGCTCGAGTTCGCCAACGTTCGCGACGAGCCGCTGGAGCGGATCTGGAGCGAGTCCGCCGCGTTCGCGCGCTTCCGCGGCACGGACTGGATGCAGGAGCCGTGCCGCTCGTGCCCGCTGGGGCGGCAGGAGGTCGACTGGGGCGGATGCCGCTGCCAGGCGCTGCGGCTCGCGGGCGACCCGGCGGCCGCCGATCCGGTCTGCCGGTTCTCGCCGCATCACGACGACGTCGTCGCGGCGCGCGACGGCGCCCAGGCCGACGAGTTCGTCTACCGGACGATGAAGCGGCCGCGCGTTCCGTCCTAGATGCCCAGCGCGCGCCGGACGGCGGGGACGTTGCGGCGCGACACCGGCACGGCCTCGCGGGTGCTGCCGTCCATGATCAGCGACAGCTCACCGCGCGCTCCGCGGTCGACGGCGCGCACGCAGGCAAGATTGACCAGGAAGCGCCGGTGCACGCGCAGGAACTCGCCGCCGGCGAGCTCGTCCTCGAGCTTGTCGATGCCGCGCACGGCGGCCTGCAACCGGCCTTCCTCGGTCACCAGCCAGACCGTGTTGCCGTCCGCTTCCGCGTAGCGGACCTCCGGCCGGTGCAGCAGGACCATGCGATCACCGGTCACGCCGACGACGCGCGCGGGACGGCCGAGCGCGGGCTCCGGCCGCTCGTGCTCGATGGCATCTCCCATCTCCGCCCCGAACAGGGCGAGCGTGCCGATCGGCCGGTCGGCGAGGAAGACCGGCCGCAGCGTGATCCGGCACGGCTCGCTGCTCAGCTCGGTCACGACGTGCGATGAGCCGACCCAGCTGTGGTCCTTGCGCGCCTGCTTGATCGCGTGACGGGCGAGGCCCTCGACGTTCAGACCCGGCTGCCAGCGGACCGCGGGGTCCAGTGCGGGCACGCGCGCCGGAACGCCGAGGAAGAGACTGGCGCCCTCGTCGGCGATCACGACCTTGCCGCTCGCGTCCAGCGCGGCGAGCGACTGACCGGAGCGCGCGTGCGTCTGCGCGAACGCCGCGGCCAGCTCGGCGCCGCTGTCGCGCGCCCGTTGGCGCAGCCCCGCGCGGGCGTTGCCGACGGCCCGGGACAGCCACTTCGCCGCCTCGGCGGGAAGGTGGTGGCGCCACGTGGAGACGTCGAGCACCGCCACGGCGTCGTGCGTCACGGCGTCGCGCACCGCCACACCCGCGCAGATCCATTCGTCGAATCCGCTGCACCAGTGCTCGGGCCCGCTGATCAGCACCGCTCCCGGCGCCTCGAGCGCGGTGCCCATGCCGTTCGTGCCCGTCGCCCACTCCGACCAGCAGGACCACGGCGCCATGTTGCTGTCGTGGGCGTGGTCGAGCGTCTGCTTGTCGCCCTGGACGGTCAGGACGCGTCCCGCGTCGTCGGTGACGGTGACCACGCCGCCGACGCTCTCGACGTCAGCGGCGATCGACGCCGCGGCGCCGCCCAGCTGCGCGAACACGATCTCGTGCTCGAGCGTGTGCTCGGTCGGCGCGTCCTCCTGCGCCCGCGGCGCGACGGTCAGCCCCGGGTCGACGTGGTACTGCTCGCGGCAGCGGTACCAGGACGTCGCGACCTCCGGCCGGACCCCGCGTACGCGGTCGTCGCCGGCGAGGAACCGCTCGCGCGCGACGGTGACCGCCTGGTACCGGTCCGCATCGGTGATGCGGTGGCGCTTCGCGGTCTGGCTCATGCCGGGTCTCTCCACCCAGTGGCGCCCGGCGACTGCCGGTCAGGTGCCACGAGCAGATGGTACTCGCCTTCTTTTGTCGGAAAATGGACGGTCCCTGGACGCGAGCTGACCGCATCCGCAGGCCGCGCAATTGGAGCTGCCGGCAGTCTGTACGTGATAACGTACAGACGTAGTGGCAGCGGCCGTCGAATCGCTCCCGGCCATCGGGCCGCGCGTGAAGGCGCTGCGGGAGGCGATGGATCTCTCGCTGCGCGACCTCGCCGTGCGCTCGGGCGTCTCGGCGCCGATGCTCAGCCAGGTCGAGCGCGGGGAGACCAGCCCGACGCTGCAGGTCGCGGCCCGCATCGCGGCCGGCCTCGAGCTGCGCCTGTCGCAGCTGCTGCGGCTCGACGAGGGCGGCAGCGTGACGATCGTGCGTACGGGGGAGGGCCGCCGCGGCGGCGCCGACGGCCACCGCTACGAGGTCCTGAGCCCGCCGCTGCCCGGCCTGCGCGCCGAGCTCTCGCGCCACCGGCTGGCACCCGGGGCCGCCACCGGCGGTCCCGGTGATCCGCCGATGCACGAGCCGGGCTCGCGCGAGACCGCGGTGATCGAGGCCGGCACGGTCGATCTGCACGTCGACGGCCAGGCGCATCGCCTGGCCGCCGGCGACACCGTCACGTTCGACGCCGACCTCCCGCACCACTTCGAGAACCCCGGAAAGGAGGAGGCCGTCCTGCTGGCCGTCGTGTCGGCAGGGCTCCGCCGCTCATGACCCCGAGCACGCTCTTCGACAAGATCTGGGCGGCGCACGAAGTGGCGCCCGGGCTCATCTACATCGACCTCCATCTCGTCCACGAGGTCACCAGCCCGCAGGCGTTCGACGGTCTGCGGCTCGCCGGTCGCCGCGTGCGCCGGCCCGATCGCACGCTCGCGACCGCCGACCACAACGTGCCGACCGACGGGACGCCGGTCGCCGCCCGCATCCGCGACGAGCTGTCCCGCGTCCAGGTCGAGACGCTCGAGCGCAACGCCGAGGAGTTCGGCGTCCCGATCTACTCGATCGGCTCCGACCACCAGGGGATCGTCCACGTCATCGGGCCGGAGCTCGGCATCACGCAGCCGGGGATGACGATCGTGTGCGGCGACTCCCACACCGCCACCCACGGCGCGTTCGGGGCGCTGGCGTTCGGCATCGGCACGAGCGAGGTCGAGCACGTCCTCGCGACCCAGTGCCTCGCGCAGCGCCGCCCCCGGAGCATGCGCATCAACTACCGCGGCGAGCTCGGCTTCGGCGTCACGCCGAAGGACCTGATCCTCGGCACGATCGGCCAGATGGGCACCGACGGCGCCGCCGGCCACGTCGTCGAGTACGCCGGCGCGGTCATCGAGGGGCTCTCGATGGAGGGCCGGATGACGATCTGCAACATGACGATCGAAGGCGGCGGCCGGGCCGGCATGGTCGCGCCCGACGACACGACGTTCGAGTGGGTGCGCGACCGCACGGCCGCGCCCGCCGACTTCGACGCCGCGGTCGAGGGCTGGCGCGAGCTGCGGACCGACGACGGCGCGAGCTTCGACAAGGAGATCGACGTCGACGCCGGCGCGCTGTCGCCGCTCGTCACGTGGGGGACGACGCCCGCGATGGTCGTCCCGGTCACCGAGGAGGTCCCGCAGCCGCAGGGCGACGGCGACGAGCGCGCGCTCAAGTACATGGCGCTCGAGCCGGGAACGCCGATGCAGGAGATCACGCTCGACCGCGTGTTCATCGGCTCGTGCACGAACTCGCGGATCGGCGACCTGCGCGCCGCCGCGGAGGTCGTCAAGGGCCGCAAGGTCGCGTCCAGCGTCGCCGCGATGGTCGTGCCCGGCTCGCAGCAGGTGCGCCTGCAGGCCGAGCGGGAAGGGCTCGACGAGGTCTTCCGTGCGGCGGGCTTCGACTGGCGCACGGCCGGCTGCTCGATGTGCCTGGGCATGAACCCGGACATCCTGCAGCCGGGCGAGCGCTGCGCCTCGACCTCCAACCGCAACTTCGAGGGCCGCCAGGGCCGCGGCGGCCGCACGCACCTCGTCTCGCCCCAGATGGCCGCCGCCGCGGCGATCGAGGGTCACTTCGTCGACATCAGGGAGTGGGAGTAGTGGAGCCTGTCACGACGGTGTCGGGCGCCGTCAGCGTCCTCGATCGCGACCACGTCGACACCGACCAGATCATCCCCAAGCAGTTCCTCAAGCGGGTCGAGCGCACCGGCTTCGGCCAGTTCCTGTTCTACGACTGGGCGCAGGAGGACGGCTGGCACCTGCCCGCGAACCCGATCCTCGCGACCGGCGCGAACTTCGGCAGCGGGTCCTCGCGCGAGCACGCGCCGTGGGCGCTGCAGGACTACGGCTTCCGCGCGGTGGTCGCGCCGAGCTTCGCCGACATCTTCTTCAACAACTGCACGAAGATCGGCCTGCTCCCGGTGGTGCTGCCGACCGCCGACGTGAAGGCGCTGATGAAGGCGGGGGAGG
>DASSUW010000311.1:0-5490 GCA_035706585.1 Solirubrobacteraceae bacterium | reverse complement strand
GGCCGGCAGGACTTGAGCGGGGCTCAAGATCGCCCGCGCGCGCCCGATCAAGCGGGTGCATGCGCACGGCGATCTGCGTTCTCGGCTTCCACCGCAGCGGCACGTCGATGACGACCCGGCTGCTCAACCTGCTCGGCGTCGAGCTGGGCGGCGATCTGCTGCCCGCCAACTACGACAACCCGCGGGGCTTCTGGGAGCCGCGCTGGATGGTGCGCTTCAACGACGAGGTGCTCGCCGCCGTCGGCGCGAGCTACATGGCGCCGCCGCCGCTCGACGCGCCGTGGGGCCGGCTCGAGGCGCTGCGCGACCGCGCCGGCGCGCTGCTCGACGAGAACCTCGGCGCGTTCGACCTGTTCGCGTTCAAGGATCCGCGGCTGTGTCTGACGTGGCCGTTCTGGCAACCGCTCGTGGCCGAGCGCGTCGACGAGATCCGCTACGTGATCTGCCTGCGCAGCCCGGCCGAGACCGCCGCCTCGATGGTCAAGCGCGATCGCTACCCGGGCGTCACCCACGCCCAGTGGGGCGACATGTGGCTCGACTACACCGGCCGCTCGCTCGCGGGCACCCGTGGCGCCCGGCGGATGATCGTGTTCTACGACGACCTCCTGCGCAACGGGCGCGATCAGGCGCGGGTGCTCGCCGACTTCGCGGGACGGCCGTGGCCGGAGGGCGACGCCGCGGCGGCGCTCGCCGAGGCGATCGACGCGTCGATGCGCCATCACGCCACGTCACTGCACGAGACCGCCGCCGACGCCCGGTTGCCCGCCGCCGCGCGCTCGGTCTACGTGGCGCTGCGCTCCGCGGCGGTGTCCGAGCCGGAGATGGCGGGGGCGCTCGAACGCGCCGCCGAGGATCTGTGGCGGGCCCAGTACGACGGCGCGCAGCGCTCTGCCGCGCTCGACGTCCACCGCGAGGCGATCGCCGAGACGATCGGCGAGCTGCAGCTCGGCGAGCGCCGTGAGGAGCTGCTGAGGCTCGAGCTGGCGAGCTCACGCGAGCGCCTGCTCGCGCTCGACGCGGAGCTGGCGGACGTCCGCAGCGCCGGCTGAGCCGCCGTAGACTCGGGGGCATGCCCGACCCCAAGACCGAGGAGCTCCAGGTCGAGCAGGTCCAGCGCGAGCTGGCCGAGCGCCAGCAGCGCGACGACGCGTCCGAGCCTGCGGAGGAGCGTACGCACGAGCGCCGCGCCGAACGGGCGGCCTACTTGCGCAAGAAGCTCGAGGAGCGCGCGAAGTCCGAGGACGAGCGCTAACCGCCGCGCAGGCGTCGCTCGAGCTCGAGTAGCCGCCGCGAGCGCTCGCCGAGGACCTTCGCCGGCACGCCGCCGACGACCGTGAACTCCGGCACGTCGCGCCGGACGAGGCTCTGCGCGCCGACGGCGGCGCCGGTGCCGATCGTCACGCCCGGGAGGATGACCGCCCCGGCCCCGATGATCGCGTGGCGGCCGAGCGTGACCGGCGCGCTGGTGACGCCGGTGAGTTCCTGCGGCACCGTGGGGTTCGTGAGCGACTCGCCGGAGTAGTCGTCGCTGGACGAGTAGATCGACACGCGGCCGGAGAGGCCTGCGAAGTCGCCGATCTCGATCCGGCCGGCGCCGCTCATGAAGGCGTGCGCCGCGATGTGGACGTAGTCGCCGATGACGATGCCCCCGGCGCCGGCGCTGATCACGGCGAACGCGTCGATGCGGACGTGCGAGCCGATCGAGATCCGCTCGGTCCCGAACAGGCGCGCGTCCTTGTCGATCCTGACGTCGTCGCCGCGGGCAGCGAACGCGCTCATCCCACGAGGGCGCGCGGTGCCGCCACGGTGCCGAAGGCGCGGGAGACGGCATCGGCCACGTCGTAGAGCGCCTGCCCGTCGAGATCCGAGTGCACCGGGAGGCACACGATGCGGTCGCAGATCGCGTCCGTCACGGGGAGCGGCGCGGTGGCGAAGGGGGCGAATGCGGTCGTCCGGTGCAGGCCCGGAGCGTAGTAGACGCGCGCCTCGATGCCGTCGGCGTGCAGCGCCGCGACCGCGGCGTCGCGGGCGGCCCGGTCGGGTGCGAGCACGGGCAGTCCCTGCCACGGAGGCCGCCCGGGCGCTGCAGGAAGCGCGGCCGCGCCGGTGACGGCCTTCGCGAGCCGCTCGACGGCCGCGCGGCGGACCGCGATGTGCTCGTCGAGCCGGCGCAGCATCGCCAGCCCGACGGCGGCCGCCATGTCGCTGAGCTTTCCGTTGAGCCCCGGGCCTGCCACGTCGGTGCCGCTCAGGGAGAAGTTGATGGTGCGGCGGATTTGGGCGGCCAGCGCAGGGTCGGCCACGACCGCGCCGCCCTCGCCGACCGCGAAGACCTTGGTGGCATGGAACGAGAACACCTCCGCGTCGCCGGCGCCGCCGACCGGCAGACCGTCGTCGGTCGTGCCGCCGAACGCGGCGGCGCTGTCGACCACGAGCGGAACGCCGAGCTCGCGCGCGCTGCGCTCGATGCCCGACAGGTCGCGGCAGAAGCCGAACGGCCGCACGTGCATGATCGCCGTGCACCCGTGATCGCGGACCGCGGCGTGCGCGGCGGCGGGCGTCAGCTCCCACGTCGCCGGGTCGACGTCGCAGAGCACCGGGCGGCAGCCGGCGAGGCGCACGGCGTGCGCGCTGGCCGGGAACGTGAACGCCGGGACGGCGACCGCCCCCTCGACGCCGAGCGCGAGCAGCGTGGCCGTCAGGCCTGCCGTGGCGCTCGAGACGAGGACGGCCTCGCGATCGGTCACCGCACTGCGGTGCTCGAGCTCGCGCTCGAGCCGCGCGCCGACGGGTCCGCCGTTCGTGAACCAGCGGTTCTCGTAGGACGCCTCCAGGAACGGCAGCCACGCGGCGGGCGGCGGCACGAGCGGGCGCGCGAACGGCACCGCGAACGCTGCGCGCTCACGCATCGGCGAGCACCGGCTCGAGGTCCGCGCGGACGGCGGCGATCCGCTCCTGCAGCAGCGTGTTGACCGGCAGCAGGCCGCGCCGGCGCAGCAGGCCGTCGATGCCGTCGAGCGAGGTCAGCTCGGTGTCGCGCCCGACCTCCTCGCGCTTGCGGTAGTGCAGGATCCGCACGTCGGCGGCGTCCTCGGGGTTGCGGTCGGCGATGTCCTGGTTGTTGGGGAAGTTCCACTGGGCGGCGAGCGGAAGGGCCGGCGTCTGCGTGCGCACCAGCGACAGCGCGACGGCGAGCTGGCACTTGAAGTTCGTGTCGAGGTACTGGTCGACGCGGGCCATGTCGGCGAGCACGACGTCGCCGATCCGGCGCGCGATCGCTGCGGGCGCGGCGAGCATGCCGAGGTTGAAGTACGCCGGGCAGAAGCGGCGCTCGGGGTCGGTGTCGATGAGGCCCCAGGCCAGGTGCTCGTAGGTGGACGCGGGCGCCGGAAGGCCGGCGAGCTCGTAGAGGTCGAGCCAGAACATCTGGCCGCCGCGCCCGACGCCGTCGGCGAACGGCGTCTTGAAGTACATGGGCGACACGTCCGCGATCACGCCGCCGAACGCCTCGGCCTCCTCGAGCTCGAGCAGGTCGTCGAGCGGCCCCGTGACGAGCGTGTCGGCGTCGAGCATCACCACGAACGGCGCCTGGAAGTCGTACGTGAAGCGCATCAGCGCCGTGCCGTAGATGCCATGACGCTCGAAGTCGTCGGCCGCCATCCAGCGCCACGAGACGCCGAGACGCTCCGACCACGGCAGCGCCGCGGCGAGGTCGTAGGGCTCGCAGTCGCGCGACACGGTCACGATGACCGGGCTGTCCGCCAGCGCTCCGCCGAAGCGGCGGAGCGAGGCCGCGAGCATCTGCACGCGCATGAAGAAGCCCGCGGTCGGCGAGATGGGGACGTGGATCTCGGCGCGCATCCGCCCCGGTGATCGGCGGGCGTGCGCGGAACTTCACCCGGGTACGACCGCGGGTGATGACCGAGAACCCGGAACGCGAAGTGGACGACATGCAGGAGCGCGCGGACCGCCTCGAGGAGGACATCGCCGACGTCCGCGAGGACTGGGAGCGCAAGAAGTCCGACTCGAGCGTGCCGGGCGCGGCGGGCGACCCGGAGCGCGCCGAAGACGGGCCGCAGCCGGAGACGAGCTACCCGGCCAAGGGTGACGCGGAGTCAGCCGGCGGCGACGACGACGCCGCGTGAGGGCACTTCGACGCGGCCCGCTCGGTCGGTGACCGTGCCGACCCGGCGCGCGCCCGCGTGGTGCGCGGCGAGGATCGCCGCGGCCTGATCGGCGGCCGCCCCGGGCACGATCGCGGCGAAGCCGCAGCCCATGTTGAAGACCTCCCACATCTCGGCCTCGGTGACGGCGCCGCGCTCGCGCACGAGGTCGAAGATCGGCG
Source organism: Solirubrobacteraceae bacterium (assembly GCA_035706585.1). Classification (GTDB taxonomy): domain Bacteria; phylum Actinomycetota; class Thermoleophilia; order Solirubrobacterales; family Solirubrobacteraceae; genus DASSUW01. The sequence continues at coordinate 1,145 of DASSUW010000311.1, read as the reverse complement.
GGACGGGCAGCGGGGCGGTGATCTCGAAGCCGATGCGGTCGCTGAGCCGCAGCAGGTTCGCCAGCCCGCCGCCGGTGATGTGGGCGAGCCCGTGGACCGGGACGCCCGAGCGCAGCAGGTCGAGCACCGCGCGGACGTAGATCACGGTCGGCTCGAGCAGCACGTCGGCGAGCGTGGCTCCGCCGAGGCCGGCGGGCCGCTCGTCGAGCGGCACGCCGGCGAGCGCGCGGCGCGCGAGCGTGAAGCCGTTCGAGTGCAGGCCGGAGGACGGGAGGCCGATGAGCGCGTCGCCGGGCGCGCAGGCGGCGCCGCTGACGATCGCGTCGAGCGCCACCGTGCCGAGGCACGCCGCCGTCAGGTCCACCCCGTGCGGCGACGGATGGCCGCGGATGATCTCCGGCAGCACCGCGACCTCGCCGCCCGGGATCTCGACGCCCGCGAGCTCGGCGCCGCGCTTGAGGCCCGCGCCGATCGCCTTCATCGCCTCGGTGTCGATCTGCTCGACCGCGAGGTAGTCGAGCACGGCGATCGGCTCGGCGCCGACGCACACGACGTCGTTGACGTTCATGGCGATGCAGTCGATCCCGACCGTGTCCAGCCGGCCGGTCGCCTCGGCCACGAGCAGCTTCGAGCCCACCCCGTCGGTGCCGACCGCGATGCCGAGGTTCGGCGCGACCTCCAGCACGGCGGCGAAGTGGCCGGGGAGCGGCACGACGCGCGAGCGCTTGCCGGTGTCGATCGTGCGCAGGATCCCGACCAGTGCGGCCACGCCCCGGTCCGCGGCCGCGACGTCGACCCCCGAGACGGCGTACGCGTCGGTCATCGCCCCCGATCCTGGCAGACCGCCAAGACGATCCGTCCTACGAGCGGTCGCGGGCGACGATCAGCACGATCCGCCCTACGAGCGGTCGCGGGCGACGATCAGCGCGGCGAGCGCCACGCGGTACGCGGCCCACGGCGTGAGCGCGCTCTCGCGGATGCGCAGCGTGGCGGCGGTCGAGAGCGCCGCGGCGGCGGCGCCCAGCGCCAGCTGCGCGACGGTCGCGCGACCGGGGCGGCGGGCGATCAGCCGCGCGCCCTTGAGCGCGGTCGCGCCCGCGAGCACCGGCAGGGCGACCTCGCGCGACAGCTCCGCCGCCGCCGCT
>DASSUW010000310.1:0-3123 GCA_035706585.1 Solirubrobacteraceae bacterium | reverse complement strand
GCGGCCGACGGCGACGAGCCGCTCGGGATCGACCTCGCGGGGGCGGACCGGCGCGCCGACATCACCGATCCCGCCGCGACCGTCGCGGCGCTCGGCGGCGCCGACGCGGTCGTCCACGCCGCCGCACTGGTCTCCGAGCGCGGCCGGATGGCCGAGTTCGTCCGCATCAACACGCGCGGCACCCGCAACGTGCTCGACGCGGCCGCCGGCCGCCGCGCCGTCGTCATCGCGTCGGTCGCCGGCTGGGGCTACGAGTTCACGCGCGAGCTCGGCGAGGACGCGCCGCCGCGGCCGTGCGGGATCCCCTACGTCGACACCAAGGGCGCGACGGAGACGCTCGCGCTGCGCCGCGGCGCGACGGTGATCCGCCCCGGCGACGTGTACGGCCCCGGCTCGCGGCCGTGGGTCGTACGGCCGCTGGAGATGATGCGGGCCGGCCGCTTCTACCTGCCGGCGCCCGGCGACGGGCTGATCACGCCGATCTTCGTGGATGACCTCGTGGACGCGATCGTCCGCGCGTTGCGGGCGCCGCGCACCGCCGGCCGCGCCTACACGATCTGGGACGGGCACGCCGTGACCGCGCGCGAGTTCTTCGGCCACCACGCCCGCAGCCTCGGGCAGGACGAGGTCCGGGTCCTCCCCGCCCCGCTGCTGCGCATTCTCGCCGGTGCGTTCGGAGCCGGACCGGCGGCGGTCACGTTCATGTCCCGGCGCGCGACCTACCCGAACCGCCGCGCCCGCGAGGAGCTGGGCTGGAGCCCGCGGTTCAGCCTGGCGGAGGGCATGGCCCGCACCCTCTGATAGACGTGCCGCCCATGGAGACCGTCAAGACGGACCGCCGCGGGGGCGAGCTGCGGATCACGCTCAACCGCCCCGACGTCATGAACGCCTGGGACAAGCAGTTCGGCGACGACCTGCTCGCCGTGCTCGAAGGCGCGGCGGCCGACGACGCGGTCCGCGCCGTCACGATCACCGGCGCCGGACGGGCCTTCTCCTCCGGGGCCGACCTGCGTGCGGGCTTCGACGTCACCGACGACGGCAAGCCCGACGTACAGCGGCGCCTGCACGAGATCTACCACCCGATCATCGTGACCATCCGGCGCATGCCCAAGCCGGTGCTGGCCGCCGTCAACGGCCCGGCGGTGGGCATCGGCTGCTCGCTCGCGCTGGCCTGCGACCTGATCGTCGCCAAGGAGTCGGCCTACTTCCTGCTCGCGTTCATCAACATCGGTCTGGTGCCGGACGGCGGGTCGTCACTGCTGGTGCCCGAGCGGGTAGGCCTCGCGCGTGCGACGGAGATGGCCATGCTCGGCGAGCGCATCGGCGCCAGGCACGCGCTCGAGTGGGGGCTGATCAACCGCGTGACCGCGGACGAGGAGTTCGAGACGACCGTGGACGAGCTGGCCGGCAAGCTGGCCGGCGGGCCGACCGCGGCCTACGCGGGCGTCAAGCGCCAGCTCAACGAGTGGCTGTTCGCGCGGATGGACGGCCAGCTCGAGCTCGAGGCGTCGATCCAGCAGCAGGCGGCGGCGTCCGGCGACTTCCTGGAGGGCGTCCAGGCGTTCCTGGAGAAGCGCCCCGCCGCGTTCGAGGGGCGATGACCGGCCGCTCCGGCGCCTTCCGTCCATATACTGCCGACGCCGTGGCAGTAGTCCAGTCCAAGACCCGGCGGCGTCTTCGCATGCTCGCGGCGGCGATGCCGGTCGTGATCGTCGGGGCGCTGATGTTCTCGCCCGCCGCGTTCGCTGGCTGGTTCCTGCCGCAGAGCGACGGCTCGCCGAACGCCGAGGGCATCCGGACGCTCTACATCCTGATCGCCCTGATCGCCCTCGTGATCTTCGTCGCGGTCGAGGGTCTGCTGATCTACTCGATGGTCAAGTACCGCGCCCGCAAGGGGCGGGTGGCCGCCCAGATCCACGGCAACACGCAGCTGGAGATCGGCTGGACCGTCGGCGCCGCGGCGATCCTGATCTTCCTCACGGTCTTCACGTTCGTGCTGCTGGACGACATCAAGAACCCGGCCCGCTCGGACATCGACGCGAACGGCAACCAGGTCTCGGCCGGCACGCTGTACGCGTCGACCGACCAGCCGGCGGCGCCGGGCGCGCTGAAGATCCGCGTCGTCGGCCAGCAGTACTCGTGGGAGTTCAAGTACCCGGACAACGGCGACAAGCAGGTCTACGCCTGGAACGACATGTACGTGCCGATCGGCCGCACCGTCGTGCTCGACATCGAGTCCGTCGACGTCGCCCATTCGTGGTGGATCCCGCAGCTCGGCGGGAAGATGGACGCGATCCCCGGCTACGTGAACAAGAGCTGGTTCAAGGTCCCGATCGACAAGCTCGACGAGGTCGGCGACAGCGGGCGGCTCATCTACGAGGGGCAGTGCGCCGAGCTGTGCGGCCGCGGCCACGCCGACATGCTCGCGCGCGTGATCGCGCTGCCGTACGACGACTGGAAGGCCTGGTACGACCGCAAGGCGGACGAACTCCAGCAGGCCAAGGACGAGGCCGCGCGGGAGCGCGAGCAGGTCAATTCCCAGGAGGGTCAGTAGATGGCGGCCTTCCCCGCCCGCCCGCAGATCATCGCCCATGAGGTGGAGCGCCCCCAGCGCGGCTGGGTCAAGTGGCTGACGACGACCGACCACAAGAAGATCGGGATCCTCTACCTCTGCACGGTCCTCGTCTTCTTCGTCGTCGGCGGCGTCGAGGCGCTGCTGATGCGGGTCCAGCTCGGCGTTCCGGAGAACACGTTCCTGACGCCCGAGAAATACAACGAGATCATGACCATGCACGGGACGACGATGATCTTCCTGGTCATCGTCCCGGTGTGGGCCGGGTTCGCGAACTACTTCCTGCCGCTGATGATCGGCGCCCGCGACGTCGCGTTCCCGCGGCTGAACGCGTGGTCGTACTGGATGTTCCTGTTCGGCGGCATCGCGCTCTACGCGTCGCTGTTCTTCACGCCGCCCGAGGCCGGCTGGTTCTCCTACGTCCCGCTGTCGCTGAAGGAGTTCACGCCGTCCAACGGCCAGGAGGCGTGGATCTACATGGTCCACCTCACCGGCCTGTCGTCGATCCTCGGCGCGATCAACTTCATCGCGACGATCCACAACATGCGCGC
>DASSUW010000309.1:0-4512 GCA_035706585.1 Solirubrobacteraceae bacterium | reverse complement strand
GGCTCTCCGACTGCGATTCAGCCACCACAACCTCCGCGTACTAGAGCCAATCGGCGACGCGCCAACGCCTTGCCATGCAGAAGGTCGAGGGTTCGAGTCCCTTCATCCGTTGTGTTGAAAGCCCTGGCTCGCGCGCGCTGTCGTTTCTGGGCGCGGACGCGCAGCGGTTTCTAGCCCTCAGCGGCCCAATCTGCATTCGGCGGCGCTGGCGCGTTGGCACTGTCCGCCGCTTCTCGTACCGTCCTGAAACCGGTGAAAAGGCTCGAGGAAATCGTCTACGAAGCAGGGCGGGACGCCCTCGCCGATCAGGAGGCTCTGGTCGCCGGCGTTCGTCAGCGCACGGGCACGCTCCTGGCTGCGCACGCGCTCGTCGCGTCGTTCCTCGGCGCCGCGACGATCCGCGAGACCGGTCTCGATGCCTGGGGATGGATCGCCATCAGCCTGCTCGTCATCGGCCTGGCGGCCGCCGGGGTCCTGCTGGCTCCCTGGAAGCTCACGTTCTCGGTGGACGCACGCCTGCTCTATGGCCGGCTCTACGAGGAAGCCGTCGCCGAGGCGGAAGCAGGCACCCTTGGGTGGCTCGCGTCGGCCGGGTATCTCTACCAAGCGCTGCGCGAGCACAACGAGACGAGGGTCGCGTGGATGTCCCGCATGTCGGGCGCTTTGGGTCTCCTCATGGTGCTCCAGACCGTCGCGTGGCTCGCCGGACTGGCGATAAACTGATGCCCGTGACACCCAAGCCGCTCCCCCCTGATCAGATCAAGACGCCGCCTATCTGGATCGGCATCGAGGAGGGGCGCGGCGGAGCGAGGCCGGCTCCACCGCCGAAGCCGCCGAAGACGTAGGCACAGCGCGGTCGACCAGCCTTCTCGCGGATCGCGCTTCGTCGAGTCGCGGCAGCGTTGACCGAACGACTCGACGCTTCACCCGCGCGTGCCGCGGCCGGCCGAGGTGCTCGGCGGACAGGATGGCGGCCTGGACGTGACTCCGGCGCAGTGGACCTCGCTGGCGATCGCGGTGGCGATGGCGATCGCGGCGGTCACCGGCGTGCTCCTGCACCCGCTGCCGCACATGCCGGCGGCGGGGGCTGGTGATCGCCGCGCCGGTCGTGGCTCGCCGGCGCCCACCACGTCGTGCTCGACGACCCCAGATTTAGGAACTCCTAGGGTCCCTCCCAGGTTCTCTTTGGAATTGACCCCGATGATGGGGGCATGACCCGCCTGCGCCCAGTGGTCGTTCCCGTCGCAGCGCTCGCGCTCGCGACGGCGGCGCCCACTGCTGTAGCGCATCCGCGCAGGTCGGTCGCGAACCGGGCCGATTCCCCCTCGGCCCAGGCGTTGGCCGCTCAGCTCGCAGACCTCCCGTCGCGGGCAGGCGTGGCCCAGCCGGCGTTTTCCCTCCCTCTCGTCGTGCTGGACCCCGCCGTCGAAGCGGCTGCACCGGATGACCGGTACGCGCCGGCGCATTCCCCTGCCAGCGCCGGCGCGACTGGTCGTCCAGCCGCTCCCACCGCCCGCGGGCCACCGGCATGACCGGCCCTGCGCGGCGGGAGGGCGGCATCGCCTCCCGCCGCGGTCGCCGGACCGTCTGAGCGCCGCGTCGGATAGGACTCCGGCATGAGGACGTACGAGATCGCCGTGATCCCGGGGGACGGGATCGGGCTCGAAGTCACGCCGGCGGCGCTGGAGGTACTGCATTCAGCCGGGCGCACACACGGGTTCGCGCTGGAGACGACCGAGTACCCGTGGGGGTGCGACTACTTCGTCGAGCACGGGCGGATGATGCCGCCGGACGGGCTCGAGCAGATCGGCACGTGCGACGCGATCCTGCTCGGCGCCGTGGGCCGTCCCGACGTGCCCGACCACATCTCGCTGTGGGGGTTGCTGATCCCGATCCGGCGCGCGTTCCGCCAGTACGTGAACCTGCGGCCGGTCCGCCTCTGGCCCGGGATCCCCTCGCCGCTCGCGCGCGCCACGCCCGAGACCGTCGACATGGTGATCGTGCGCGAGAACAACGAGGGCGAGTACTCGGAGATCGGCGGCCGGATGCACCAGGGCACCGAGGACGAGCTGGCCGTGCAGGAGGCGGTCTTCACGCGCAAGGGCACGGACCGGATCATCAACTTCGCCTGCGCACTGGCCGCCGGCCGGCGCGGCCGCATCTGCAGCGCGACGAAGTCGAACGGGATCATCCACACGATGCCGTTCTGGGACGAGCGGTTCGCCTACGCGACCGCCCGTCACCCGGAGCTCGACGCCGAGCAGGTCCTGATCGACGCGCTCTGTGCCGCCCTGGTCCTCTCGCCCGAGCGGTTCGACGTGATCGTCGCGTCGAACCTGTTCGGCGACATCCTGAGCGACCTCGCGGCTGCCCTGGCGGGCTCGATCGGCATCGCGCCGTCCGCCAACCTCAACCCCGAGAAGGAGTTCCCGAGCATGTTCGAGCCGGTGCACGGCTCGGCGCCGGACATCGCCGGCCAGGGCATCGCGAACCCGATCGGCGCGATCTGGTCGGGCGCGCAGATGCTCGAGCATCTCGGCGAGCAGGCCGCGGCCGACGACGTGCTGGCACGGCTGCGCGACATGCTCGCCGACGACGGTCCGCGCACGCGCGACCTCGGCGGCACCGCAACGACGGCCGACGTGGTCGCCGCGCTCGCGTAGATCAAGCCGGGTCCGGAGGTGTCGATCACCCAGGGCGTGATCCGCCGCCTCCTGATCGCCCCCGTCCTGGCCGCGGCCCTGCTGGGCGCCGCGCCCGCCGCGCAGGCGGCGGACACGCTGCTGCCGGCGGCGAAGGGCGCGGAGTCGGACTACTCGACGCTGCAGCAGGCGATCGAGGACCGGACCGTCACGGCGGCCACGCTGCATCCGCGCGAGGGCGTCGCCGAGATCGAGCTGACCGGCCGCCGCAAGTTCGAGGTCGAGTACCCGCCCACCGACGAGAACCTCGCGGAGGATCTCGCCGACGCCGGCGCGAAGGTGTCGATCGAGAACCGCAGCCGCTCGAGCGCCGTGACGCTGTTCGCGATGATCGTGCTGCCGATCCTCATGTTCGGCGCGCTCGCCTTTGCGGTCGTCCGCGGCCGCGCAGCGAACGGCAGCGGCCAGGCCGGCAGGCAGAAGCTCCACCGTGCCCGCGTCGCCGAGGGCGACGTCCCGGCCGTCCGCTTCACCGACGTCGCCGGCGTCGAGGAGGTCGTCGAATCGCTCGAGGACCTGCTCGTATTTCTCAGGACGCCCGAGCGCTTCGAGCGGCTCGGCGCACAGCTCCCGCGCGGCGTGATCTTCCACGGCCCGCCCGGCACCGGCAAGACGCTGCTCGCCAAGGCGCTCGCCGGCGAGGCCGAGGTGCCGATCTACAGCGTGTCGGGCTCGGACTTCGTCGAGATGTTCGTCGGCCGCGGCGCCGCCCGCGTCCGTGAGCTGTTCGCCGATGCCCGCCGCAACCCGGCAGCGGTGATCTTCTTCGACGAGTTCGACGCGCTCGGCAAGAAGCGCGGCAGCGGCGCCCAGGGCGGCAACGACGAGCGCGAGCAGACGCTCAACCAGCTGCTCGTCGAGCTCGACGGGTTCAACACGTCCAGCCGCGTGATCTGCATCGCCGCCACCAACCGGCTCGACACGCTCGATCCGGCGGTCCTGCGGCCCGGCCGCTTCGGGACCCAGCTGCACGTCGACCTGCCCTCGCAGGAGGGTCGCCGCGCGATCCTGGAGGTGCACGCGCGCTCCAAGCCGCTGGCCAAGGACGTCGACCTCGACCGCCTCGCGCGCATCACGTACGGGTCGTCGGGCGCCGACCTCGCCGACATGCTCAACCGCGCCGCCATCCTCGCCGGCAAGGCGGATCAGGACGTCATCACGCAGGCGCACATCGAGGACGGCTACCTGGACGCGATCGCCGGTCCGCGCAAGCGCTCGGCCCTGCTCGCCGACGGCGAGCGCGAGATCGTCGCCGTCCACGAGGCCGGCCACGTGCTCGCCGCCGAGCTGTGCCCGACGGCCGAGAAGGCGATGCGCGTCTCGATCGAGCAGCGCGGCCGCGCCGGCGGGCTCGCGGTCTACGGCCGCACGGACCGGATGCTGCAGTCGCAGCAGTACCTGCACGAGAAGCTGATCGCCGCGCTCGGCGGCCGCGCCGCCGAGTTCGTCTCACGCGGCGCGATCACGTCCGGCGCCGCCAACGACCTCCAGCAGGCGAACGCGATGGCACGCCAGGCGGTCGAGCAGCTCGGCTTCTCCGAGCGCGCCGGCCAGCTCGTGACCGCCGAGACGCGCGTCGCCGACAAGACGGTGGCGCTGGTCGACGACGAGGTCCGCCGCCTCGTCGAGGACGCCTATCAGGACGCCGTCCGGCTGCTGAGCGCCCACCAGGACGAGCTGATGCGCCTCGCCGACGCCCTGCTCGAGCACGAGGACCTCGACCGCGTCGAGATCGTCGCGTGCCTGTCCGGCGTCGCCGACACGCCGCGCGCGCGGCCGCGCAACGCCGCCCGGCAGCCGCAGCCGCAGC
>DASSUW010000308.1:0-4470 GCA_035706585.1 Solirubrobacteraceae bacterium | reverse complement strand
CCGTCGCCCTGATAGGCGTTATCAGCGCTGCTGTCGAGCGCGACCCGGAACTCGTACCGGTGCTTGACCCCGGCGTCGTAGTTGCTCAGCGTGGTGGTTCCCATCGCCGCGAGCGTGCCCGTGTACTTCGTGACGTCGTCGCCGTCGCCGCAGGTGGGCGGCGTCGCGCCGGTGAACGTGCCGCAGTCGACGACGGTCATGTTCAGCTTCTCCGACATCGGGTTGCCCGCGTCGCTGTCGGTGACCGCGCCGCGGTCCAGCGTGAACGCGCCGCTCAGCGACCCCGTGTTCTCGATGTCGACGGTGCCGGTCTGCGCCGCGGCGCCCGGGCGCAGGCCGCTCGCCGACAGGACGGCCGTGCCGGCCTTCGAGTTGGTCATCGTGAGCGTCCCCGACGAGAACACGTTCGACGGGTTCGCCGAGCTGGCGGTGAAGTCGGCGCCCGAGCCCACGACGGCTCCGGCCGCCAGCAGCAGCGTCACGAGCGCGCCGAGAGCGAGCCGGGGGTTCGCCGCGAGGACCTGCAGACGAGACATGAACGGGCACTCCTTGCCGTGCGGTTGCGCTGGGTCGGACGCGTCCGGCGTCCTGCTGGCAACCGAGCCGTCTCGCGCACGAGACCTCTGGCTTTGCGTCCCCGCCTCGCGACGGGTTTGCCCTGGTCAGCACCCTTCTCATCGGGTGGTTTGCAGGGTGTTTGAAACGGCGTGGACGTATGTCCTAGCGGCCGCGCCAGCGCGGCTGACGCTTCTCGGCGAACGCGCGGACGCCCTCGAAGAAGTCCTCGCTGTGGAAGCACGCCTCGCGCAGCGCGACGAGCTCGCGCTCGACGTCCGGGTCCAGCTCGCCCTCGGCGGCGAGCAGCTCGCGCAGCGTGCGCTTGTTGCCCTCCAGCGACAGCGGCGCCAGCGCCGCGATCCGGCCCGCGTAGGCGACGGCGCGGTCCGCCAGCTCGCCCGGCGCGACGACCTCGTTCACCAGTCCCCACTGCAGCGCGGTCCGCGCCGGGACGTTGCGGGCGGTGAAGAACAGCTCCTTCGTGCGCGGCACGCCGATCGCGTCGACGAACTTGCGCAGGCCGGTGTGGCTGTAGACCAGGCCCAGCCGCGCCGGCGGCATGCCGACCTTGGCGTCCTCGGACGCGATCCGCAGATCGCACGACAGCGCGAGCTCGAGGCCGCCGCCGATCGCGTGGCCGTTCAGCGCGGCCACCGACGGGAAGCGGAACGCGTCGAGCGCCTCGATCGCCTCGTGGAACGGGTGCGCGACGAGCGCCTCGGCGCGGTCGGCGAACTCGTCGCGCGGGAGGTTGCCGATGTCGTAGCCGGCCGAGAACACCGGCCCGGTCGCGGTGACGAGCAGGCAGCGCGCGTCGAGCTCGGGCAGCGTCGCCGCGAACGCGTCGAGGATCTCGTGGTCGAGCGCGTTGCGCTTCGCCGGGTTGTCGATCGTGAGCCGGGCGACGTGGTCCGCCGGGTGGTCCAGGCGCAGCTTGCCGCCGGCGAGCTGCACTACTCCAGCACGACGAGGGTGTCGCCCTCGGAGACCGACTGGCCCTCCGCGACCAGGATCTCCTTGACCGTCCCCTCGTCCTCGGCCTCCACCGGCATCTCCATCTTCATCGACTCGAGGATGACGACGGTGTCGCCCTCTTCGATGGCGTCTCCGACCGCCACTTCGATCTTCCAGACGGTGCCCGTGATGTGGGCGTCGATCCCGGCCACAGCGCTCCTTCCTCGGGGGTTGCGGCCGTGACAATAGCCCGCCGGGTCACTGCACGGGCGCGTCGGGCGGCCCGATGTCGATCGTCCGCGAGACCTCGACCGTGCCCACGCCCGGCACGAGCCGCAGCGGCTCGGGGTCGTCGGCGTGCCCGGTGATGACGCCGGCCGCCTCGAGGATCTGCGCGTCGCGCAACCCGGCGGCGCGCAGAGCGCCGGCCACCTCGCCGATGTCGGCGACGTGGCCCGGCTCCAGGGTGATGACGACCTCCACGGCTCCTATGGTGCCTGGATGAGGCCGGCGCCGACGTCGGCGCCCGGCAGCGTCGTGAGCCGCTGCGCGGTGGCGGCGAGCAGCTGCCCGAGGGCCGCCCCGCGCGCGCCCGGGTTCGCCTCGGCGAGCAGCGCCGCGATGCCCGCGGCGTGCGGCGTCGCCATGCTCGTCCCGCTCTTGCGCCCGTAGCGGGCCGGCATCGGGACCGAGGAGTAGACGTTCACGCCCGGTCCGGCGATGTCGATCTGCCCGCCCTGCGGATTGATGCCGCGGTTGGAGAACCAGGCGATCGCGAGGCTCGAGTCGAGCGCCGCGACGGCGAGGATCGACGGGCAGTTCGCGGGATGGCCGACCGGCCTGATCAGGCTCGGCCGGTTGCTGTCGTTGCCCGCGGCCGCCACGATCAGCGAGCCCGCCTGCAGCGCCCGCTGGGCGACGGTCTCGTACACGGTCGAGTACGACTGGCCGGCCTGCACCGGCGCGCCGAGCGACATCGAGATGACCTCGCACTTGTTGGCGATCGCCCAGTTGATGCCCGCGAGGATCTGTCCGTCGGTCCCGCGCCCGGTGTCGTTGAGCACCTTGCCGGCGAAGATGTCCGCCTCATGCGCGACGCCGTAGCGGGGCCGGATCGCCGGGCACTTGGGGCCGGTCGCCGTGCCGATGCAGTGCGTCCCGTGCCCGTGCCCGTCCTGCACCGCCTGGCCGGGGATGAACGACTGCGACGTGACGTTGCGGCCCGCGAAGTCGGGATGCTTGAGATCCATCCCCGTGTCGAGCACGGCGACCTTGATGCCGCGGCCGCTGCGGCACGAGAAGACGGCCTTGACGCCCTGGATGCCCCAGGTGGCCTGCGACTCGTCGACCGCTGCGGCGGTCACGGCGGCGGCGAGGCCCGCGTCGGCGGTCATCGGGCCGTCCGGCCGCGTGAGGTAGAGCACGGCGTCGCGGAAGCCGGCCAGGTAGTCGCTCGACCGGCTGGGCGGCGCGAGCGGCGGCGGTGGCTCGGCGGCGGGAGCGTGGACGCCGTTGCCGGTGGCGGCGCCCTCCGGCGTGTACGGCGTCACCACCTCGAGCGCGCGCACCCAGCGCTCGGGCTCGACCGCGAGGATCGCGCCGCTGTCGGCGGCCGCCGCCACGGCCGCGTCGGCCTGGTCGGGCGGCGCGTCCACGACGGCCACGTCGATCTCCCCGAACAGGAGGCCGCCGCCCGCTTCGGGCACGGCCGTCGCGTCCTCGGCGACCGCCATGCTGATGCCCGCGGCGTCGCTCAGCGCGGCCGCGCCGGCGTCGCGCGCGTCCTCGGCGAACAGGACGAGATAGCGTCCTGTCGTCCCGTCATCCGTCGTCAAGTGGGGCATGCGGCCACCACCTTTCTCGACAGGGGTTCCTTTGGCCGACCCTAGTTCAGCCGCTCGCGACGGGTCAACCCACGGTGCACGTTCGGGCAGCCGGCGCGCCCGCTCGCGCTTGTCAGACTGCCGGACGGAAATGGCTGCTGAGGTGCTTCCGGAGCCGACCGTTCACAATGGTCGCCGCAGATGACGGAGGAGAACCTGAGCCAGCTCAAGGAGCAGGTCTACAAGGACCCGCGCCCGGCCGAGCACTTCGACCGCTACCACCACCGCTCCCGGACGACCGATCCGAACTGGGTCTACGAGGCCGTGCGCATCGCGACCACGCTCCACGCCTGGATCTTCTTCCGCGCGCGCGGCATCGCGGCCGACAAGGTGCCGGCCCGCGGGCCGGTGATCCTCGCGCCGAACCACTTCTCGTTCATGGACCACTTCTTCATGGGCGTGGCGCTGCGGCGCAAGGTGCGCTTCATGGCCAAGTCGCAGCTGTTCAGGCCGCCGATGGAGTGGATCTACTCGCCCGGCGGCGTATTCCCCGTGCGCCGCGGGTTCGCCGACGAGGAGGCGTTCATCACCGCGCGCAGCATCCTCGAGCGCGGCGGTGCGATCGCGATGTACAGCGAGGGCGGCCGGTCGCGGACTGGCAAGCTGGCCGAGTCCGTGCGTCCCGGGATCGGCCGGCTGGCGCTGCAGTCGGGCGCGCCGGTGGTGCCGATCGCGATCCACGGCTCCTCCAAGGTGCGCAACTGGAAGCGCCTGCGGTTCCCGAAGGTCACGGTCCTGTACGGCGACCCGATCCGCTGGGACGTCGTGCCCGAGCCGACGCGCGACCAGCAGCAGGCGGTCGCCAACGAGATCTTCGGCGAGGTCCGCAAGCTGTACGCGCAGCTCGACGCGGTGGGCCGTCGCGGCGTGGCGGCCGCGCGACGCCGCGAGCTGCGGCGGGCGTGACGGAGGTCCTGCGCCCGGGCGTCCTCGACGGCGTCCGCGCTCACATCCACTCGGGCGGACAGGCGGTCACCGCACGGTTCCAGGCCCTCGGGGCGACGATCTCTCCCGATGAGCCTGACGTCCTGGTGGTCGACGGCGCGGCGCTCTTCGCCTCGGCCCCGGGGGTCGA
>DASSUW010000307.1:0-5050 GCA_035706585.1 Solirubrobacteraceae bacterium | reverse complement strand
CGCGGCGCCGCCGAGAGCGGCGTCGCCCACCTGCGGCGGGCGCTCGAGGAGCCGGCGCCCGCGCGCTGGCGGCCGGAGCTGCTGCGCGAGCTCGGGCTCGCCGAGATCCTCACGGACGGCCTGGGGGCCATCGGGCACCTGCGCGAGGCGTTCGAGACGCTCGACGACGACTCCGCTCGCCTGCCGGTGGCGCACGCGCTGTGCCGCGCGCTGTTGTTCACCGGCTCGCCGCCGGAGGCCGCCGACTTCGCGCTCGCCGTGGCCGAGCGGCTGCCGGAGGACCACGACGACCACCGGGCACTGACCGCGTTCTACCTGATGACCGGGTTCTTCGGCGTCGACGCGCCGGAACGCCTGTACGCGCTCGAGGCGCACCGCGACCCCCCGGCCGCCGGGCTCGGCGCCAAGATGCTCGCGTCCGTGGCGGCGCTGTGGTGGGCCCACACGGGCGGCAGCGCCGACGAGTGCGCCGCGCTCGCGCTGGCGGCGCTGGCGGGCGGCGACCTGATCGTCCACGACAACGGGCTGCTGATGATGGCCGCGCTGCTCGTGCTCGTCTACGCCGATCGCGCGGAGACCGACGCAGCCTGGGAGATGGCGCAGACCGAGGCGCACCGCCACGGGTCGCTGCTCGGCATCTCGTCGATCCACCTGTGGCACGGGTTCACGCTGCTGCAGTACGGCGAGCTGGCCGACGCCGAGGAGTCGCTGGGCCAGGCGCAGGAGGAGTTCGACGCGTGGGGATTCGACCGCGTGGCGCGGATCTACACGGCCTCGTTCCACGCCCGCGTGCGGATCGAGCGCGGGCGCATCGACGAGGCGCGCGCGATGCTCGAGACGGTGGGCCCCGAGCTCGGCGAGAACTCCGAGGGCAGCCGCTTCTGGCGCTCGACGCGGCTGGCCCTCCTGGTCGCCGAGGGGCGCGATGCGGAGGCCGTCGCCGGCTACGAGGAGTACGCGGCCCGCTACGCGCACGTCCGGCTGCCGGCCGCCGAGCACGCGCGCTCGACGGTCGCGCGGGCGCTCGACCGGCTCGGGCGGCGCGACGACGCGATCGCGCTCGCGGAGGCCGAGCTGGCCGACGCGCGACGGTGGGGCGCGCCCGGGACCGTCGGGCCGTCGCTGCGCGTGCTCGGAGTGCTCCGCGGCGATCTGGCGCTGCTCGAGGAGGCGGTGGCGGTGCTGGAGGGCTCGCACGCGCGCCTGGAGCACGCGAAGGCGCTCGCCGAGCTGGGATCGGCGCTGCGGCGCGAGCGCAGGCCGACCGACGCGCGCGAGCCGCTGCGGCGCGCGCTCGAGCAGGCCGACGCCTGCTCGGCCGACGCGCTGGTCGAGCACGTGCGCTCCGAGCTCTACGCGACCGGCGCGCGCCCGCGCACGACGGCGCTCGGCGGCGTCGACGCGCTCACGGCGAGCGAGCGGCGGGTCGCCGCGTTCGCCGCCGAGGGGCAGAGCAACCGCGACATCGCGCAGGCGCTGTTCGTCACGCCCAAGACCGTCGAGGTGCACCTGAGCAACGCCTACCGCAAGCTCGGGATCCGGTCGCGCCGCGAGCTCGCGAGCGCGCTCGCCGGCAGCTGACGGTCGGCACGCCGGGGCCGCGAGCCGGCGTCAAAGACTGGGGACGGCGATTAGGGGGGTCCCCGATGGCGGCGCGGCTCGCGCGCTCCATCCTGTGCCCATGACCTCACGAGCGGTCACGATCACCCTCGAGCTGCGCCTGGCGGGCGATGAGCTGGACGGGCGCGCGAGCGACGGGATCGGGCCCGAGCGGCCGTTCTCCGGCTGGCTCGGGATGCTCGTCACGATCGACTCGCTGCTGAGCGCGGGCGACGAGAACGAGCCCGCAGAAGAAGCGGCCTAGCGGGTTTCGCCCTCCGGGCGAACACCCGCAAGGAACCCGGCCCCCTGGGCCGGAGTTCCCTAGCCCCGGCGCTTGCGCTTGCGCTTCTTCGAGGACGAGTGCGGTCGCCCGGCGGCGACCGGCTGCGGCTCGGCCGCCGGTTCCGCCTTCTTCTGGCGTGCGGCAGCGCGCTGCGCCGCGACCTCGCGCTGACTCGGCCACGGCTCGGCTCGGCCCGTGCTCCATGCCGGCGGCGCCCCCTGGCGCCCGACGTTCAGGAACACGAAGCCGAGCGACAGCAGCCAGAACGCCTGCACGAACGGCCCGAACAGGAAGAAGCCGGAGAAGACCGTCAGGCCGCCGGAGATCATGCCCAGCACGCCGAGGAAGCGCGTGAGCAGCCCGACGCGCATCGCGTTGAGCGAGACGAGCAGCAGGCCGGCCGCGAGCGCGAGCGGCGCCAGCTGGCCGATCAGGAACGCGGTGGCGAGCAGCGGCTGGGAGTTGACGTCGCGCGCCGTGTCGACCGTCTTCGGTCCATCCAGGAAGTCGTTGATCGCGATCAGGCGCCCGACGCCGTTGAGCAGCGCCGCGACGGCAACCAGCACCGCGCCGACCATGGTCACGTAGATCAGGTAGCGCGGCAGCTCGGGGCGGCGGGCGCGCGCGCAGACGGCGAGGAACGTCACGGCCCATGCGAGGCCGAGCATCGCGATCGCCTGCAGCACGGCCGAGCCGACGAAGACCAGCGGCCGGTCGACGTAGTACTGGAACACCGGCGTCAGCTGGCTCGCCTGCTCGCCCATCGGACCGGACTGGAACGCCTGCCCGAGCGAGTTCAGGAACGGCGCGTCCGGGACGTCCGCCAGCCCGACCCGCAGCCAGATCAGGCTGAGGGTCGTCAGGAGGCCGGCGACGATCGCGGCCGCGGCGGCGCGCGGGCGCTGACGCGCCTCCCAGGCGAGTTGCTCTTCGACGCTGCCGACGGCGGCCACGGAGCAGAAGATCCTAGATGACCGATTTCACGAGTCAGCCGGCGACCGCGCGGCGCCGGGATCGGTCAACCGCGTAACCCGTCGGGTGGACCGGCGAGCGACGTGCGCACGTCGCGGTCGCCGAGCCGCCGCGGCGGGTCGGGATCGATCTGGTTGCGGCCCGCGACGCGCGACACCTGCTCGCCGGCGAACAGGACCACGTCCAGGACCGGGGCGACCAGCCGGATCACGCCCTCGACCCGGCGCTGCATCATGAGCTGGCTGGCTGTGCGCTGTGCCACGGCGCGCGATTGTAGACTCGCCCGCGTGCTCATCCGGGACGTCATGACGGAGTCAGTCGTCACCGCCGCCCCCGAGCGCACCGTCCGCGAGATCGCCGAGCTCATGCGCGAGCGCAACGTCGGCTCGGTCGTGCTGGTGAACGGCTCCGAGCCCGTCGGCTTCGTCACCGACCGCGATCTCGCACTGTCGGTGATCGCCGACGGCCGCGACTTCGGCGATCACGTGGCCGACCACGCGTCGTCGCCGGTCATCACCGCCGAGGCGAGCATGGACGTCGAGGAGGCGGGCGAGCTGATGGTGCGCCACGCGATCCGCCGCCTTGTGGTGATCGCCGGCGGCCGGCTGACCGGCATCGTCACGCTCGACGACCTCGCGTCGCGGACCGGCGACGCCGAGCTCGCCAGCCAGCTCGCCGGCCGCGTGACGCGCGCCGTGATGCCGGACTTCTTCTTCCACGAGCGCGGCGACCGGTAGCCTCATTGCCATGGAAGGCTTTGGAGGCTTCTTCAACGATCCCGACTTTCAACGGCGCCTGCAGGAGATGGCCGAGCAGATGCAGTCGTCCCAGAACCTCGCCTGGGCCGACAACGCGATCAAGCTCGCCGTCGATATGACCGTGGCCGCGATCAACCGCGTCAACCTGCAGGGCAACGCCGAGGAGCAGGCCAAGCAGGTCCGCTCGGTGATGGCCACGGTCTTCCCCGAGGCCGTCACGCTGGTGCGCGAGGCGCGCCAGGGCCTGTCCTAGGCTTCCGCCGCGGCCGCTTCCTCGTCGCGCGAGGCGCGCCCCTGCGCGATGACCTCCTTGAAGGAACGGATCTGGAACACCCACACGAGCGCGGCGAAGCCGACGCCGAACGTGAACGCCGCGATCGCGATCTGCTGGCCCACCGAGTAGGCGGCGACCGTCGCGCCCGCCGCGGTCCCGCTGAACACCTTCACGAGCAGCGCCTGCTGGACGCCCGCGCCGCCGGGCGTGAACGGGACGAGCGCCGCGACCGCGTTGACGCCGAGCACGAGCAGCACGTTGCGCACCGAGCCGCCGACGTTGAACGCCTCCAGCAGGAAGAAGAACGCGGTGAAGCGGAACAGCCAGCCGACGAACTGCACCGCGAACACCTCGCGGAAGTAGCGGCGGCGGTCGGACAGGATCGTCAGGCCCTGGCGCACGCGCTGCCAGAACGCCCGCACGCGCGCCGACAGCAGCGCGAAGCCGACGAGGACCGCGATCCCGAGGAGCGTGAGCACGAACAGCGTGAACCGCGGGTGCGACGCGAAGAACGCGAGGTCGAAGGCCGGCAGCTTGGAGAAGTCGGGCGGCTTCGGGAACGTGCCCTGGGTGAACGCGAACGCCATGATCGGGATCGCCATGCAGAGGTCGAAGATGAGCTCGACCGTGAAGCTCGCCGCCACCGCCGGGTAGCTCGAGTTCGGGATCCGCGACTTGGTGAGGAAGAGGCGGATGATGTCGCCCCCGCGGGCCGGGACGACCGCGTTGAACCCGTAGCCGGCGATGTACGCGCCCCACACGTAGCGGAAGTTGATCCGCTCGTCGGGATACGCGGCGCGCAGGATGTTGAACGACGCCCGGGCCCGGATCGAGAGGTAGATCCCGAACGCGAGCAGCGCGAAGAACAGGGACACCCACTGGATCGCCGCCAGCGAATCGAAGAAGTCGCCGACGGCATCGAAGAACGCCGAGAAGCTGTCGCCGAGCGATCCGAGGAGCACTACCGAGAGGCTAGATGACCAATTCCGCGACCCCCGCGCGCGGCGGCCGAGGAATCGACCATCAAATGGCGACCCCGCGCCCCGGCACGGGGGACGACTGCACGATCGAGGTTGTGGTCTGCCCGTAGACGACGAACTGGTCGATCAGCTGCTCGAGGTGCTCGACGTCGCGCACGGTGGCCTTCATGAAGAAGCAGTC
>DASSUW010000306.1:0-4409 GCA_035706585.1 Solirubrobacteraceae bacterium | reverse complement strand
CGCGTCGGCGTCGAGCCGGGCGAACCAGCTCGCCTGAGCCGGGCCCCGGATGCCGCTCTCGGCCTCCTCGGTGAGCGCGGCGAAGGCGCGGGCGTGGCGCCGGCGGGCGCCGTCGAGGCCGCCTGCGGCTGCGAGCTGCTCGAGCGCGTAGGCCCGGATGCTCTCGAACATCGCGTAGCGCTCGCCGCTGCGCGTCACGAGGCTCTGGTCGAGCAGCGCGGCGATCCCGTCGAGCGCGTTCGGGCCCGCGACCGCCTCGGCGGTCTCGAGCGTCCAGCCGCCGACGAACACGCCGAGCTCGGTGAACAGCGCGCGCGTCTCGTCGTCGAGCAGGTCATAGCTCCAGGCGATCGCCGCTCGCAGCGTGCGCTGGCGGGCCGGCGCGTCGCGCGGGCCCGCGGTCAGCAGGTCGAGCCGCTGCTCCAGGCGGTCGAGGATCGCGGGCGGCGAGAGGACCTTCGAGCGCGCGGCCGCGAGCTCGATCGCCAGCGGCAGGCCGTCGAGGCGCGCGCAGATGCGCTCGACCGCCGCGGCGTCCTGCGCCGCAAGCTCGAGCCCCGGGTTGACCGCACGCGCGCGCGTGAGGAACAGCTCGCGCGCGGCGTCGCCGGCGAGCGGCGGCACCGGCAGCTCGTGCTCGCCGGCGACCCGCAGCGGAGCGCGGCTCGTCGTCACGAGCTTGGAGCGCGGGGACGCGGCAAGCAGCCCGGCAAGCTGCGGCGCGACGTCGACGACGTGCTCGAGGTTGTCGGCGACCAGCAGGAGCTCGCGGCCGGCGACGAAGTCTGTGAGTCCGCTGTCGTCGGGGATCTCGAGGACGCGCGCGATCTCGGGCAGGACGCGCTCGGGCGCGTCGATCGTCCCGAGCGGCACGAAGCGCGCGCCGTCAGCGAACCGGTCGCCCTCGCGCCGCGCCAGCTCGAGCGCCAGGCGGGTCTTGCCGATCCCGCCGGGCCCGGTGAGCGTGATCATCCGGACGTCCGGGTCGGCGAGCAGGGCCGCCGCGCCGTCCAGCGCGGCGTCGCGGCCGATCAGCCGGTCCGCCGGCGCCGGGATCGGCGGCACGGCGGCCGGCCGCGGTCGCGGCGGCTCGGACAGCAGCAGATCCAGGACCGGATCCTGGGCGAGCACCGCGCTCTCGAGCCGCTGCAGCTCGCGGCTGGGTTCGAGCCCGAGGTCCTCCACGAGCGTCCGCCGGGCGTGGCGGAACGCCTCCAGCGCGTCGGCCTGGCGGCCCGACCGGTAGAGCGCCAGCATCAGCTGCGCGTGCAGGCGCTCGCGGTAGGGATGCTCGGCCACCAGCGCCTGCAGCTCGGCGACGAGCGCGACGTGCTCGCCGAGCTCGAGCTCGGCCGCGATGCGCTCGTCCAGGGCCGTCAGCTCGAGCTCGGCGAGCCGGCTCACCTCCGACGCGGCGAGGCCGCGCAGCGGCACGTCGGCGAGCGGCGGGCCGCGGAACAGCGCGAGCGCCTCGCGCCACAGGCCGGCGGCGGCGGGCAGGTCGCCCTCGCGGCGCGCGCTGCGGGCGCGCTCGCTGAGTGCCTCGAACCGTGCGAGGTCGAGCTGCTCGGGCTCGATGCTGACCGCGTAGCCCGCGGGTCGCGTGACGATCGGCTGCTCCGGGCCGAGCGCGCTGCGCAGCCGCGACAGATGCACCTGGACGGCCTTGGCGGCGGTGGGCGGCGGATCATCGCCCCACAGCTCGTCGACGAGCCGGGCAGGGGAGACCGAGTCCTCGCGGTAGGCCAGGAGGAGCACGGCCAGCAGCGCGCGCTGCTTGTCGGCCTTGAGCTCGACCGGGCCGTCCGGCCGGGTCACGAGGAGCGGTCCGAGGACCCCGAAGTCCAAGGCTTTACCCAGCTGTAACCGGGACGTATCCAGGGTCGCGAACCATACCCGCCGTGCCGAGCCCCGACCTCTCAAGCACCTAGATGCGCAGCATCCGCGAGCTGTGGCGCGCAGAGCGCCGTTCCCGCTGGTTCTTCGCCGCCCACCTGCAGGGCGCGCTCGGCGTCGGCCTGGGCTACGTGGCCCTCATGGTCTTCGCCTACGAGCGCATCGGCTCGGCCTGGGCGGCCACCGCGGTGCTGCTGGCCGACCTGTTGCCCTCGATGGTCCTCGGCGCCGTCGTCGGCGCCGTCGCGGACCGCACGAGCCACCTCGGCTGCGCGGTCGTGGCCGACCTCGTGCGGGCGGTCGCCATCGTCGGGCTCCTGTTCGCCGACGGGGTCGCGGCGATGCTCGCGTTCGCCGTCGTGCTCGGCATGGGCAACGCGCTGTTCCGGCCCGCGACGTCGGCGCTGCTGCCGGCGCTCGTGCGCCCGGAACGCCTCACGGCGGCCAACGCGCTGTACGGCATGTCACGCGACGCCGGCCAGCTGCTCGGCCCGGCGTGCGCGGCCGCCGTGCTGCTCTTCACGGGGCCCGAGGCCCTGCTGGCGATCAACGCGACGACCTTCATCCTCTCGGCGCTGCTGCTCTCCCGCCTGACCGGCGTGGGGCGGCGGGCCGAGGCTTCTGGCGAGACGTTGCTGTCCGACACCCGCGCCGGTATCCGCGCCGTGATGCGCGACCGCATGACCCGCACACTGATGTGCACCTCGGGTGCGGTGGTGATGGTGGCAGGCACCATGAACGTCGCCGAGCTCGTGCTCGCACAGCGCGAGCTCGGCGCGGGCAGCAGCGGGTTCGCGCTCCTCGTCTGCGCCTACGGCTGCGGGCTCGTCAGCGGCTCGCTGCTCGGCGCGGGCGATACCGGCGAGGACGGCCTGCGCCGCCGCTACCTGCTCGGGCTCGTGCTCCTCGGCGCCGGCCTCGTCGGCTCCGCCGTGGCGCCGGTCGTCGGCGTGGCGATGGCCACGTTCGCGCTGAGCGGCCTCGGCAACGGCCTGTTCGTCGTCAGCGACCGCGTGCTGCTCCAGCGGCTCGTGCCCGACCGCCTGCACGGCCGCACGTTCGGCCTGCTCGACGCCGTCGAGTCCTGGGGCTTCGGCGGCGCCCTGATCGCCGGCGGCGCGCTCGCGAGCGCCTACGGCGGCCGCACCACCTTCGCACTCGCCGGCGTCGGCACGCTGCTGGTCTGGCTCGCCGCCGCCCGCGTACTGCGCCGCACTCGTCCAGTCCTGCGTCCCGCACTCGCCGCCGGCGCGTGAGGGGGGAACAAGCGGTGAGAAAGGAGCCTTCGATGCCGTACATCCGCAAGTAGTCGCCGAACTGCACGGATGCAGGATCAGAGCGCCCGCCGCAATCGCGGCGGGCGCTCGTCGTTGTCGAGGGCGTCGAACGTACGTCCAGGCGTTCACAGCCCGCCGCCGGCAAGCCGAAGACAGGGGCGTCGGTGCACGCGGTCTCGCGGGCGGGACGCAACCCACGGGGTTGCTCGCAGATCGCCAGGCGCCGAGGTAACCACCCGATTCCGGGCCGCTCACGGATGAGCGGCTTCGACATGGAGGTCATTCAGGCAATGCCGTTGGTCATACACCCGCGACTACCCAAGCGGTTCAGGTACGCCGCCGTCCTCGCCGCCGCCGTGTGCTTCGCCGCGCCTGCGGCCGCGCAGGCAGCGTGCGACCCGGTTCCGACCGTCAAGGCTTTCCAGCCGTTCGGCGACTCGTCGGACTACTTCCTCGCCGACAACGGCGGCTTCGAGTCCGGCACGGCCGGATGGCGGCTGACGAACGCGTCGGTGGTGGCGGGCAACGAGAGCTACTTCCTCAACGGCCGGGGTGACACGCACTCCCTGTCGATCGCTCCCGGGGGCCGGGCCGTCAGCAGCCCGATCTGCATCGACACCACGCGCACGGGCTACCGGTTCTTCGCTCAGCAGGCCAGGAGCGCTACCGCCCCGAACCTGCGGGTCTCGATCCTGTGGGCCGGCTCCGCTGGTCCGACGCGCTACGTGCGTGTCGACACGCTCGCCGGCGCCAACCACAGCTCGTGGGCGCCGTCGCGCTTCTGGGCGCCGCAGCTCGCCGCGCAGCTCTTTCAGCGGCTCGGGCTCACCGCCGAGGACACGGCCACCGTCCGCCTGGTCTTCCAGGTCGACAACACGGCCGGTCCCGCCTGGCGCATCGACGACCTCTACATCGATCCCTTCCGCGCCGGCTAGCCGGTTCGGACACGCACCAGCACGGGCATGACCGACGGCCACACGACCGCGAGCGAGAGCCAGTCCGCGGCCGAGCGGCTGCTCGAAGACAGCTGGGAGGCGCGCGCACGAGCGCGTGCCTCCCGGCGCGAGCTGATCGTCGAGGCCGCGGCGGGAGTGCTGTTCCTCGCCGCCTGGGCGGGCCTGCTCGTGGCGCAGGACGCCGCGCGGCCGCTGCAGCCGGCGACGGTCGGGCTGCTCGTCGTGCTGTACGTCGTGGTCGCGCGGGTCGAGTTCCCGGTCGGCACCGGGCATGGGCTGC
>DASSUW010000305.1:0-13743 GCA_035706585.1 Solirubrobacteraceae bacterium | reverse complement strand
GAGTGCAGCGGCGGCCCTTGCCGCGTCGCGGCGCCACGCAGCGGCGGCCGGCGCGCCGTCCCGGCAGCACGCGCTTGACGGTGAAGCGGACGAACCCGCGCGCGGACGCCGTGAAGTGCACGCTCGCCGGCCGGCCCGCCCGGAACGCGGACGGCGACAGACGCAGGCCTGACAGCACGGGCGGGTCGTCGGCCGCTGCCCCGCCGCCCCCGCCGCCCGGCTGCGGCGGCGCGGGTCGCGGCCGCGCCTGGACCTGCGCCTGCTCGACCTCGTCCGCGGCCGCGAGCAGTTCCTGCAGCGGCGGCTCGATCAGCTCGCTCTCAGCAGGCAGCGCCGCGCCCGCGTCCCCGATCGCCCCGCCGTCGTAGACGAGCGCCGGCCAGTCGAGGAACGGGACGAGCGCCGTCTCGACCGCGTCGCCGTTGAGGTCGCGCGCGATCACCCCGCCGAACGCGCCGTTGCAGTTCCAGTCGGTGCGCGATGCCTGCAGGAACGCCCACTGCAGCGCGCCGTCCGGACACTGGAACAGCGTCAGCCACGCGGCCGGCTCGGTGCCCGCCGCGAGGCCGAACCCCCGGCTCTCGCTCAGCGCGCGCTCGTCGAGGTCGACGGCAAGCCGCGCGTAGTCGAGCACCCGCGTCCCGTCGACCCGCGGGAGGCCGGTGAACTGGAACGCGTAGTTCATGATCGACAGGCGGTTCGGCTCGTAGTTGCCGTCGTCGTCGCCGCCGTGGCGCAGGCCGAGGTTGTGGCCGAGCTCGTGCATGATCGTGCCGGCCTGCTGCTCCACCGTGCCGGAGGACTCCGCCGGCTCGAACACCGGTCCGAGCGTGACGATCAGGTCGCTGGCGCCGAAGCCGCGCGAGATCCCGGACGAGTCCTCGGTCGGGCTGCCGTAGCGGTGGCCGGAGACCAGGTAGTGGAACGCGTCCGCACGTTCCGGCTGGAAGTTGGACGCCTTGACGGCGTCGAACGCAGACCAGTCGTAGCTGTTTCCGTTCAGGGACCCCAGAACCGGCTGGTGCGGCAGCTCGTCGGCGTCGCTGTCGGCGCCCCACGCGGCGCCCGTGGTGGGGTCCATGCGCGACGCCGGTCCGTTGTCGACGTGCAGCGTGATGCCGCCGTCCCCGTCGGGATTGCCGACCGGCGCCGCCGCGAACGCCGCGACCACGCGATCGACCGCCGTCTGCGAGAGCGCGTGGCCGGTCATGTGATCGACCTCGAGGAAGATGTCCTTGTGGAGCGCGTCGGCGCCCATCGCGGGCAGGTCGAGCCCGTCCGGGGTGCCGTCGGTCTCCCAGCTGTCGAGGAGGCCGTCGCCGTCGCTGTCCGCGGCGACGTCGAGCTCGAGCGTCAGCGAGAAGCCCCGGCCCGCGCAGTCGCGGCCGCTGTCGGCCGAGCAGTCCGCGAAGCCGCGGATCGTGTGGCCGCCGGGCTGGAGCGTGCCGGTCGTCGAACC
This sequence comes from Solirubrobacteraceae bacterium, assembly GCA_035706585.1. Classification (GTDB taxonomy): domain Bacteria; phylum Actinomycetota; class Thermoleophilia; order Solirubrobacterales; family Solirubrobacteraceae; genus DASSUW01. The sequence goes on along the minus strand of DASSUW010000305.1, from coordinate 12,284 downwards.
GGTCAGTCCGCCGTCGAGCTGGACGAGTCCCGCAGCGGTGAGCCGGTACGAGACCGGCGCGCCCTCGATCGAGAACTCCTGGTTGAACTCGGCGAACGCGCCGGCGGCGTGCGCGTGGACGACGGTCGCGGCCACGGTGCCGGACGCGCTGATCACGGCGGCGTCCGGACCGGACACGGCGTCGCCGGTCGCGCTCGCGTCTCCGCGCGCGCTGTGCTGGTGCGGCGCCTGGCCGTGAGCGCACGGAACGCTCACGTCGGCCGTCACGGAGGAGGAGTACGGCGCCGTGCTGTCGCCGTCGAACGGGGCCTGCACGGCGCCGGTCGGCGGCGGGTCGTCGCAGCGCGTGTCCGCCGACGCCGTCACGCTCACGCCGCCGCCGTTGATCGTCACCGTCCCGTCCTGCGCGCGCGCCTCGGGAGCCAGCGCCGCCGTCAGCAGGAACCACGCGACCAGCACGGACCGGGACATGACGGCGATTCTCCGGCGACCGGTGCGACGGGGTCAATCCCCCGATCGGTCAGGAACCGCCGGGGCGCCCGGCCCCGCACCGGGGCCGGGCGCCGAGCGTTCAGACGAGCTTGCCCAGCTTCGCGCGCGGAAGCTTGTACTTCTCGCCGTCGAACTTGAGCACGAGCTTGCGCTTCGCCTTGTGGGTGTGGTGCTTGAGCCAGCGGGCGCCGACCACCTTCGCCGACTCGACCGTGTTGTCGCCGACGAGCTGGATGACGATGTTGCCGCCGTCCTCGCCGTCGAGCGTGTCGAGCCCGGGGCCGCCGATCAGGACGTCGTCGCCCGCGCCGCCGAGCAGCGTGTCGTTGCCGGCGCCGCCGATCAGCACGTCGTCGCCGTCGCCGCCGTTGGCGGTCAGCAGCGCCGAGTTCGCGGCCAGGCCGGAGGCGTCGACCACGTCGTCGCCGGCGAGCGCGTTCACCGTGATGCGGTCGCTGCCCGTCGCCGCGCCGGCGACGTCGATCCGGGCCGCGAGGCCGAGCACCTGCGCGGTCGTCCCGCTGCCGCTGACGATCGCGACGTCGTCGCCGTTGGTCGCGTTCGCGACCACGTTGTCGGCGGCATTGTCGTTGCCGCCGCCGGGCGCGTTGAGGTCGGCCTCGACGTCGACGACGTCGGTGCCGGACAGGTCGTTGACGGTCACCGTGTCCGTGCCGCCGAGCGCGTTCGCGGCGATCGTCTCGACATCGTTGAGATCCATGAGGATGTTGCCGACGTCGCGCGTGAAGCGCACACGGCCGCCGTTGGCCGACGCCTCCATGCGCTCGTTGGCGGCCGAGCCGTTGAACCGCAGCTCGTCGGCGCCGTCCTGGCCCTCGACGACGTCGCTGCCGTCGCCGGGATCCCACTGGAACGTGTCGTCACCGGCGCCGAGGAAGCCGACGTCGTTGCCCTGCTGGCCGTCGACGAAGTCGTTGCCGTCGCCGCCGAGCAGCACGTCCGCGCCGTTGCTGCCGAGCAGCGAGTCGTTGCCGGTGCCGCCGTCGACCGTGATCTTGATCAGCGCGGCCAGGTTCCCGGTCGCCGAGTGGCTGTCATCGCCGCCGTTGGCGTTGAGCACCAGGTTCTCGGACGTGCCGATGTCGATCGAGAACGGCGCCGGGGTGACGCGGTCGAACCGCACGCGCGTGCCGTTCGCCGTGGTCGCGAACTGCTCGGTGCCGTTGCCGCCGTTGACCTCGACCGTGTCGGTGGCGGCGCCGCCCTCGTTGAGGTCGGTGTCGTCGCCGGGGTTCCAGATCATGCGGTCGTTGCCGCTCTGGCCGAACACCTGGTCGTCGGCGTCGCCGCCGGTGAGCGTGTCGTTGTCGCTGCCGCCGAACAGGAAGTCGAAGCCGCCCTTGCCGAGCAGCGTGTCGTTCCCGCTCTCGCCGAACAGCTGATCGTTGCCCGAGCCGCCGGTCAGGACGTCGTTGCCGGCGCCGCCGAACAGGTTCGCGGCCGGCAGCGCGCCGTTGACCTCGCTGAGCGTGACGGTGTCGTTGCCGCCGAGCCCGAACACCTGGATCTTCGCCGTGTTCGCGATCGTGGCCGTGCCTCCGCTGACGGTCACGGCACCGCCGTTGACCAGGATCTTCCCGGCGGCGTCGCGGCTGATGGTGATGTTGTTGGCGAGCGCGTCGCCGGTGACGCTCAGCATGCCGGCGCTGAACGACGCCGTCACCGCCGCGTTCGCGGGCACGGCCATCGCCGCCATGGCGCCCGCGGCGAGCACGGAGCTCGCGAGCAGCCGGCGCGTACGCCGGCCCGTGGTACCTCGTTGGGTCATCGTTTCTCCTTGAAGGGGAGCGTTGGGGAGCACGACCCCTTACGGACGCTCGACCTATGGAGAAAATTCCCGGCGCAGGATCGCGTAGGTGCGCACGGTCGTCCATTCGCCCTTGAACCAGTCGGCCTCGACGAGCCGCGCCTCGCAGCGGAAGCCGAGCCGTTCCAGCAGCCGGTGGACGGCGGCATTGCGGTCGTCGGCCTCGGCGTAGATGCGATGCAGTCCATGTTCGGCGAACAGGTGCGCCACGACGGCGGCGAGCGCCTCGCGCGCGAGCCCGGCGCCCTGGTGCCGCGGCGCGAACGTCACGCCGACCTCGGCGGTCGCCGGCTGGTCGGCGCGAACGTGCACCGCGCAGTCGCCGCACAGCGCGCCCGTGTCCTTGTCGGCCGCCGCGAGCTGGAACCACGCGCCGGGCTGCCCGAACTCCAGCTCCTGCTGCTCGGCGAGGAAGCGCTCGGCGTCGGCCATCGAGAACGACGTGTCCCACGACTGGTAGCGGGCGACCGCGGGCGCGCTGCGGTAGGCGACGAACGCCGGCAGGTCGCCGGGCCGGAACGGCCGCAGGAACAGACGGTCCGTGACGATCAAGGCGCGCAGCGTACCCGGGGCTTCGGCTCAGCCGAACGTGAGGACGTACGCCCGCACGCCGGGCTCGTGGAACGTGACCGCGAGCGTGCAGGGACCGTCGTTGGCCGGCCGGCGCACGAGCTGGTACATCCGCGGCTCGGCGAGCGTGCCCGCGCCGGACGCGTCGGTGTCGAGGCCGTGGGCGCCGCCCGGCGGCTCACCGTCGAGGAGCACGCTGAAGCGGCCCGGCGAGCCCGCGAGCACGAGATTCACGTCGCGCGCCTGGAACCGGTACGCGATCGCCCCGGCGCCCGTCTCCAGGATCGCGGCCTCCTCGCCCACCGTCCAGTCGCCGGTCAGCGCCCACTCGTTGAGCGCGAGGGCGGCGGCGTCAGCCGTCCGGCGCTCGCCGCGGGCGCGGCCGAGATACGTCTCCGGGGAGCCCAGGCTGCCCCAGTCGGCCGCCTCGGCGAACCCGCCGGTGTCGACGCGGACCGTGTCGCCGTCGGTCCCCAGCAGTCGCTGGATCGCGCGCTCGGTCTCCTCGTACGCCTCCTCGCCGAAGTGGTGAAAGCGGAGGCGCCCGTCGCCGTCGACGAGGTAGACGGCGGGCCAGTAGTGGTTGCGAAACGAGCGCCAGATCGCGAAGTCGTTGTCGATGACGACCGGGTAGCCGACGCCCAGATCGCTCACCGCGCGGCTCACGTTGTCGAGGTCGTGCTCGAACCCGAACTCCGGCGCGTGGACACCGACGAGGACGAGGCCGTGGTCGCGGTAGCGCTCGTGCCACGCGCTGACGTACGGAAGCGTGCGCAGCCAGTTGACGCACGAGTACGTCCAGAAGTCGACGAGCACGACGGTCCCGCCCAGTCCGGCCGCCGTGAGCGGCTCGGAGTTGAGCCAGACGGGTGCGTCGTCGAGCGCCGAGAGCACGCGCTCGCGACACTAGTCGAAGCGGCGCGGCGCGCAAAGCGACACCCCCGGTCAGCGCACGCGCGTCGCCGGGGTGGCCCGCTCGAGCAGCGCGCTCAACTCGCTCACGGCGGCGTCGGCGAGCGGTAGCAGCGGCGCGCGGACCGGACCGGTCGTGTCGCCGGCGAGCCGGCAGGCGGCCTTGACGGCGGCCGGGTAGCTCTGGCCTTCGAGGAACTGGCAGAGCGGCCACAGCCGGGCCCACAGCTCGCGCGCGGCGGGCAGGTCGATGTCGTCGATCAGCAGCCGGTGGAGCTCCACACACGGCTCCGGGACGATCGAGGCGACGCCCCAGACGACGGCGCTCGCGCCGGCGGCGAGCGCGGCGAACGTGAGCGTGTCCCAGCCGTTGAGCAGCGTCGGGCCGTCGGTCTGGATCAGCTCGGTGGCGGCGACGGCGTCGCCGCCGGTGTCCTTGAGGCAGCTGATCGGCAGCTCGCGCAGCTGCGCTGCGGTCAGCCGCACGCCCGAGGCGCTCGGCAGGTTGTAGTACATGACCGGGATCTCGATCGCGTCCGCGACCGCCGTGTAGTGCGCGAGCAGCTCGGGCCACGAGAGCGCGTCGTAGAACGGCGGGACGATCATCACCGCGGCGGCGCCCGCCCGTTCGGCGTGCACGCTCAGTTCGACGGTCTCGCGGGTCGAGAGCGCGCCGGTCCCGGCCACGACCGGGACGCGGCCGGCGGCGGCGTCGACGGTCGCCTCGATCAGCCGCCGGCGCTCGGCGTTCGTGAGCGTGGTGAACTCGCCGGTGCTGCCGCCGGGGACCAGTCCGCCGACGCCGGCGCCGACCAGGCGCTCGACGATCGCCGCCAGGGCGTCGGTGTCGATCGCGTCGCCGTCGGCGGTGAACGGCGTGATCAGGGCGGGCAGGACTCCGTGGAACGGCTCAGGCATGGGTCACCTCTCGGATGCGGGCGTCGACGCGTTCGGCGGCCGCGAGCCCGGTCTGGGCGGCGGCCTCCATGTTCCCCAGCTCGGCGAAGTAGTCGCCCGCCAGGTGCAGGTTCTCGTGGCGGCCGAGCGCTCCCTCGAGCGCCGCCTGCAGGCGCCCGCGCCCGGGACGCGCGTACACGTTCCCAAGCTCCCAGCGCTGCACCGTCGCGCCGGCGATCACGCCGCGCGTCTGCGGGTACAGCGCGTGCAGATCGGCCAGGAAGCGCTCGACGATCACGTCGTCGCGCTCGCGCATGAGCGCTGCGGCACCGCGGCCGCCGGCGAATAGCATCAGGCTGCCGCCGGGCCGGCGCGCGCCGGCGCTGCGCAGCGCGTGCGCCTGGTTGGTGAACATGTCGAAGACGCGGCCGGGCGTGGCGATCGCGTACACGCCGTCGTAGGGCATGGCGCCGGTCTCGCTGGTCTGGACGGCGACGGTCAGGAACGCGCCGTAGGTGAGCTGCGCCAGGGCGGCGGCAGCCGGCTCGGACACCGGGGCGACGAGCGGCGCCGCGTGCGGCGCCTGCGCGGCGACGATGACCTGCCGCGCGCGGATCTCCTCGCCGGCGCAGTGCGCGACGAGCTCGGAGCCGTCGGGCCGGATCGCGTGGACCGGACAGCCGGTCCAGGCGCGCTCGCCGAGCTCGCGGCCCAGCGCCTCCGGCAGCTGAGCGCTGCCGCCGAGCAGGTTGCGCGCGATCAGCGAGCCGGTGCCGCCCCAGACGAGCGCGAACAGCCCGATCCCGCATCCGGCCGAGAGCTCGTCGAGCTCGGCTGTCGCCCGATGCGCCGCGCAGCCGAAGATCGCGCGGACTGCCGGCGGGAGCGGGCCGAGGAACTCGCCGAACGTGCGATCGTCCTCGAAGTCGTACCGCCGCTCGCGCCGGTGGTAGCGCGCGACCGCGCGCTGGATCTTCACGCCCGCCCGCACGAACGCGAGCCGGTCGCGGATCGACAGCGGCAGCCGGAACGGATACGTCTCGACGCGACCGTCGACGAGCACCGTGGATCCGACGGCGAGTCCCATCATGCCGCCGGTCACCGGCACCGTTCGCAGCCCGCAGTCGCGCGCCATCCGGTCCACGAGCGTCCCGGGCGCGGGAAACAGGTGCGCGCCGTAGTTGAGCCAGTAGTCGCCGCGGACGTCCGAGCGCAGGCGTCCGCCGAGCCGGTCGCTGGCCTCGAGCAGCACGACGTCCCGGTGGCGCAGGCGCCACGCCGCCGCCAGCCCCGCGATCCCGCCGCCGATCACGACCACGTCGCGCGTCATGGCCCGCATCATCCAGAGTGTGCTTCCAACAAGGTAGCCTTGATTTCCTGATGCAAGCCAAAGCAGAGCTTTTGTCCTTGCAGCAGATCCGCTGCTTCTGCGCCGCCCTCGAGCTCGGCTCGTTCACCGCCGCCGCCGACGCGCTCCGCGTGTCACAGCCGGCGGTCGCCGAGCAGGTCCGCAAGCTCGAGCAGGCGCTCGGCGCCGACCTGTTCGTCCGCGTCGGCCGCGGTGTGGTGCCGACCGAGGCCGGCCGTGCGTTCGCCGCGCCCGCCGCCCGCAGCCTGCGCGCCGTCGAGGATGCCGCCGGCAGCGTCGGCGAGCTCACCGCGATCCGGAGCGGAACCGTCGCGCTCGGGGTCTTCGGCGAGCCGTCCGCGTGGCGACTGGACGAGGTGGTGGCGGCGTTCATGCGCCGCCATCCGGACGTGGCGGTGCGTCTCGTCGGCCGCAACTCGTCCGCGGTCGTCGAGCGGATCCGGCGCGGCGAGCTCGAGGCCGGCGTCGTCCTGCTCCCGATCGACGACGACAAGGTGGACGTGCGGCCGATCGTGCGCGACGAGGTCCTCTACGTCAGCGCGGATCCCGGCCGCACCCGGCAGCCCGCGACGATCGAGCGCCTCGCGGCCACGCCGCTGGTCTTCTACGACGCCGAGTCCGCCGACGACGACCCGATCCGCCGCCAGCTCGCCGAGCGCGCCCAGGCCCTCGGCATGCGACTGCAGCCCAAGGTCGAGGTGGAGATGAAGGACATCGCGCTGCGGCTCGCCGCCGCCGGCATCGGCGACACCTACCTGCCCAGCGCCTACACCCGCGCGCCCTACTACCCGGAGGGCCTGTCGACGGCCTCGTTCCGGCCGCCGCTCTACGACACGTTCGCGATCGTCACGCGCCCGGGCGCGCGGCTCGCGGCCGGCGTCCGCGAGCTGCTCGCGGACATCGAGGCGCACATGCGCGCCGTCGCCACGCTGCTCGGCGACGGCGCGCGCGCGCCTTAGTGGGCGAAGATCGGGTCGTCCGGGCGCGGGTCGTGGTTGAAGTACAGCCGCGTGACGCGCTTGGAGCGCACCTTGCCGCACGAGTCCTTGACCTTGAAGCGCGCCTCGATCGTGTGGCGGCCCCACAGGTGCACGCCCCAGCGCTCCTGCGCCCACAGGTAGATGCTGTACGCACGGCCGTGGTGGTGCACCCACTCCCAGGACTTGCGGGTCTTGGCGGCGCGGCGCGTGTCGACGAACCAGCGCACATTGCGGACGGCGCGCTTGCCCTTCAGGTGGAACGTGACGAGCCCGTGCTTCGCACCCTTCGGCGTGACCGTGATCCGGTAGCGCCCGAGCTTGCGCGGCACGCAGCGCGGCGTCTGCGACGACGTGCCCTCCACCCCGTGGTCCGCCGGCGGCGTGACCGGGGGCTGCGGCGTCGGCGTGGGGGTCGGCGTGGGCGTCGGGGTCGGCGTCGGAGTGGGCGTCGGCGCCGGGGGCGGCTCGGGCGCCGGGCAGCTCACGTCGGCCCCGAACCTGCCGTTCATGCCGTCCTGGTGCGGCCACCAGAACTGGCCGCTGACGTGATGCGACCCCGGCGTCGAGGTCACGGCGCCGCTCTCCCACGTGCCGGACGACCCGGAGAACGTGAAGCCCGAGATCGTCACGACGGTCTTGCCGTCGACCTCGAGCTTCCCGGCGATCGGCTTGTTGTAGCCGGCAAAGCCCACGAACGACGCGCGGGCGGTGATCGTCGGCACGTCCCCGACGAGGGTGCACTCGGCACTGCCACCGGTGACGTGATGCGCCTCGGCGGCCGCCGGTGCCAGCAGCGTGGCCGTCGTCATGGCGACCACGGCGAGGGGGAATCCGTTCCTCATCGGCTCGCTTCCTTGTCTGATCCGCTTCGCCGCCATCCGGGCGGCGCTGGTGGGTCAATGATGCGGCACGTCTTTCTGGCATCCCTGCCCGTTCGGCCAGGGTTGGCGCTCAAGGTCGAGAAGATCCCGCGCCGGTGGGTGAGGTTTCTACCCCACGGAGCGCCGAACGCCCAGGCTGCGCCCGGAACGCGTGCAGTGCGCTGTGGCTATCGACCCGCGGTGCCGCGCCGCAGCGCGTCAGGATCGGCCCTGCGGAAACGGGCCAACGTGAGTCCACCGATCGGCAACGGGATGACCGAGTAGAAGACGCGCCACAGGAGCGCGGCCGCGAGCAGCGCGTCGTCGGACGCGCTGCTGAGTTCGATCAGCGCGCCGATCAGCACGGCGTCGACGACGCCGAGGCCGCTGCCGGTGATCGGGAAGACCGCGCCCGCCCAGAACGCGACCGCGAAGGCGGCGAACGCGTCGGCCGCGGAGATCTCGGCCTCGGTGACGCCGACGAAGCGGAGCGCGGCGAGCAGGATCAGCCATGTCAGCAGGAGGTTGACCGCCACCCCCGTGGAGCCGAGCGCCCAGCCCTCGCGCAGCACGAGCAGCGTGTTGGCGCGCAGCTGCACCGCCGCGGCGGCTCCGTCTCGGACCGGATCGCGCCGGAGCTTGACCAGGATCCACGACAGCGGCCGCTGCAGCTTGGCCCCCAGCCGGCGCGCGGAGCGCTCGCGGCGCAGGAAGGAGTAGCCGGTGACGCCCACGGCGGCCGTGATCGCCAGCGAGATCGAGCCCACGAGCAGGATCTCGCCGCTCACCTGATCGGCGGCGAGCAGCAGCACGAGCGCGACGAACGGCAGCAGGAACCGGCCGAGCATGGGGAACACGAAGGACCCGAGCGCGGCCAGCGCGGCGGCGTCCGGCGCATGGCCGCCGCCACGGAAGTAGCCGTACTGGACGAGGCTCGCGGCGGGAGGCGGAAGCAGCTGTCCGGCGAAGTTCGAGGAGAGATACGCCTCGGTACCGCGCCACAGTCCCAGCCCCGGCAGGAACGCCCGGTACATCAGCGCCTCGGTCGGGATGCGGGCAAGCCCGAGCGCCGCCAGGACCACGACTTCGCCGGCGTCGAGCTCCCCGAGCGCCTGCCAGACGTCGTCGTAGTCGATGAACTGCGGCAGCACCCATCCGAACACGAGTGCGAGCGCGGCGATCGCGAGTGCGGGCCGGAGTACGCGGTGTCGCCGGGGCGGGTGATCCATCGTGCGTCTGGCGTCGAAGTGCAGCACGCCCGTCGAGGGTCGGTGTTGACGGCAACCGGAAGGCTGCGAGACGGTTACGCCGGCTGCGAACGAAAGGAGCGACCGTGAGTACGAGCGCGCTGCCCGGCGGCGTCCGCGACGCGGACGTGCCCCGCATCACGGCGCCGGCGTCGCCGGCGCCGCTGATCGAATCCGCGTTTGTCGGCGAGCTGCGAACCGTCAACGAGTATCCGACGCTCGACACGATCGAGAAGCTGTACGACCAGCTCGATTTCCAGCGTGGCTGCCAGGCCTTCCTGCGCAACATCACCGCCTCGTCGATGTACGCGTTCCGCGCGGGCCTGCGTCGCGATCTGGGCGCCGACACCGCGCAGCACTACGTCGTCTGGGACGGTCCGTTCGACGCGCGATCGGTACTGCTGACGCCCAACTCGGAGACGGTGTACGGACTCGGCTTCCTCGCGCTCGACGCCGACGGGCCGACCGTCGTCGAGGTGCCGCCCGGCGTGCTCGGCGTGTTCAACGACATGTGGATGCGAGAGGTCGAGAACCTCGGACCGGCCGGCCCCGATGGGGGCGCCGGCGGGTCCTATCTCGTCCTGCCGCCCGGCCATGACGGCGACGTGCCGGACGGCTACTTCGTCGTCACGCCGAAGACCTACGGCGTCTGGCTCGCGCTGCGCGCGTTCAGAGGACCGGGCGGCGACGCGAGACCCGCCGTCGCCACGCACAAGCAGGTCCGCGTCTATCCGCTCGCACGCCAGGACGACCCGCCGCCGATGATCTTCGTCAACGCGGCCGGGCGGACGCTCGACACCATCCACCCGGTCGACATGCGCTTCTTCGAGGATCTGGCTCAGCTCGTCGCCGAGGAGCACGAGGATGCCATCGATCCCGAGACCGCGGGCACGCTCGCGGCGATCGGGATCGCCAAGGGCGAGCCGTTCGAGCCGGATGCCCGCATGCGCCGAATACTCGGCGAGGCCGCCCTGGTCGGCAGCTACATGGCGCTCGCCACGAGCTACAAGCCGCGTCTGCCGCTCCTGCGCTACGAGGACCGGCAATGGCTCGAGATCGCGAACACCGGCTATCCCGACTACCGTCGCGGCAACCACACGATGCTCGACGGCCTGAGCCTGATGGGATGGTTCGCGACCGTCTCCTCGAGGGCGATGGTCACGCCGATGCTCGGCAAGGGCTCGGTCTACATGTGGACGTTCACCAGCGGCGACGGCGAGTGGCTCGACGGCGCGCGGAACTACCGGCTGCTCCTGCCGAGCGGGATCCCGGCCGCCGGCTTCTGGTCGGTCGTCGTCTACGACGTATGGACGCGCTCGATGCTCGCGAACGGCCAGCCCGAGGCGAGCAAGAACTCCTACAACCGCGACCTCGTGATCAACGACGACGGGTCGGTCGAGCTCTTCTTCGGCCCGGAGCCACCGGCAACCGCGGCGGAGAACTGGATCCGGACGCTCCCCGGCAAGGGTTGGTTCACGATTCTGCGGCTGTACGGGCCGCTGGAGGGATACATGGACCGCTCGTGGAAGCCGAGCGACATCCAGCGCGCCTGAGACGACAAAAGGCCCGCGGACGCGGACCTTTCAGTGGGCGATACTGGGCTCGAACCAGTGACCTCCGCCTTGTCGAGGCGGCGCTCTCCCAGCTGAGCTAATCGCCCGGGAGGTTGCCAAGCGTAGCAATGGGATACGACTCGCTCCATGAGCAATGGAGACGAGGCGGTAGAGATCCAGGGAACCCGTGTGCCCGTGCTCGGATTCGGCACGTGGCTAATCACCGGTCCGGACGCGACCGAGGCGGTCCGGGACGCGCTGGAGATCGGCTATCGGCAGATCGACACGGCACGGGCGTACGAGAACGAGCGCGAGGTCGGGCGCGGGATCGCCGACAGCGGCGTGCCGCGCGACGAGATCTTCCTGACGACGAAGGTGCCGCACGACGAGGCGTCCGCCGGCGAGGTGGAGCGCGACTGCGAGCAGTCGCTGGAGCGGCTCGGGGTCGACCACCTCGACCTCCTGCTCCTGCACTGGCCGAGCCCGGACGTGCCGCTCGAGGAGACGCTGAAGGCGCTCACCGCCCTGCGCGACGACGGCCGGATCCGCAACCTCGGCGTGAGCAACTTCCCGGCCGGGCTGCTGGCCCAGGCGCTCGAGCTGGCGCCGGTGTTCTGCGACCAGGTCGAGTATCACCCGTTCCTCGACCAGGGCCGGCTGCTCGACCTCGCCCGCGCGAACGACGTGCTGATCACGGCCTACTCGCCGCTCGCCCACGGCAAGGTGCCCGGCGACGCGACGCTGAGCCGGATCGGCTCCGCACACGGCAAGACGGCCGGCCAGGTCGCGCTGCGGTGGCTGCTCGACCAGGACCACGTCAGCCCGATCCCGAAGGCGTCCAGCCACGAGCGCCGGCTCGAGAACTTCGAGGTCTTCGACTTCGAGCTCAGCGCCGACGAGCGGGCCGAGATCGACGCGCTGCCGAAGGACGCCCGCACGGCCGATCCGCCGTGGGCGCCGGACTGGGACGCCTAGAACTCCAGGTCGAGCGCGCGGCAGATGAAGCGCACCAGCGGCGCGGCGGCCTCGCACATGCGCGTGTACTCGTCGAGGAACCCGTCGGCGGTCACCGTCGTCTCGGTCGTCGCGGCCCAGCCGAAGTAGTCGCGGCGGCGGAAGTCGTCGGCGAACTCGTGGTCGGCCGGGAGCCCCGGCGGGACGCGCTTGAGCATGTTGTCGTGGCCGCCGAGGTCCATCCGGTCGGTGAACGGCGGCGTCCGGGTCGCCTCCCGCCAGCCGTCGGGGTCGTCGAGGATCGCCTGGCGGATCCGGTTCGCCGTCTTCGTGTCCGGATGCCAGATCCCGGCGCCGCCGAACACCTCGTCGGGCGCGAGGTGCAGGTAGAAGCCGGGAGCGTGCGCGTCCTTCGCCCGCTCGTGGCGGAAGTGCATGCCGGTGTTGGTCTTGTACGGCGTCTTGTCCTTGGAGAAGCGGGTGTCGCGGTAGATCCGGAACAGCGAGCCGCCGGTCTTGCGCGTGTCGGCGCGGAAGTGCGGGCTGATCGACTCCAGCCGGTACCCGAAGTCCTCGATGAAGGCCAGCGCCGGCTCCTGCACGTGGTCCTCGTAGCGGCCCT
>DASSUW010000304.1:0-2901 GCA_035706585.1 Solirubrobacteraceae bacterium | reverse complement strand
AGGAGCACAGAGCGCACCGGAGCGGTGAGGGTAGCGGCGGCGTTAGTGTGCGGCGCCGCATGCTCCGTCCCCGCCGTTCCTGCCATTCCGTGCCCGGCTCCAGCGAGCGCTTCCTGGCCAAGGCCGCCGGGCTCGAGGCCGACGAGGTGTTCCTCGACCTCGAGGACGCCGTCGCCCCGAGCGAGAAGGCGCGGGCGCGCGAGCTGGTGATCGCGGCGCTGCGCGAGCAGGACTTCGGCGGCACGACCGTGGTCGTCCGCGTCAACGGCACCGACACGCCGCATTACTACCGCGACCTCGTCGACGTGGTCGAGCAGGCGGGCGACCGTCTCGACGCCGTGATGCTCCCGAAGGTGCGCACGCCGGGCGACGTGGAGATGACCGACAAGCTGCTGCGCCAGATCGAGCTCGCCCGCGGGTTCGAGGTCGGCCGGATCGGGATCGAGGCGCAGATCGAGGATGCGACCGGCCTGCTCGCGTGCGAGGCGATCGCCGCCGCTTCGCCGCGGATGGAGACGCTGATCTTCGGGCCGGGCGACTACAGCGCGGCGGTCGGCATCCCGGTCACGACGATCGGCGGCGCGCCCGAGGACTACCCGGGCGACCACCTGCACTACGTGTTCTCACGGCTCGTCGTCGCCGCCCGCGCGGCCGGCATCCAGGCGATCGACGGCCCGTACGCCGCGATCGACGACGACGACGGCCTGCGCACGCGCGCGCGGATGGCCCGCGCGCTCGGCGTGGACGGCAAGTGGACGATCCACCCCCGCCAGATCGCGACCGTCAACGAGGTGTTCACGCCGACGCGCGAGGAGTGGGAGCGCGCGGAGGCGCTGCTCGCCGCCTATCGCGACGCCCACGAGGCGGGTCACGGGGCGGCGATGTTCGACGGCGAGATGATCGACGAGGCCAATCGCAAGATGGCCGAGCGCGTCGCGCGCGCCGGTGAGGCCGCCGGCTACACCCGCTGATCCGCCGGCGACCATCAACGCGCATGTTTCTTCCCAACGACCGCGCCGCGCGTCGGCGTCGGGAAGAAACCGTCCTCTGGCGTGGGTTTCTTCCCGATGACTGACGCCACGCGCACGATCGGGACGAAACCCACACTCGCGATCAGACGCAGACCTGACGGCGCAGCCGCCCCGACGCGGGAGACCGAGCCTCCCGCCGCGCCGGGTGCGGCTGCCCTTCGTACCGCCATACCGCCTGCCTACCGTCAGGCCCGAGCGCGTCGATCCCCCTGACGCGTCCGTCCTCGCCGTAGACCACCTCCTTGACGACGGTGGCCAGCCCTCCCCCCTCGTCGCACGAGTCCTCCCACACGCGCGCGAGCCGGCCGCCCTCGTGCCTGTAGCGCTCGCGCGAGCAGGATCCGGTCGGCGGCATGTAGCGCTCGCTCTCGACGGGTTTCCCGGCGGCAAGCCGCATCCACATGACGGATTGCAGCTCCGCGGGAAGCTCGCCGTCCCCGCACTCGAGCGGCGCGCGGTAGCACGCGACCTCGACCCGATCGCGCGTCCACGAGGCAAGGCGCTCCAGCCAGACCTCGCCGGTGGCGTCGTACTGGCGTACGCACACCACGCGGTCCAGAGCGTCGAACCCGATCGCCTCGTGCTCCTGCCACGGCGGCGGCGGCCGGTGCAGCCAGTGGCCTGGCGACCGCCCCATTCGCTGCAGCCGCAGCGGCTCGAGGTCGCCGTGCCCCGACGTCGGCGTCGCCCAGCGCCAGCGCACGGCAGCCGCCTCGGCCGCCGCGACCAGCTGCTCGTAGCGACCAGCGAGCTCCTCGGCCCGCGCTTGCAGCCCTCCCCCGTTGGCGGCGGCCGGCTCCACGACGGCCGCCCGCGACAACCCTCTCTCCATGGCGGTGGACGCTACCGCCGCTTTTGTCGATGGTCAAGCAAAAGCTGCAAACTCGACCGGCGGATTCGCCCAATCTAAAAACGAATGCAGACGCAAGCCGCTACTTGTGGCATGCTGATGCGCGATGGCGGACATGCTGGACACCGAAGAAGACGCTGGTAAGCGGCGTTTCTCCGCGACTTCGCGCGACGAAGGCGCGCTTCCCGCAGGCAACGGCTCGGCGTCGAGCACCGGGGCAGGCGCGATGCTGCGCCTGATCCGCGACGGGCGCGCGAGCACGCGCGCGGAACTCGTCGCGCTGACCGGCCTCGCGCGCTCGACCGTCGCACAGCGCATGGATGCGCTGCTCGCGCAGCGGCTCGTGATCCCGGCCGGCGCGAGCGCCTCGACCGGCGGTCGGCCGCCGAAGACGTTCGCCTTCAACCGCAACGCCGGCGCCGTACTGGCCGCCGACCTCGGCGCCACCCACTCGCGGGTCGCGGTGACCGATCTCGCCGGCGATGTCATGGTGCAGACTCGGTCCGACATCCCGATCGCCGACGGCCCGGACACGGTCCTCGGCTGGCTCGAGGAGACGTTCGACGTGCTGCTCAAGGAGGCCGGCCACGAGCCCGCCGACGTGCGCGGGATCGGCGTCGGCATCCCCGGCCCGGTCGAGTTCGCGACCGGCACGCCGGTGGCGCCGCCGATCATGCCCGGCTGGGACGGCTACGGGGTCGCCGCCCGCCTCCGCGACCGCTACGGCGCGCCGGTCCTGGTCGACAACGACGTCAACATCATGGCCCTCGGCGAGTACTGGTCGCGCTGGCGCGACACCGAGCACCTGCTGTTCGTCAAGGTCGGCACCGGCATCGGCTGCGGCGTGAGCACCGACGGCCGCAACCACCGCGGCGCCCCGGGCGCCGCCGGCGACATCGGCCACATCCACGTCCCCGACCACGACGACGTCATCTGCCGCTGCGGCAACCTCGGCTGCCTGGAGGCGATCGCCGGCGGCGGCGCCATGGCGGCCAAGCTGAGCGACGCCGGGATCCGCGC
>DASSUW010000303.1:0-2298 GCA_035706585.1 Solirubrobacteraceae bacterium | reverse complement strand
CTGCCCGACCAGCGCCTCCAGCCGCTCGACGTCACGGCCGCCGAACCGCTGCTGCGGCGCCGGGGCCAGCGCGACGACCGCCCCGAGCAGCCGCGCGGCGCCGGGGATCGGCACGGCGACGGCGACGCGCGGCTCGGCCAGGCTCGTCCGCCCGGTGGCGAACGTCCGCCCGGCGGTCCCCGCCCCGGCCGCCACGCGCACGCCCAACCGCCCCGGCTCCAGCCGCGAGCCGGTCACGACGACGCCGTCGCCGCCGAAGCCCGGCGGCGCCAGCACGATCTCGACGGAGCCCGCGTCGAGGTCCGCGCGCGCCACCGTCGCCAGCGTCGCGAGCAGGTGCTGCTCGCGCGCCGAGAAGCCGGCCGCCCACAGCGCCGACTGGGCCACGTCGGCGCCGTCGCGCAGGCGATCGCTCGCCCCCGCCGCGAGCACCGCGACAATGGCCAGAACGCCCGCCGTGACGACAGCAGCCGCCACAAGGATCGCAATCCACTCCACGACTACCGGGAACGAGCGTACTCCCCCAGACTTGGATCCGCGCCTGTTCGAACGCGCCAAGAACGTCCGCGTCTACGCCGGCTGATCGACGGTCAGCCGCTCGCCGGCGCGCAGGACCCGGTAGGGCTGGCCGAGCCGCTCGCACGCCGCCACGAACGCGTCCGGCGGCTCGGTGTTGAACGCGAACTGCTCGAAGTGCATCGGCACGGCGACGCGCGCGCCGATCGCGTGCGCCACCGCCGCCGCCTCGTCCCCCCACAGGTTGCCGGCGACGCGCCGCTCCGGGCGGCGCCCGTTGATCGGCAGCAGCGCGACGTCGATCTCCCCCACCGCCCGCACACGCGCCGCCAGATCGTCGTACGGCATCGTGTCGCCCGCGTGGTAGAGCGCGTACGGCCCGCAGCGCACGACGTAGCCGAGGTGCAGCATCCGCCCGGCGTCGTCGTGCTCGATCGCCTCGTGGGCGGCGGGCACCGCGGTGATCTCGAACCCGCCGACCGTGACCGCCTCCCCGTCGTCGATGCCCACAGGCTCGCGCCCGGCGCGCTCGACCACCAGCGCGCGATGCGCCTCCGGCGCGACGATCGGGACGTCCCCGAGCGCACGCAGGGTGTCCGGGTCCAGGTGATCGGTATGGGCGTGCGAGGCCGTGACGACGTCGGCGAACGCGAGCGCGGCCGGCTCCACGACGAGCGCCGTCATCCGCACGTGCGGCTTGTCGGTGTCCGCGTACTTGCGCGTGAGCGAGTCCGACAGGTAGGGGTCCAGGAGCAGATGCCGGCCGCCCCAGGCCACGAGGAAGCCGCTCTGCCCGAGCCACCACAGGTGCAGGCGGCCCGGATCCGCCGCGCGGACGTCGGCCACGAGCGCGGCGCCGGACCGGACCGGCGTGATCACAGGTAGCTCACACCCGTCAGCTCCTCGGAGAGCTCCCACAGCCGCCGCGCGGCCGCCTCGTCGTGCGCGGCGCGCGACGCCGACACGAGCTTCGGGTGCCCGCGGCCCTCGAACATGCCGTCCGGGCCGACGTACGTGCCGCTCGGCAGGTCGGGCACCGTCGCCGCGTACAGCGACGGCAGCGCGCCCTGGGCGTCGCTCTGGCCCAGCAGCCGCGTGCTGCCGACGATGATCGCCTCCCGCATCCGGCTGCCCTCCATGCGCGGCCCGACCGCCTGCAGGTTCGTCCTCGCCAGCCCAGGGTGGGCGGCGACGCTCGTCAGCGCCAGTCCGGCCGCGGCGGCGCGGCGGCCGAGCTCGAACATGAACAGCAGGTTCGCGAGCTTGGTCTGCGAGTACATGCGCCAGCGGTGATAGCCGCGCTCCCCCTGCAGGTCGTCGAACGCGATCCGGCCGCCGCGGTGGGCGCCGCTGGAGATCGTCACCACGCGCGCGCTGCCCAGCGCCGCGATCAGCAGCCCCGTGAACGCGAACGGCCCGAGGTGGTTGGTCGCCATCTGCAGCTCGAAGCCGTCGGGCGTCACGCGCCGCGGCAGCGCCATCACGCCGGCGTTGTTGACCAGCACGTCGATCCGCGGCGAGCGCGCGAGCAGCTCCGCGGCGGCCTCCCGGACCGACGCCTGCTCGGCGAGGTCGAGCCGCACCACCGCCGCTGCGCCGATCTCCGCCCGCACGCGCTCGCCGCGATCGGTGTCGCGCACCGCGAGCACCACCTCCGCACCGGCGCGCGCGAGCTCGCGCGCCGTGTGCCGGCCGATGCCGCTCGTGGCGCCGGTGACCACCGCGATCCGGCCGTCCTGCGACGGGATGTCGGCTGTCGTCCAGGGCATTGCGCCAAGATCA
>DASSUW010000302.1:0-3921 GCA_035706585.1 Solirubrobacteraceae bacterium | reverse complement strand
CCGCCCACGCCGGCATGCCGGTGATCACGACCATCCCCTGCCAGCCGCGCGAGGCGAGCGCCTGCAGCTGCCCGCGCAGGTTCGCGAAGCCGGCGCACGGCGGCTTGTCGCGCATGCAGCCGCTGCTCGGCACGTCGAGCGCCGGCGGTTGCGCCGGGTCCGGCTGCGACGCCGCCCACGGGACGACGATCCGGTACACGGCCGGGTGGATCCGCGCGAGCGCGTCGCGCCAGCGCCGCCAGTCGGGCGGCACCGTGCCGGTGGTGATCAGGTTCGCGTTCGGCTCCGTGATCCCGAGCGCCAGCGACGGCCCGCCGGTCGGCGCGTCGAGCGGCACCGGCGACGGGGTCGGCGACGGCGTCGCCGTCACAGTCGGCGCCGGGCCGTGAGGGCGCGGCTCGTCGCCGCCGCCGGCCACGACGACCAGCACGGCCACGACGAGCGCAACCGCGAGCACCCCGACGCCAACTCGAAACGGCACGCGTTGAGCCTAGGCAAGGCGGGTAGGCACAAGAGCGGCACGGGGGTCCTCGTAGGGAGGGACAGCATGCGCAGAGTCGCAATCATGGTGGCCGTCGTCGCGCTCGGCACGATCGGCGTGAGCGGAGTGATCGCCGCGTCGCGCTCGTCGGACGAGGCGACGCTCGAACCGACGCGCAGCACGGCGGACCGCGGCATCGAGCACAAGGTCGACGCGCTCGTGCGCAGGATGACGCTCGAGGAGAAGCTGCAGCAGCTCCAGCTGCTGTCCGACGGGCAGGTCACCGACGAGGACGCGCGCAACGGCGTCGGCGGCGTGTTCAGCCTCGTCGACCCCCAGCGCATCAACGAGCTGCAGCACATCGCGGTCGAGGAGTCGCGGCTGCACATCCCGATCCTGTTCGCCTACGACACGATCCACGGCTACCGCACGATCTTCCCGATCCCGCTGGGCACCGCCGCGAGCTTCGATCCAGGCGTCGCGTTCAAGGACGCGGAGATCGGCGCGCGCGAGTCCGCGACGGTCGGCCTCAAGCAGATCTACAGCCCGATGGTCGACGTGTCGCACGAGCCGCGCTGGGGGCGCATCGCCGAGGGCGGCGGCGAGGACCCGTACCTCGGCTCGGCGATGGCCGCGGCGCGCGTGAAGGGCGCGCAGGGCCGCAACTACGCGGCGGCCGACAAGGTCGTGACCAGCCCGAAGCACCTGGCGGCGTACGGTCAGCCGGAGGGCGGCCGCGACTACAACACGACCGACATGTCCGAGCAGCGGCTGCGGAACCTGTACCTGCCGCCGTTCAAGGCCGCGATCGACGCGGGCGCCGACACGTCGATGTGCTCGTTCAACGCGATCAGCGGCGTGCCCGGCTGCGCGAACCCGCACGTCGAGTCCGACATCCTCAAGCAGGAGTGGGGCTTCGACGGGTTCATCGAGAGCGACTACACGGCGGTCGCCGAGCTGCGCGCCTGCCCGCCGCGGCGGCCTGACGAGGGTCCCTGCGGCCACGGCGTCGCCGCCGACGGGCCGGACGCCGCCGCGCTGGCGCTCAACGCCGGGACCGACTCGGAGATGGTGAGCACGAACATCCGCGACTTCGGCCGCGAGCTGCTGGCGCAGCGGCGGATCTCGATGGACCGGATCGACGACGCGGTGCGCCGGATCCTGCGCGTGAAGTTCCGTGCCGGGCTGTTCAAGCACCCGTACGTGGACGTCGCCCAGGCGCAGGACGAGGCGAGCTTCCTCAAGCCGGCCGACCGCGCCGCCGCGCGCCGCGGCGCCGGCCGTTCGATGGTGCTGCTCAAGAACGCCGGCGGGACGCTGCCGCTGGACCCGGCGAAGAAGACCGCGGTGATCGGCCCGCTCGGCGACTCCGGGCACGACATGCTCGGCCCATGGTGGGGCCGCGGGCGCGACGCGGACGCGGTGACCGTGTTCGACGGCGTGGCGGCGCAGTCGCCCGGCGCGACGTTCGCCGCCGGCTGCGATCTGCCGAACACCGAGCCGCCGCAGTACGACCCGGCGCAGGACTGCCCGTCGATCAGCGGGATCGACGACGCGCTCGCGGGCGCCGAGCAGGTCGTGCTCGCGCTCGGCGAGACGCGCGAGATGTCGGGCGAGGCGGCGTCGCGCAGCGTGCTCGACCTGCCGGGCAAGCAGGAGGACCTGATCGCCGCGGTCAAGGCGAGCGGGAAGCCGTTCGTGGTCGTGCTGTTCAACGGCCGGCCGCTCGACCTGACCGACGTCGCCGACCAGTCGCCGGCGATCCTCGAAGCCTGGTTCGGAGGCGTCGAGGCCGGCAACGCGGTCGCCGACGTCGTGTTCGGCAAGGTCAACCCCGGCGGCAAGCTGCCGGTCTCGTTCCCGCAGCGGCTCGGCCAGGTGCCGATCTACTACAACCACGAGCCGACCGGCCGCCCGTGCGACGCCGCGCAGAAGTACAACTCGCGCTACCGCGACCTGCCGACGTGCGCGCCGCTGTACGAGTTCGGCTACGGCCTGAGCTACACGAGCTTCGACGTCTCCGATCTGCGGCTCAGCCCCTCGCACGTCTCACGTCACGGGAGCGTGCGTGCGTCGGTCGACGTGCGCAACACCGGCGAGCGGACCGGGGACGAGGTCGTCCAGCTCTACATCCACGACCCGGTGGCGAGCATCTCGCAGCCGGTGCGGCGGCTGCGCGGCTTCGAGCGCGTGACGCTCGAGCCGGGCGAGAAGCGCACGGTGACGTTCCGGCTCGACGCGTCCGATTTCGGCTTCTACGACAACCGGGGTCGCTTCGTCGTCGAACCGGGGCGGATCGACGTGTACGCCGGCAACAGCTCCAGCGCCTCGCTCACGAAGCCGCTGGAGGTGACGCGTTAGACCGCCGAGACCTCTTCCTCGTCCGCCACGCGGAACGAGGATCCGCAACCGCAGGCAGCGATCACGTTGGGGTTGTCGACCTTGAAGCCGGCGCCCTGGAGGCCCTCGACGTAGTCGACGATCGCGCCACGCACGTACGGGAGGCTGGGACCGTCGACCAGGATCTTCAGGCCGTGGTCCTCGAATACCTCGTCGCCGTCGCGCTGGGTGTCGAACGCGAGCGCGTACTGGAAGCCGGAGCAGCCGCCCCCGCGCACTCCGACCCGCAGGCCGGCGGTCTGGATCTCGGCACCCTGACTGGCCAGGAACTCCTGCACCTTCTCGGCGCCTCTGTCGGTGAAGGTGATCATCGCTTCAGAAAGAATAGCGCCCGCTAGTCTGTGTGCAGTGCCGACGACCGACGAGCTCAAGCAGCGCATCGAGACGGCGATTCCGGGAGCTACTGCCGAGGTAATCGACCTGACCGGCGGAGGGGACCACTTCCGCGCGAGCGTTGTCGCGCCAGAGTTCGCCGACCTGAGCCGGATCGAGCAGCATCGTCGCGTCTACGCGGTCTTCGGACCCGACATCGGCGGGCCGATCCACGCGCTGTCTCTCGAAACGCGAGCGGAGTGAGCATGAGCGAGACCACCGAGAACCCCATCCGCGAGGCGATCGCCGAGGCGATCCGCGACCACGAGGTCATCCTCTTCATGAAGGGCACGCCCGAGCGGCCGGCGTGCGGGTTCTCCGCCCGCACGGTCGCGGCGCTGGAAGCCACCCGCGCGCCGTTCGCGGCGGTCGACATCCTTCCCGATCCCCGGATCCGCCAGGAGCTGTCGGCGCTGTCGAACTGGCCGACGATCCCGCAGCTGTTCGTCAAGGGCGAGCTTGTCGGCGGGTGCGACATCGTGACCGAGATGTACGAGAGCGGCGAGCTCGCCCAGGTGCTCGGGGTCGAGCCGCCCGCGGACGCCCCCGACGCGGCTCCGAAGGCCGCCGAGCCCGGCGCCCCGCCGCTGCAGATCGACAACAACCTCGTCGACCGCTCGTAGGTCTCCGTTCCGCCGGCGTGACGCTTGCGCCGGCGAACGTCAACT
>DASSUW010000301.1:0-4019 GCA_035706585.1 Solirubrobacteraceae bacterium | reverse complement strand
GGTGCTGCGGCCGGCGCGGGCGCTCGGCGGCGTCGTGGTCCGCGCGGCCGTGCGCCGGCCGGTCCCGGTGCTCGCGATCGCGTTCGCGATCGCCGCCGCCGGCTGGGCGGTCGACTCGCGCACCGAGGTCGTGTCGGACATCGAGCGGCTCGTGCCGCAGGACCTGCGCGCGGTCGAGGACCTGCAGGCGCTCCAGCGCGCGACCGGGGTCGCGGGCGAGATCGACGTGATCGTCGAAGGCCGCGACCTGACCGAGCCGGAGGTCGTGCGCTGGATGCGCGACTACCAGGCGGGGCTGCTCAAGCGCTACGGCTACTCGTCCGAGCGCGGCTGCGGCAAGGCCGAGCTGTGCCCGGCGCTGTCGCTGCCCGACCTGTTCCGCAGCGAGGCCGCGGCGAGCGACCGCGAGCGCATCCGCGCGCTGCTCGACGCGGTGCCGCCGTACTTCTCCAGCGCGGTCATCACCGGCGACCGTACGACGGCCAACCTCGCGTTCGGGATCCGCCTGACGTCGCTCGAGCGCCAGGGACAGATCATCGACGACATGCGCGACCGGCTCGACCCGCCGGACGGCGTGAGCGTCCGGCTGGCGGGGCTGCCGGTGCTGGCCGCCGAGGCCAACGCCGCGCTGTCGGACCCGCTGCGGCGGATCGTCACGGTCGCCGTCGCGCTGCTCGCGGTGCTGCTGGTGCTGCTGGGCGTCAACCGCCGCCACGGCCTGCGCGGCGCCTGGGCGCGGGCGTGGGTGCCGGTGGTGCCGATCGCGCTCGCCACCGGCTGGTCGGCGCTCGTGCTGTGGGTGCTCGGCGTGCCGCTGAACCCGCTGTCGGCGACGCTCGGCGCGCTCGTGCTGGCGATCTCGACCGAGTTCGCGGTGCTGCTGTCGGCGCGCTTCGCCGCCGAGCGGGCGGGCGGCGCGGCTCCCGCCGAGGCGCTGCGGCAGACGTACCGGTCCACCGGCGCGGCCGTGCTGGCGTCGGGCGCGACCGCGATCGCGGGCTTCGCGGTGCTCGCGCTCTCCGACGTGCAGATGCTGCGCGACTTCGGCCTCGTCACGGTGGTCGACCTCACGGTCTCGCTGCTCGGGGTGCTGGCGGTGCTGCCGGCGGTGCTGGTGCTGGCCGAGCGGCGCGCCGCGGTGCGCCGGGCGTCGGGGCCCGAGCGGGCGCCGGTCCCGGCGCTCCCGGCGTGAGACGCCCCGGCGCGATCGTCGGCGTGCTCGTGTTCGCCGCGATGGTCTACATCGTGCTCAACACGCTGCGCACCGAGGGGCCCGGCTCGCGCGGCGTGCCGGCCGGCGACACGGTGCCCGCGTTCGCCGTGCCGCTCGCGGGCTCCGGCCTCGACGGCGACGCGAACGTGTCCGATCGCGCCTGCGCGGTCCGCGGCGAGGACATCCTGAACGTCTGCCAGCTGTACGAGCAGGGCGCCGTCGTGCTGGCGTTCTTCATCCAGTCGTCCGAGCGCTGCGACGACCAGCTCGATGCGCTCGACCGCCTGCGCGAGCGCTTCCCGGACGTGCGCTTCGCCGCGGTCGCGATCAAGGGCGATCGCGAGGCGCTGCGCGGCACGATCCGCGAGCACGGCTGGAGGCTGCCGGTCGGCTACGACCGCGACGGCGCCGTCGCCAACGCGTACGGCGTTGCCGTCTGCCCGACGATCACGCTCGCCGAGCGCGGCGGCACGGTCGTGCGCACGCTGCTCGGCAGCCAGGACGAGCACGAGCTCGAGGCCGCGATCCGGGAGCTCGGGTGAGCGACGAGCCGGTCGTCCGTCACGGCTGGGTCGCGCCCGAGCTCGCCGCGGAGCACGCCGGGCTGGGACTGGCGTGGACGGAGGTCGAGGCCACGCTGCGGGCGAGCCCGCCCGCGCTGCGCGCGCGGTTGCGCGGGCTCGCCGACCGCATGCACGGCGCCCAGGCGCTCGCGCTGCGCGGGCGCGAGGTCCCGCACGCCTACCGGGTCTTCTTCCGCCACGTCGGCCTCGATCCCGACCGCCACCGCACGCCGGCCGAGGCGGTCGCGCTGCGGCGGATGATGGAGGGCGGCCTGCACTCGCGCGGGCTGATCGAGGACGCGCTGGTCGTGGCGGTGCTCGAAACCGGCGTGGGCCTCGCCGCGTTCGACGCCGACGGCCTGGCCGGCGACCTGCAGCTGCGCCGCGACGGCGAGGAGATCGTCCTCGCCGACGACGAGGGCCGCGTCGCCGCGCTGTTCCACGAGCCGGTCGCGCGCGCCCATCTGTCGCGCGCGACGCGCCGGGTCGCGCTCGTCGCCGTCACGATCCCGAACGTCGCCCAGCTATTCGTCGAGGAAGCGCTCTGGACCGCTTGGGAGATCCTGCGCGGTGAGTAAGCTGGCCCGGTGCTCCGGGGCGTTCTGATCGGCCTGTTCGCGTTTCTGCTGCTCGCGCCCGCGGCGCGGGCGGAGACGCTGACGTACCGGTTCGGGCCGGTCCATCTCGGGCCCGGGCGCAACGACATCGTCTTCCAGCTCAACGACCAGCGGCCGCCGGTCAACGGCTGGATCACCAGCTTCAAGCCGAACCTGACGTACGTGAACGGCGAGGTGCCGCGCGTCGACGTCGTGCACCTGCACCACGGCGTCTGGCTCGTCAACGGGCTCCCGACGTTCGCCGCGGGGGAGGAGAAGACGACGGTGCGGGCGCCGTCCGGCTACGGCTGGCGCTACCGGACCGACGACCAGTGGGTCATGAACCACATGATCCACAACCTCACGTCGACGCCGGCCGACGTCTACATCACCTACGAGCTCGAGTTCGTGCCCGACACGGCGCCCGAGGCCGCGGCGATGCGCGAGGTGCGGACGCTGTTCCTCGACGTCATGGGGATCCAGATCTACCCGGTCTTCGACGTCCACCGGCACGCCGGCGGCCGCGACGGCCGCTACACGTACCCGCGCGACTCGCGGCAGCGCAACTACACGCGCAACCGCTACGTGGTACCCGAGGACGGCGTGCTCGTCGGCACGGCCGGCCACCTGCATCCGGGCGGGCTGTGGACCGACCTGTACCTCGAACGGGGAGGCAGGCGCGTGCGGCTGTTCCGCTCGCGCGCGAAGTACTTCGAGCCGGCCGGCGCGGTGTCGTGGGACGTCGCGATGGAGGCCACGCCCGAGGACTGGCGGGTCGGCGTCAAGCGCGGCGACGTGTTGATCGTGTCGGCGACCTACGACTCGCGGCGCGCGTCGTGGTACGAGGCGATGGGCATCATGGGAACGGCGTTCAGCCCCGGCGGCACCGGGCCCGACCCGTTCGTCACGGACGTCGACAAGCGCGGCGTGCTCACGCACGGGCACCTGCCGGAGAACCGCAACCACGGCGGCGCGTTCGCGGGGCTCGCCGATCCGCGCAGGCTGTTCTCGGCCCCGCCGCCGCCGCGCCGCACGGTCGCGATCCGCAACTTCCTCTACGGCCGCGGGGACCTGCTGCGCGTCGGCAGCAAGCGGCGGCCGCCGACGATCCGCGCCGGCCGCGCCCTGAAGTTCGTCAACCGCGACGCCCGCCGCGGCATCCTGCACTCGATCACGTCGTGCAAGGCCCCGTGCAACCGCACGACCGGGATCGCGTACCCGCTCGCCAACGGGCCGGTGCGGTTCGACTCGGGCAATCTCGGGTTCGGGCCCGCGGGCGCGACCGCGGCGGCCAACCGCGCGACGTGGCGGACGCCGCGGAACCTCAAGCCGGGCACCTACACGTACTTCTGCAAGATCCACCCGTTCATGCGCGGCGCGTTCCGGGTCAAAGCTCGCCGAGCGCGGAGCTGAGGCGGTCGGTCGCTGCGCCGTCGCGCAGCGCGACCCGCACGTGCCGGTCGTCGCCCCAGGCGCTGCCGGGCGTCACGTAGATCCGCTGCGCCGCCAGGCCGGCGGCGATCGCGGCGCCCTCGTGCTCGGCCGACTCGAGCCAGACGAGCGGCCCGTGCCCGGCCGGGAACGAGAAGGGCGTGCCGCGCAGCGCGGCGGCGAGCCGCTCGCGCTCGCGCGCGGCGGCCGCGCGCC
>DASSUW010000300.1:0-3300 GCA_035706585.1 Solirubrobacteraceae bacterium | reverse complement strand
CTGGTTCCGGACCCAGCGGCATGTGGAGAACGCGCTCGCGTTGGGCCACTCGATCGAGTGCATCGACCCGCGGGCGACGACGCCCTTGAAATGGGGGCAGGTGGACGACACGCCGTTCGGCGGCGGCGCCGGGATGGTGCTGCGCGTGGACGTGATGGAGGCGGCGCTGCGGGCGCGCTACGGCGTCGATCCCGTGGAGCTGCGCTCGTCGCGGCGCGTGATCGCGTTGACGCCCGCCGGGCGGCTGCTGGACGACGCGCTGGCCTCGGAGCTCGCGCGCGAGCCGGAGCTGACGCTGCTGTGCGGTCGCTACGAGGGCTTCGACGAGCGGATCCTCGAGCACTTCGTGTCCGACCAGGTCTCGATCGGCCGCTACGTGCTGTCAGGCGGCGAACTGGCCGCGATGGTGGTGCTCGACACCGTGCTGCGCAAGCTCCCGGGCGTGCTCGGCGACGACCAGTCGGCGGTCGAGGAGTCCTTCAGCGAGGCGCTCGACGGCGCGCCCGAGTACCCGCACTACACGCGTCCGGCCGAGTGGCGCGGCTGGAAGGTCCCGGAGGTCTTGCTTTCCGGCCACCACGCCCGCGTTAATGAGTGGCGCAGAGAACAATCGCGGCGGCGCGCGAAGGGTCCGCTACCATGATCGCCCGCCCGCCAGGCCGACCCGTGGGGGCCGTTTCTACGCCATGAGCACTGTAATCGACTCTCTCGAGCGCACACAGCTGCGCCGAGTCCCCCGCTTTCAGGCCGGGGACCGCGTCAAGGTCCACTTCCAGGTGATCGAGGGCACGCGCCGGCGCACGCAGGTGTTCGAGGGCGTCGTGATCAAGCGCCAGGGGCACGGCGTCCGCGAGACCTTCACCGTCCGTAAGCAGTCGTTCGGCGTCGGCGTCGAGCGCACGTTCCCACTGCACTCGCCGAAGATCGAGAAGATCGAGGTCGCCGCCCGCGGTGACGTGCGGCGCGCCAAGCTCTACTACCTGCGCGGCCGCGTCGGCAAGCGCGCCCGCGTGCGCGAGCGCCGGTACGTCGGCCCGGAGGAGGTCGTGCAGGCCGGCCTGCTGAACGACCCCGCGGCCGAGGCCGCCGCGGCGGCCGACGAGGAGGTGCCGGGGGACGCCGTCGACCAGCAGGCGCTCGACGAGGCCGAGGCGGCTGCCGCCGAGCCGGTCGAGACGACCGCGGCCGAGGTCGAGTCGTCGGAGGACGCTGACGCCGCCGAGGCGGCCGAGGTCGAGGCGGCTGCGGATGCCGAGGCGGCGGCCGAGGCCGACGCGCCGGCCGCCGACGACGAGTCCAAGTAGGCGTCGTGGCCAAGGCGTCCAAGACGTCGTCGGCCTCGGGATCGCTCATCGAGCTCGTCCTGATCGTCGCCGTCGCCCTGGGTCTCGCCCTTGGCATCCAGGCGTTCCTCGTCAAGCCGTACCGGATCCCGAGCGCCTCTATGGTCCCGACGCTGACCGAGGGCCAGCGCGTGCTCGTCAACCGGATCGGCCATCGCTTCGGGCACCCGGAGGTCGGCGACATCGTCGTCTTCCACCCGCCGGTCGGGGCCGAGCAGAAGCATGGCGAGCCCAAGTGCGGGACCACGCCGCCCGAGGGCCAGGTCTGCAACGTGCACTCCAAGCAGGAGGACGACACGAACTTCATCAAGCGGGTCGTGGCGGGTCCGGGCGACCGGATCGCGATCCGCGACGGGCACGTCATCCTCAACGGCAAGCGCCAGTCGGAGCCGTTCGCGGAGCCGTGTGGCAACAGCCCGGACTGCAACTTCCCTGACGAAGTCACAGTTCCCGCCGGTGAGTACTTCATGATGGGCGACAACCGTGGGGCTTCCGACGACAGCCGCTTCTGGGGACCGGTCCCCGAGGACTGGATCATCGGCCAGGCCTTCGCCACCTACTGGCCGCCCAAGCGGATCGGCCTCCTCTAAGGCCAAGCGCAAGCGGTCCTCGGGCAGCCGGTTGTTCCGGTTCGATCGTCAGTTCGGCGTGCGGTTCGTGGCGGGGGCGGACGAGGCGGGGCGCGGCTGCCTCGCGGGGCCGCTGGTGGCCGCGGCCGTCCTGTTCGACTACGAGTCGCTCGGGCTGGCCGACCGGCGCGCGCTGTCCGCGCTGAACGACTCCAAGCAGCACACGGCCGAGATGCGCGAGGAGCTCTACCCGCGGGTACTGCGGATCGCGGCCCGCGTGGCGGTCACGTCGCGCTGCGTGCGGGGGATCGACGAGCGGGGCCTGCACAAGACGAACCTCGCCGCGTTGAGCGACGTGCTGCGGCGCGTGGGGCGCGACGGGTGCCTGTGCCTGAGCGACGGCTTCCCCGTGCCCGCGACGGGGTTCGAGCAGCGGCCGGTCGTGGGCGGCGACGCGATGAGCGCGTCGATCGCCGCCGCGTCGGTGATCGCCAAGGTGTCGCGCGACCGCTTCATGCAGCGGATGGAGCAGCGCTATCCGGGCTGGGAGTTCGCCGCGCACGTCGGCTACTCGACGCCCGAGCACCGCGCCGCGATCGAGAAGCTCGGGGTCTCGCCGCTGCACCGGCTGTCGTTCCAGTCGATGGCCTACCAGCAGCTCGCGCTCTGAACGTCCACGTCAACCCGGCGATCTTCGAGCGGTTCCCCGGCTATCGCGCCGGTCTGATCGTCGCCGACGGGCTCTCCAACGGCCCCTCCGACGGGGCCGCCGACACGGCGCTGCGCGCCGCCGCGGCGACGGCCGCGCTCGACCATCCGCACCTCGCCGCGTGGCGCGACGCGTTCCGCGCGTTCGGCGCCAAGCGCTATCGCTGCTCGGCGGAGGCGCTGATCTCCCGCGCGGTCGCCGGCGACCTGCCGCGGATCAACGCGCTCGTCGACCGCTACAACGCGGTCTCGGTGGCGCACGCGGTGCCGGTCGGCGGCGAGGACCTCGATCGCGTGGTGCCGCCGGTCCGGCTCGTCGTGGCGGCCGGCGGCGAGCCGTTCGACGACGACGCGGTCGTCAAGGCCGGCGAGGTGGTCTGGGCCGACGCCGTCGGCGTCACCTGCCGGCGCTGGAACTGGCGCCAGGGCGTGCGGACACGCCTGACCGAGTCGACCACCCGCGCGTACTTCCTGTTCGACGCGCTCCCGCCGTTCGGCGATGACGCGCTCGCCGCCGCCATGGACGACCTGTGCGCGTCGCTGCTGGCCGCCTGCCCGGGGGCGTCGCTGTCGTCGTTCGTGTTGTCCGGACCGACTGCGGCGGCGTAGGGCGGCGGGGGCGCCGGCCGCGCGGCGGGTCTCGGGCGCGCTGGGGGCGCCGCCCGCGCCGGGGCCGGCCG
>DASSUW010000299.1:0-5267 GCA_035706585.1 Solirubrobacteraceae bacterium | reverse complement strand
GGGCGGCTCGTCCGCGAGCCGTTCGACAGCCTCGACGGGGGCCGGATCGCGATCGTCGCCGACCCCGCGGGGGCGCTGTTCGGCGTCTGGCAGGTCGGCGAGCACCGCGGCGCCGCGGTCGTCAACGAGCCCGGGGCGTGGGCGATGAGCGCGTTGAGCACACCCGATCTGGAGGGGGCCAACGCGTTCTACGGCGCCGTGTTCGGCTGGACGACCGACGACTTCGGCGGCGCGACGATGTACCGGCTGCCCGGCTACGTCGGCGGCGAGCCGTCGCAGCCCGTGCCGCGCGACGTGATCGCCGTCGGCATGGCGGGCGAGGAGGCGGCCTGGATCGCCGGCTTCTGGGTTCCCGACGCCGACGCGGCCGCGCAGACCGCCGCGCGGCTCGGCGGCCGCGTGGTCGCTCCGCCGTTCGACGACGGCGTCGGCCGCACCGCCGTGCTCGCCGACCCGGCCGGCGCGGTGTTCACGGTCTCGAAGGTGCTCTGACCGCGTTGAGGGCGATCCACGCCTCCATCGCGGCGTCGACGCCCGCGCGGTCGCCGGTCGCCAGCAGGTCGAGCAGCAGGCCGCGCGTGACGGCGATGCCGAGGCGGCCCATCGCGCGCGCGGTCGGCTCGTCCATGCCGTAGGCCATGTTGATCTCGATCGCCGGCTCCAGCCACGCGTCGACGATGCCGTCGAGCAGCTCGGTCGTCCCCGGACGGCTCTGCAGCGCCTGGCCGTAGATCTCGAAGAACAGCCGCTCGTTCGGCCACAGCGAGGGGTCGGAGATGTGCCGCCACCAGGCGCGCATCGCCTCGGCCAGGTCGGCCGTGGGGTCGGGGATGATCTCCGGCAGCGCGTCTCGCTGCTGCTGCTCGACGGCGCGGATCACCTCGACCCACAGGCCCTCCTTGGAGCCGAAGTGGTGGATGAGCATGCGGTGGCTGGTCCCGATCGCCGCGGCAAGCTCGCGCAGCGAGAGATCGGTGAGTCCGCGCTCGGCGATGTACGCGATCGCCTTCTCCAGGAGGCGATCGCGGGGGTGTTGACCGTCCACGGGCAGTCACTGTACCATCTGGTACATGCTCCCCGTCACCGTCTCCATCGACGTTCCCCAGAAGCGCGAGGACGTCTTCGCCTACCTCGACGTACTCGCCAACCACGAGCCGTTCACGAACCACATGCTCGTCGACTGGTCGATCTCCGGACCCCCGCGCGGCGTCGGCGCCAAGGCGCGCGTGTTCTCCAAGGCCGGCGGTCGCAAGGTGCCCGTCGACATCGAGGTCGTCGAGAGCGAGTCGCCGGCGCGCAGCGTCGAGCGCAACGTCAGCGCCAAGGGCAAGCGCGTCGGGCGCGGCACCTACCAGCTCGAGGAGCTGCCGGCCGGCGGCACGCGCGTCTCGTTCACATACTCGTGGGACCGCGCGCCGTTCAGCGACCGTGCGCTGGCGCCGATGGTGCGCGCCATCCTGCGCCGTGGCAACGAACGCGCGATGCAGCGACTGGCCGCACAGCTCGCGTGAACATCACGGTCTGGAACGAGCACGTCCACGCGCAGGAGGGCGGGGCTCGCGGCGCCGTCACACGGGCTCGCGCCGGACGTGCTCGCTTCGACCGACGTCCTGCTCCGGTGGGGTCACGAGGCGCACGATCTGGTGTCCGACGACGTCGTCTCGGCCGTGGTCTCGCGCGTGTGGTCGGGCATGGGACTGGTCGTCCTGCACTCGGGCCACCACTCCAAGCCGTTCAAGCGCCTGATGGGCACGTCGTGCGACCTGCAGTGGCGCCACGACGAGGTCGAGACCGTCTGGACCGTTGCCCCCGGCCACCCGATCGCGCGGGGGTGCCGTCGTCGTTCGTCATCCCGGAGCAGGAGATGTACGGCGAGTTCTTCGACGTCCCGCCGCCCGAGGAGCCGGTCTTCATCAGCTCCTTCGGGGGTCGCGAGGTGTTCCGCTCGGGCTGCTGCTGGACGCGGGGGCGCGGGCGGATCTTCTACTTCTCGCCTGGGCATGAGGCCTCGCAAAGCTCGCCGGCCGGCAGCGCCCGTTCCTGCCACCCGCCCGAGGGACGTTCACTGCGTCGCTTATCGTGCGGGCATGGCAAAGCAGCACTCGCTCATCGAACGCTCTGCTCTTCGGCTGACCGGCGTGGATCTCCGCGGCCCCGGCCTACGCGGCCCGACGGCCCTGGCGCCGGTCGCGCTGGCCGCGTTCGCGGTCGGCGCCGTCGCGATCGGCCGGCTCGCGATCGGCAAGGCGACGATCAAGCACCTCGCGATCGACGAGCTCGAGGTCAAGAAGCTCAAGGTGACCGACCTCGAGGTCACCAACGAGCAGCGCCCGGCGACCTAGCGCGGCACGGCCTCGGCCGTCACAGCGGGACCCCGGCCGCGGTCAGCGCGCCGCTGAGCGCCTCGAGCGCGTGCTCGAGCTCCACCGCTCAGCGCTTGCGGCCGAAGCGGAAGTACGCGAGCGGGCCGACGAAGTTCACGAAGCAGACCGGCGTCCAGAGCAGCTTGCTGCCGTTGACCTCGTCGGCCGGCCGGCGCCACAGGTCCCGCAGCGCGGCAAACAGCAGGGTGACCTGCACGACTCCGGCCGCGACGACCGCGACTCGCTGATTACCGGAAAGCTCGCTCCAGCGCTTCTTCTTCCTCCGGGCCATGGACGAGACTCTACGGCTCCCGGCGAATGCGGAAGTCGCAGGCCGGGCAACCGCTCGAATGGTTGCCGCCGTCGAGAGGACCGAGCGACGACGAGGAGAACCGCTACGGTCTCGCGATGGCTGTGCGACGCATCGTCGCCTACGCCGGCGGGGACAAGCTCGCCGCGTCGCGGGAGTTCTACGTCGAGGTCCTCGGGATGCGCGTGGCAATGGAAGATCCCGTCCTCAACCTCCAATCGCCCGACCAGCCCGCCGCCGAGGTGATCGTCGGCGCCCAGGAGATGCAGGATGCGCGGCCGAGTTTCGGCGTCGACGTCGGTGAGCCCTCGGCGGTCGACGCCGTGCACGCCGAGGCCGTCAAACGCGGATTGCGGGTCGTCTACCCGCTCACCGACGAGCCGTGGGGCGTTCGCCGCTTCTTCGTCGAGGATCCAGGCGGCACCGTCATCAACGTCCTCGCGCACATCGCCTGACCGACGCTGCTCGCCGTGACCGTCAGCGGCGGCACACGTAGCGGGCCACCATCCGGTCGTCGCTGTCCGCGGCCTCGACGACTCGAATCCCGCGCGAGCCGCGATCCCACCAGGCTCGGACGGCTACCAGGTGTCCACGAACCGCCGCGGCTCGCGAGCGGGCGCGCCGGCCGCGGCGAGCGTCGCGGCGATCAGGCCGCGCGTCTCGGCCGGATCGATGACGTCGTCGAGCTCGAACAGGGTCGCGGCGTTGATCGCGTTCGCGTTCTCGCGCGCCGCGGCGGTGAGCTCGCGCACGCGCGCCTCGCGCTCGGCGTCGTCGGCGATCGCCTCCAGCTCGCGCCGCAGCCCGAGCCGGACCGCGCCCTCGAGCCCCATCGGGCCGAGCTCGGCGCCCGCCCATGCGACCGTCAGCAGCGGCTCGTGCAGGCTGCCCGCGACCATCGCCTGGGCGCCAAGTCCGTAGCCGCGCCTTAACACGACCGCAATCAGCGGCACCCGCAGCGCGGCGCCCGCCACCAGCATCCGCGACCCGTGCCGCACGAGCCCGGTCGCCTCGGCGTCCGGCCCGACCATGAACCCCGGCGTGTCGACCAGGGACACCAGCGGGATCGCGAACGCGTCGCACAGCTGCAGGAAGCGCGCGGCCTTGTCGGCGTCGTCGCTCGTGATCGCCCCCGCCATGAAGCGCGTGTCGTTCGCGATCACGCCGACCGGCCGCCCCTCGATGCGGCCCAGCCCGGTCACCATCCCGCGCGCGAAGCGCTCGCGCAGGAAGACGACCGACCCCACGTCGCACAGCGTCTCGACGATCGGTCGCGGATCGTAGGCGCGGCGCTCGCGCTCGGGGACGACGGTGCGCAGACCGGCTTGGTCGGCGGCCGCGAAATCGCGTGGCGCGGGCGCGAAGTACCCGAGCAGCTGCTTCGTGACCGCCACCGCCTCGGCCTCGTCGGCGACCGCGACGTCGACGACCCCGTTGCCCGCCTGCATGTCCAGCGGCCCGATCGCATCCGGCTCCACCCGCCCGAGGCCGCCGCCCTCGATCATCGCCGGCCCACCCATGCCCAGTGACACGTTCGCGGTCGCGACGATCAGGTCCGAGCACCCCGCCAGCACCGCGTTGCCGGCGAAGCAGCGGCCCGCGACCACGGCGATCCGCGGCACCAGGCCGGACAACCGCGCCCACAGCGCGAACGCCCGCGTGTCCAGCGCCGACACGACCGGGTGGTCGGTGTCGCCGGGACGCCCGCCGCCGCCCTCGGCGAACAGCACCGCCGGCAGGCGCATCCGCTCGATCAGCTCGAACAGCCGGTCCTTCTTGCGGTGCCCGAGCATCCCCTGCGTGCCCGCGAGCACCGTGTAGTCGTATGAGAGCACCGCGCACGGCTCGCCGCCGACACGCCCGATCCCCGCCACCAGCCCGTCCGCCGGCGTGCGCGCGATCAGCTCGTCCAAGGAGCGGCGGCTGCGCTGGCCGGCGACCGCCAGCCGCCCGTACTCGACGAACGACCCCGCGTCGACGAGATCCTGCACGTTCTCGCGCGCCGTCCGGCCGCCCGCCTCGTGCCGGCGCGCGACCGCCTCCGGCCGCGCCGCATCCTCCGTCGCCGCACGGCGTCGCCGCAGCTCGGCCATCCGGTCGTCGTCCACGCGCGCAAGTCTAGGTCTCGGGGCGTACGACCAATTGCCCCTGGACCCGCGCCGCGGCGCGATCCACCATGGGGACATGACGGCGAGTGAGCAGATCACCCAGGAGGTCACGTCGTGGCCCGGCGTCGAGGCCGGCCCCGGCCGCCGTGGCGAGTTCTCGTTCAAGGTCGGCCGCCGCGAGATCGGCCACCTGCACGGCGACCACGCCGCCCATTTCATGCTCCCCAAGGACCTGTGGGCCGAGCTGTTCGCCGCCGGCCGCGTCGGCCACCACCCGGTGTTCCCCGACAAGCAGGGCCCCGCCGCGCGCCGGATCGCCGGCCCGGACGACGTCGACGACGTCATCGCGCTGATGCGGCTGAACTACGAGCGCGTGGTAGCGCTCGAGGAAACGGCGGCTGGGTAGGGGCGGCGAGACAGATGTCAGTGGCGTTTGGTCCCTTTGCCGCTCTATAGGCGGCAAACTGACCAAACGCGCCGATCGTC
>DASSUW010000298.1:0-3377 GCA_035706585.1 Solirubrobacteraceae bacterium | reverse complement strand
GAGGCCCGCTCAAGTCCTGCCGGCCGCCGCCGATTGACGGGACGTGAGCCGTTCCGTCCCTACGCTCGCGATCGTTCCCACGTACCTGCGCTCGGAGCAGGACCTCGAGGTCCTGCTGCGCTGCCTGGTCTCGCTCTCCGTGACCGCGCCGGAGCTCGAGCTGCTGGTCGTCGACGACGCGAGCCCCGCCACCGAGCTGGTCGACCAGCTCGCCGCCGTCGCGCCCGAGCTCGGCGGCCAGCTGCTGCGCAAGCAGGAGAACTCCGGCTTCTCCGCGACCGTCAACGTCGGCCTCGGCCGCGCGCTGGAGTGGGGCCAGGACGCCCTGCTCGTCAACGCCGACCTCGAGTTCACCACACCCGGCTGGTGGGACGCGATGCGCGACCGCACCGACAGCCAGGGCCGTCCCGCTGCCGTCGTCGGTGCGTTCCTGACGTATCCGAACGGCCTGATCCAGCACGCCGGCGTGCAGTTCTCGCTGCTGGAGCGCAAGTTCGTCCACCGCTTCAAGTTCGGCCCGGCCGCGCTGCCGGAGGCCCACCGTCCGACGTCGTGCCCGGTTACCGGCGCGCTGCAGCTGATCCGCCACACGACGCTGACCAACGTCGGCCTCTACGACGAGGGGTTCCGCATGGGCCTCGAGGACGTCGACTACTGCCTGCGCGTGTTCGACGCCGGCCTGGAGTGCATCTACGAGCCCGCCGCGCGCGCCGTGCACGCCGAGTCGGTCTTCCGCGGTCGCGCCACCAAGAAGATCCTCGACTGGCAGGAGACCTCCACCCGCCACCTGTGGGCCAAGTACCCGTACACCGACTTCTCCCACTGGGTGCCCGCGCTATGACGCCGATCGATCCTTCCCGCACGCTGTTCCTCGGCATCGGCAAGTCGGCGCCCGCCTGGTACCGCGCGGCATTGCCGGCGATGCACCTCGGCGCCGAGTGGGCCGGCGTGCGCGGCACGCCGCCGGAGCTGGCGTTCGTCACCGGCCTGTCGACGCGCGCGCTCGACGTCGACGAGCTGTTCGGCTACGAGGCGATCGTCGTCCAGCAACCCCGCGGCGGCGCCTGGCTGAAGCTCATCCGCCGCCTGCAGGCCGCCGGCGTCGTGGTCCTGTACGAGATCGACGACGACGTGCACGCCGTCGGCAAGCACGCCGGCCACCTGTACCGCGCGCACTACTCCAAGGCGGCGCTGCGCGACATGGAGCTCAACATGCGCGCCGCCGACGGCCTGATCGTGTCGACCGACTTCCTCGCGCAGCGCTACCGCTCGCTCAACGGCAACGTGTGGGTCTGCCGCAACGGGCTCGACCTCGGCCGCTACAACGTCACGCCGCCGCGCGGCGGCGACACCGTGACGATCGGCTGGGCCGGCGGCACCGGTCACCGCGAGGCGATGGTGCCGTGGCTGAACGCGGTCGGCCGCGTCATGGCCGCGCGCGCCAACGTGCGCTTCATGAGCGTCGGCGAGCCGTTCGCGAGCGTCATCGAGCCGCAGTTCGGCCCGCAGCGGGCGCTCTCGCTGCCGTTCTCGGAGCTCGAGTCCTACCCGTGCGCGATGGCGAACTTCGACATCGCCCTCGCCCCGGCGACGAACACGAACTTCTATCGCGCCAAGAGCGACCTGCGCTGGCTCGAGGCGAGCGCGCTCAGCACCCCGGCGATCGCCGACCCGCTCGTCTACGACGAGATCGCGCACGGCGTCACCGGCTTCCACGCGAGCACCTCCGAGGAGGCCGAGCAGCACCTGCTGCGGCTCGTCGACGACGCGGACGAGCGCCTGCGCGTCGGCGCCGCCGCCCGCGAGCACCTCCTCGCCCACCGCACGATGGCAACGATGGCGCCGCAGTGGGCGACCGCGCTGGCCGAGGCCGGTGAGCTGCGCGAGCTGCGGGAGGCGAGCTGACATGACGACCGCGACGGTGACGAAGGTCCAGGTCGGCTGCGGCCCGCACGCGCTGCTCGACGGCTGGTGCAACACCGACATCCGCTCGTTCAAGGGCATCGACCACGTGATGGACGCGACCGAGCCGTGGCCGTTCACCGGCCTCACGCACGTGTTCGGCGAGCACTTCCTCGAGCACCTCGACATCGACAAGGCGATCGACTTCCTCGTCCACGCGGGCAACAGCCTCGCGCCGGGCGGTCGCCTGCGCCTCTCGACGCCGAACCTCGCCTGGGTCGTCCGCACGCACTTCGCCCTCGGCCCCGTCGACGAGGAGCAGCGGCTGGCCGACACGCTGCGCACGAACCGCGCGTTCCACGGCTGGGGCCACCGGTTCCTGTGGACCACCGAGATGCTGACCGGCATCCTCGCCTCGCTCGGCTTCGAGCAGGTGGAGCTGTTCGGCTACGGCGAGAGCCGCGATCCGGAGTTCGTCGACCTCGAGCGCCACGGCGGCTACTCGGTCGTCGACGGCCTGCCGAGCGTCGTGATCGTCGAGGCCGTCCGCGGCTCTGCGCCGATCGAGCGCAACGTCGCGATCGACCAGTGGATCGACCACGAGTTCCTGCGCCACGTCCGCGGCGGCCACTAGACCGCCATGGCTCCCACCGTCTCGGTCGTCGTCGCCACGTACAACTTCGAGCGCTTCCTCGCGCGCGCGATCGACAGCGCGCTCGGCCAGGACTACCCGGCTGACGCGATCGAGGTGATCGTCGTCGACGACGGCTCTACCGACGGCACGCCGGAGCTGATGAAAGCCTACGAAGGCCGCGTCAGGTACATCCGCAAGGAGAACGGCGGCCATCTGTCGACGTTCGACCGCGGCATCGGCGAGGCGACCGGCGACTACATCGCGCTGCTCGACGGCGACGACGAGTGGCTGCCGCACAAGCTGCGCGAGCAGGTCGGCCTGCTCGAGGCACGCCCCGACCTCGGCCTGGTGCACGGCGACATGCGCGTCGTCGACGGCGACGGCACCGTGCTCGCGGACTCGTTCTTCGCCGAGCGCAACATCGCCAATGTCGAGGGCGACCTGCTGTGGGCGCTCATGCGCCACAACACGATCACGACGAGCGCCGTGCTGGTGCGCGCCTCGCTGCGCCACCTCTACCACCCGATCCCGGCCTGGGCGCGCGTGCAGGACTGGTGGATCTCGCTGCGCGTCGCCGAGGTCGCGGGCATCGGCTGCATCCACGAGCCGATCGCCGACTACCGCCGCCACGGCTCCAACCTCAACCACGGCCGCCAGGGCCGCCGCCGCTCCGAGCTGCTGCGCAAGGAGCTTCCGTTGCGCCGCTGGCTGCTGACCGGCACGGCGGTCGACAAGCTCTCCGGCCGCGACGCGGCGGCCGCGTTCACCGCGCTCGAGCGCGCCGCCGACGGCGCCGCCGACGGCCTGGGCCTGACGCGCCGCGAGCTGCTGCCGGCCGACC
>DASSUW010000297.1:0-3499 GCA_035706585.1 Solirubrobacteraceae bacterium | reverse complement strand
GGCGGTCAGCGGCGCCGTGACGGGCACGGGGGCGGGCCGGTGAAGCCCGAGGCCCCGACGATCGACTGGGCGGCGATCTCGCCGCTGGTGGCGCTCGCGGGCGGCGTGTGCATCGTGCTGCTCGTCGGGCTACTGCGCGCGCGCTTCGTCCGCCGCCATGTCGTGCCCGCGCTCACGATCGGCGCGCTCGGCGCGACGATCGGGCTGTCGATCTGGCAGTGGGACGAGAACGTCGAGGTCGTCTCGCGGTCGCTGATGATCGACAACCTGACCTTGACGCTGACGATCCTGTTCGCGGCCGCCGGCATCGGCGCCGTGCTGCTGTCGTGGCGGTCGCTGGCGGTGGCCGAGGCCGGCGAGGGCGAGTTCTTCGCGCTGCTGCTGAGCTCGATCCTCGGCATGGTGGTGCTCGTGGCCGCGCAGAACCTCGTCGCGGTGTTCCTCGGCTTCGAGCTGCTGTCGATCCCGCTGTACGTGCTGTGCGCGACCCACATGCGGCGTGAGCACTCGCTCGAGTCGGGCCTGAAGTACCTGATCATCGGCTCGGTCGGGTCGGCGACGCTGCTGTACGGGCTGGCTCTCGTGTACGGCGCGACCGGGTCGACCGACTACTCGGGCATCGCCGCCCAGGTCGAGGGGCTGGCCGACGACGTCCTGCTGCTGACCGGTGTCGCGCTCGTGATCGCGGGGCTGGCGTTCAAGGCGTCGGTGGCCCCGTTCCACCAGTGGACCCCGGACGTGTACGAGGGCGCGCCGACCGCGGTCACCGCGTTCATGGCCGTGGCGACGAAGGCGGCGGCGTTCGGCGTGCTCCTGCGGCTGTTCGACATCGCGCTGATCGACATCACCGACACCTGGGCGCCCGCGCTCGCCGTGCTCGCGGTGATCACGATCGTGGTCGGCAACGTCGGGGCGATCGGGCAGTCCTCTTTGAAGCGGATGCTCGCGTACTCGTCGGTGGCCCAGGCCGGGTACATGCTGGCCGGCGTGATCGTGTCGACGTCGCTGGGCGTGCGGGCGACGATCTTCTACCTGCTCGTCTACACGCTGATGAACCTGGCCGCGTTCGCGGTGATCGTCGCACGCGAGCGCGAGACCGACTTCGGCGACGACATCTCGTCGCTGTACGGCCTGGGCGCCTCGCGGCCGCTGCTGGCGTGGCCGATGACGATCGCGATGCTGGCGCTGGCCGGGATCCCCGGCACGGCCGGGTTCTTCGGCAAGCTGTATCTGATCGACGCCGCGGTCGACAACGGCTACGGCTGGCTCGGCGTCGTGATCGTGCTCGGCTCGGCGATCTCGCTCGCCTACTACCTGCGCGTGATCGCGGCCGTGTGGATGCGCTCGCCGGCGGACGCGATCGCCCGGCCGCCGCTGGCGGCGCGTGGGCGGCCGGCGATCGCCGGCGGGTCGGCGGAGGCCGACCTCGAGCCGCCGGCGGCGCGGCCCCGCTACCTGCAGCCCGAGGTGCTGGCGGTGGCGGTCGTGTGCGGGGCCGCGACGGTCGTGTTCGGCATCTATCCGGACCCGCTGTTCGACGTCGCGCGCGACGCCGCGAGCGCGTTCTCGTCGCTGGTCTGACGGCCGCCACCCACGCGGTCGAAAACCCGCCAGTGGCGGGTTCACATCGCATAGCGACGTGTTCCCGCCATCGGCGGGTGCTCGCCCCGGGCACCGGGGGCGAACTTTTCCGCGGGCGGCCTCTGAGTCGTCATGTCAGACCGCGGCCAGGCAAGCACCGAGTACGTGGCGGTCCTTGCCCTGGCGGCGCTGGCGTTCGTCACCGCGGGTGCGGTCGCGGGGCTCGGCGAGATCCCGGCCGCGGTGGCGTCGACCGTGCGCACCGGCGTGTGCATCGTCGCCGGCGACATCTGCCGCGACTCCGACGCGCGGGCGGCGGGGCTGCAGCCGTGCACGGTCGCCGACCGGGCGCGCGGCGGCGGCACGACGTTCTCGGTCGGGTGGCTGCGGATCGGCGGCGCGGACGGGCTGCTGGTCGCGCGGCGGTCGGACGGCTCGGTGGTGGTGACGAAGTCCAAGCAGGGCCGCGGCGGCGTGGGCGCCGGCATCGGGCTCGAGGCGAC
Organism: Solirubrobacteraceae bacterium; assembly: GCA_035706585.1. Lineage (GTDB taxonomy): Bacteria > Actinomycetota > Thermoleophilia > Solirubrobacterales > Solirubrobacteraceae > DASSUW01. The sequence goes on along the minus strand of DASSUW010000297.1, from coordinate 1,415 downwards.
GCCCCTGGGGATCAAGGTCGGCGTCTGGGGATCGATCGACTTCACGATCGGCGGCGGATCGGCATGGGAGTTCCCGACCACGGCGGCGGCCGCGCGCTTCCTCGCCGGCGCCGACGACGTGCCCCCGACGTGGCGGTTCGGAGAGCTGGGCGGCGACTTCGGTGGCGAGGTCAGCGCGTCGCTGGCGGGCGTCCGGCTCGCCGGCGTGCACGCGGGCGCGGGGATCGCGGAGGGGGCGCGGCGCGGCCTCGGGCAGACGACGCTGTACCTGCGCGGGCAGCTCGACTCTGGCGCGAACGTGTGGGCGCCGCGGAGCCACGCGACGGTCGCCGGGCCGGGCGGTCAGGTGATGATCGAGCTCACGCTCGAGGGTGACGACGCGCGCGAGATCGCGTTCCGGACCGCGGAGCGCGGCCCTGGCAACGGCCAGGTCGTCGACACCGTGGCACGGCTGGACCTGCGCGATCCGCGCAACCGCGCCGCGGCCGAGAGCCTGCTCGTGCACGGCGTGCCGGCCCCGCCGGGGCTGCTCGCGCTGATTCGCTACACGGTCCGGCGCGGGACCGTCGAGCGCGCGGTGTACGACGTGCGCGACAGCTCGGGGTCGTTCGCGGCCGCGGTCAAGCTCGTCACCGAGCTCGGGCTCGAGGCCAAGCATGTCGAGGTCGACCGGCGGCTCGTCGCCGCGAGCGCCTGGACGCACGGCTCGCACGAACGCCTGCGGGGCGATTGCATCGCATGATCCCGCCTACGCTTTGTTTTCCTGAGCAACGGGTACTGGTCGCCCATGCCCGACGCGTACATCCCCCTCGACGGCCGGCGGAGGGCCGTCACCATCATCTTCGGCGCGATCGTCGCGATCACGGTCGCCGCGGTCATCGCCGACATCCTGTACATCGGACTCGTGGACCGCATCCTGGCGGGCGAGGACGTGTCCGAGGCCGAGGCGCTGGCCGGGGACAACCGGCAGTCGACGATGGGCGTCCTGCAGGTCGGCGCCTACATCGCCGGCGCGATCGTGTTCATCCGCTGGCTGCACGGCGCGTACAAGAACGTCGACGTCGTCGCGCGGCCCGAGCGCCGCTACGGCCACGGGTGGGCGATCGGCGGCTGGTTCGTGCCGATCATGAACTTCTGGCGGCCCAAGCAGGTCGTCAACGACGTGTGGCGGGCCGGCGGCCGCGGCGCGCAGGACGCCGAGCCGGGCTGGCTGCTGCTGTGCTGGTGGGCGGCGTTCGTCGCGGCGGGGCTGGCCGACCGCGCGGCCGGCCGCATCTGGAACGGGTCGGGGCTGGAGGACACGCGCGACGGCACGATCGCGATCATGGTGTCCGACGGGCTCGACGTCGTCGCGGCGATCCTGGCGATCCTCGTCGTGCGAGCGGCGACCGATCGGCTCGACGGGCGCGCCGCGG
>DASSUW010000296.1:0-9169 GCA_035706585.1 Solirubrobacteraceae bacterium | reverse complement strand
AGGGCAACGACCCTCTCTGGCCGATTGGAGGTGAGCGGATGAGCGCCAACGCGATCGTCGGGACGAGCACGGTCGTCACCAAGGACCTGCCGCCCAACAGCGTCGCCGCCGGCGCTCCCGCACGCATCCTGCGGATGCGCGAGACGCCGGCGACGCTCCGCTTCGAGTAGCTACTGCCCGCAGACTGGCCAGGGCCCGGCGGGCCTGGCGGCCGCAGACGGGCCACGGCTTCGTGCCCTCGCTGCGGTACAGGCGCCGCGCGCGGCGGTCCTGCTCGGCCTCGGACGCCCGCGCCGGGTTGCCGCGGCCGCCCATCGAGCGCCACGTGGCGCGGGAGAACTGGTACTTGCCGTAGTAGCCGTTGCCGGTATTCATCGTCGGGTCGCCGCCGGACTCGCACTCGGCGATCCGCTCGAGGATCGTGGCCGGCTCGGCGGACGACTCGCGCGCCGTGACGCCCAGCGCCGCCAGGGTCATCGGGCCGGCGATGCCGTCGACCGTCAGCCCGTGAGACCGCTGGAAGCGCCGCACCGCGCGCCGGGTCTGGCGGCCGTAGATGCCGTCGGCCGTGATGCCGAGCGCCCGCTGGACCGCCCTGACCGTGGTGCCGGCGGCATGGATCGACCGCACGCTGTGCGAGCGGACGCTGTCACGCGCCGTCGCCGGAGCGGCGGCGAACGACAGCGAGAGCGAGGCGAGCAGGACCGCGACGAGCGCGGCAAAGCGCCATGGTCGCACGGCAAGTTCGGTTGTCGGCACGGCGAGAAACCCCCTGGTCTCTAGCGCCTACGGGGTTAGCTGACGGGCTCGCGCTAAGACCTGCGCTACGCCGCTCTCGAACGGCGATTCGCCCCCGGGGCCAAGGCCCCAAGCGGTTCCCCCGCTCCCCGCCGCCTGAGTGGCGGGGACTCGGCAAGGTTCGATTTTTCGAAGCGGGGCACTATACGCGCCTCCACGACGGAATTGATCGGCCGCCGCGCCAGGTTCTCAAATCCACGGCGCCAAATTGCGCAGTGACGGCTGCATCGCCGGGTCCGCCAGCGCCTCCCCGAGCGCCGCCAGATGGCCGTCCACGCGCTCCTGCGGGTAGCTGCCCGCGGTGCCCTCGGCGATCTGGAACGCCCAGTCGGAGGACTGCAGCGCCAGCAGCTCGCGCAGCGCCCGGTCGCTCGGCCGCAGATGCGCGGTCAGCGCCCGCAGCTCCGCCGCGCGCTGCGTCCACGCGACGCCGGCGGCGGCCGGGCTGCTCCAGGTGCGCAGGTCACGCCCGGCACCCCAGCTCGTCGGCGGGACCGCCACCGGAGCGGCCTCGGCCTCGTCGTCCGGATCGAGCCGCTCGAGCGCGACCCCGCGGCGCTCGCATTCGCCGATGACCGCGCGCAGCCAGTCCACGCCCTCGTGCCAGAAGTTCCCGAACAGCTCGGTGTCGAACGCGACGACCGACCGCCGCTCGCGGCGCGCGACGAACTCCACGAAGGCGGCCGCGTCGGCCGCCACCTGCTCCGCCGCCGCATCCGCGTCGTACACGCCGCCGCCGTTCGCCCACGGCCGGTGGCTGCGGGCGGTGAGCCGGTGCGAGTCCCGGTACGCGGGCGCGGACGGGTAGCCGTCGCCCGCCCACACGAGGTCCACCGCCTCGCGGTCGAGCGGCACCAGCACGACGCCCGCCTCGGTGCGGCGCGGCGCGTGCGCGCCCGGCCCGAGCACCCCGGTCCAGTCGACGCACGTCAGCCGCGCGCCCGCCTCTTCCAGCAGATCGTCGAGCCAGTCGGCGTGCGCGCACTCCGGCAGCCACAGTCCGCCGCCGAACTCGCCGAACCGCTCGCGGTGCGAGCGCACGCCGGTGAGCAGCTGCAGCCGCACGCCCGTGCTCGTCGCGATCAGCGGCAGGACCGCGTGCGTCGCCGCCGACGTCCAGCACGCGTGCGGGGCGAACGCCGCCACGAGGTCGGCGCGGCGCTCCAGCGCGTCGGCCGCCGCCGCGTATGCGGCCGCGCTCGCCTCCAGCGCCGCCACCACCGCCGGATCGTCCTCGGCCTCGATGTCGAGCCGGTGCGACTCCGGCCGCACGCCGCGCAGGAACGCCAGGCAGCGCCCGAGCGCGCCGCGGGCCTCGAGCTGGTCGCACAGGACCGGCGTCAGCGACAGCGTCACGCGATCGGGATGCTCGTCGAGCAGGTCGAGCAGCGGCAGGTAGCTGGTGGCGATCGCCTCCCACAGCCACTCCTCGCCGAACGGCCACGTCCCGAAGCCCTCGACGTAGGGCATGTGCGTGTGCAGGACGATCGCCAGGCCGCGATGTTCGCGAAGCGAACTCGCAAGGCCGCGCTTGCGCGGCCCGCTCACGGGCGCAGCACCGCCAGGAAGTCGAGCGCGCGGTCCAGCCGCGACCGGCGCAGCGCGAAGTCGCGCTCGGAGATCGCCGGCACCAGCCGGCCGTAGAAGCGTGCGGTGATCCCGAGCCGCGCGTGCACGGCGTCCCAGCCGGCGCGCTCGATCGCCCACTGGTGCACGCGCAGCTTGCGGGCGTGGAACAGGCCCAGCAGGTCGACCGACGCGAAGTGCCGCTCGCACAGCGCGCGGTACTCGGCGGCGCGGTACTCGCGCACGTGCCACGGGTTGCCCGAGCGCTCGGCGCCCTTCGGCGCCAGCGTCAGCACATTGGGCGTCGAGACGTAGGCGACGCCGCCGGGACCGATCAGCTCGCGCACGTGCGCCATCACCGCGTCCGGATCCTGGACGTGCTCGATCGTCTGCAGGAACACCACGCAGTCGACGTCGCCGGTCCAGATCTCGAGCATGTTGCGTTCGAAGCGCACCCGCTCGTTCGTGTACTTCAGCCGCGCGTGCTCGAACGCCTCGGGGTTGGCGTCGACGCCCACCACCGAGGCCGCCGTCCGCGCCAGGACCGCCGAGCCGTAGCCCTCGCCGCACGCGAGGTCGACCACGCGGCGGCCGTGCGCCCGCGCGGCGATCCACTCGTAGACCGCCAGGTGGCGGCGGAACCAGTAGTTCTCCTCGGGCACGTCGGGCAGCGTGCGCTCACCGGTGAGCGACAGTGGCGGCACGCCCTGCGGCTGGTCGCGCTGGACGTAGAGCTGGCCCGTCATTGGACGGCGGGGCACGATAGCGGCCCATTAGGCTGCCGCCAGCTTGGAGCCACCACCTGACATCAGGCTCACGGGTCTGGTCAAGCGCTACGGGGAGGTCGCGGCCGTCGACGGCATCGACCTCGACGTGCGGCGCGGCGAGTTCTTCACGCTGCTCGGCCCGTCGGGCTCGGGCAAGACCACCACGCTGCGGTTGATCGCCGGGTTCGAGCGGCCCGACGCGGGGACCGTCGAGCTCGCCGGTGACGACGTCTCGGACCGCCCGCCGTTCGCGCGCGACGTCAACACGGTCTTCCAGGACTACGCGCTGTTCCCGCACATGTCGGTCGGCGACAACGTCGCGTACGGGCTGCGGATCAGCAAGGTCGCGAAGGCCGAGCGAGACCGCCGCACCACCGAGGCGCTGGAGATGGTGCGCCTGCCCGGCCTCGGGCGCCGCAAGCCCGCGCAGCTGTCCGGCGGCCAGCGCCAGCGCGTGGCGCTGGCGCGCGCGATCGTCAACCGCCCGCAGGTCCTGCTGCTCGACGAGCCGCTCGGCGCGCTCGACCTCAAGCTCCGCCAGGAGATGCAGGTCGAGCTCAAGAGCATCCAGGAGCAGGTCGGCATCACGTTCGTGTACGTGACGCACGACCAGGACGAGGCGCTGACGATGAGCGACCGCATCGCCGTCTTCAACCACGGGAGAATCGTGCAGGTCGGCAGCCCCGCGGAGGTCTACGAGCGACCCGGGAACGAGTTCGTCGCCGGCTTCGTCGGCGTCTCGAACGTGCTCGAGCGCGACGGCCGGCGGTTCACGATCCGCCCGGAGAAGATCCGCCTGCTGGATGCGCCGCACAACGGGCTGCACACCGAGGCCGGCGTGGTGCGCGACGTGTCGTACGCCGGCATGGTCACGCGCTACCTGGTCGAGCTCGAGCGCGGCGGCGAGCTGCAGGTGGTGCGCCAGAACCTGGAGATGTCGTCGAGCGAGGTCCTCGAGCAGCAGGGCCGCCCGGTGACGGTGGGATGGAGCGAGGAGCACACGTACGCCATACCGAAGGACGAGGAGGGCACGTGAGGTACGCGAGATGGGCCGCTCTGCTGGCGACCATGGCCGCTCTGGCCGTCATCGTCGGGTGCGGCGACGATTCGAGCAGCGACTCGGGCGGCACCGTGAAGGCGCCGGAGGGACCGCAGGCGCTCAAGACGCTCGGCGACGGCGAGGGCGAGGTCAACCTCGTCGCCTGGGCCGGCTACGTCGAGGACGGGTCGACCGACCCGAACGTCGACTGGGTGTCCGACTTCGAGAAGGAGACCGGCTGCAAGGTCAACACGAAGATCGGCAACACGTCGGACGAGATGGTCACGCTGATGCGCTCCGGCCAGTACGACGGCGTGTCGGCGTCCGGCGACGCGACGCTGCGGCTGATCGCGGGCGGCGACGTCGCGCCGGTCAACACCGACCTGATCCCCAACTACGCCGACGTGTACGAGGGGCTGAAGGACCAGCCGTGGAACACGGTCGACGGCACGCCGTACGGCATCCCGCACGGCCGCGGCGCGAACCTCCTGATGTGGCGCACCGACGAGGTCAAGCCCGCGCCCGACTCGTGGGGCGCCGTGTTCGACGCGAACTCGCCCTACAAGGGCAAGGTGACGGCGTACGACAACCCGATCTACATCGCCGACGCGGCGCTGTACCTGAAGGCGACGCAGCCGGATCTCGGGATCGACAACCCGTACGAGCTCGACGACAAGCAGTTCCAGGCCGCCGTCGACCTGCTCAAGACCCAGCGCGGGATCATCGGCGAGTACTGGTCGGACTACACCAAGGAGCAGGCGGCGTTCACGAGCGGCGACTCGGTGCTCGGCACGACCTGGCAGGTGATCGCGAACCTGCTCGAGGCCGACAAGGTGCCGGTCAAGGTCGTCCTGCCCAAGGAGGGCGCGACCGGCTGGTCGGACACCTGGATGATCTCGTCCAAGGCCAAGCACCCGAACTGCATGTACATGTGGATGAACCACATCATCTCGCCGAAGGCCAACGCGGCCGTGGCCGAGTGGTTCGGCGAGGCGCCCGCCAACGCCAAGGCGTGCGACGAGACCGCGGTGAAGAACCACTGCGAGATCTTCCACGCCGACGACGAGGACTACTTCTCCAAGGTGGCGTACTGGACGACGCCGACCAAGGACTGCGGTGACGACCGCGGCGCGGTCTGCAAGGACTACTCGGAGTGGGTGCAGGCCTGGACAGAAATCAAGGGCTAGCCGCTTCGCTCTGGCGCCGGCCCCGCCTGCAGCTCTCGCTGCTGCTGGCGGGGCCGATCGGCTGGCTGGTCATCGCCTACCTCGGGTCGCTGGCGGTCCTGTTCGTGGCCGCCTTCTGGCGGCTCGACACGTTCTCGGGCCAGGTCGTCCAGGACTACGGCCTGGACAACTTCCGCACGCTGATCGAGAACGACGTCTACCGCTCGATCGTCTTCCGCACGGTGCTGATCGCCGCGGCCGTGACGGTCACGGACGCGCTTCTCGCGTTCCCGATCGCCTTCTACATGGCGAAGGTCGCGCGGCCGCGGATCCGGGCGCTGCTCGTGATCGCGGTCGTCATGCCGCTGTGGTCGTCGTACCTGGTGAAGGTCTACACCTGGCGGATCATCCTGGCCGAGGACGGGATCCTGAACTGGTTCCTGGACCCGTTCGGGCTGCACGGGCCAGGGTTCGGCAACGTCGCCACCTGGATCGTCTTCTCGTACCTGTGGCTGCCCTACATGGTGCTGCCGATCTACGCCGGCCTCGAGCGGATCCCGGACTCGCTGATGGACGCGTCCAGCGACCTCGGCGGCGGCGCCTGGCTCACGTTCCGGCGGGTCGTGCTGCCGCTGGCGTGGCCGGCGGTCGTCGCGGGCTCGATCTTCACGTTCTCGCTGACGCTCGGCGACTACATCACGCCGCAGATCGTCTCCAGCACACAGTTCATCGGCAACGTCGTCTACACGAACGTCGGCGTCGCGAACAACCTGCCGCTGGCCGCCGCGTTCGCCACCGTGCCGGTGATGATCATGATCCTCTACCTGCTCGCCGCGCGGCGGATGGGCGCGTTCGAGTCGCTCTGATGCATCTCTCGCGCCGAGCCAAGTGGCTGCTGCGGATCGGCACCGCGATCACGCTGCTGTTCCTCTACATCCCGCTGGCCGTCATCCTGCTGTACGCGTTCAACGAGCGGCGGACGCTGAAGTGGCCGATCCCGGGGCTGACGTTCCAGTGGTTCGAGAAGGCGTTCCACAACCCCGGCGTGCGCGACGCCTTCGTGACGTCGCTGAAGGCGGCGACGGGCGCGACGGCGATCGCCCTGATCCTCGGGACGCTGCTGTCGTTCGCCGTGGCGCGGCACCGCTGGTTCGGGCGCGAGACGATCTCCTTCCTCGTCGTGCTGCCGATCGCGCTGCCGGGCATCGTCACCGGCATGGCGCTCAACGCGACGTTCCGCGAGGTGCTCGACCCGCTCGGCATCGGGCTCGGCCTGTTCACGGTGATCGTCGGCCACGCGACGTTCTGCATCGTCGTGATCTACAACAACGTGATCGCACGCCTGCGGCGCGTGTCGGGGTCGTTCGAGGAGGCGTCGGCCGACCTCGGGGCCGACACGTTCACCACGTTCCGGCTCGTGACGCTGCCGGCGCTGCGGTCGGCGATGGTCGCCGGCGCGCTGCTGGCGTTCGCGCTGTCGTTCGACGAGGTGATCGTCACGACGTTCACGGCCGGCCAGCAGCAGACGCTGCCGATCTGGATCCTGGCCAACCTGTCGCGGCCCAACCAGCTGCCGATCGTGAACGTCGTCGGCGTGCTCGTGATCGTGCTGTCGGCGGTGCCGGTCTACCTCGCGCACCGGCTGACCGTCGACCGCGAGGGCGACTCGGCGGCCGCCGCGCCCGCCGGAGCGGTGGCCGCCGCGCACTAACGGTTGAACGTCACGTGCGTCACGCCGCTGGGCGAGGACGCGACCTCGATCGCGTACTTCGCCTCGAGGCCCTCCAGCCCGTCCCACAGCCGCACGCCGCGGCCGAGCAGGATCGGGACCACCGCGACGTGCATGTGGTCGACCAGGCCCGCCGCGAGGAAGTCGCGGATGACGGTCGCGCCGCCGCCGATGCGGACGTTCCTGCCGTCCGCGGCCTCGCGGGCCGCGTCGAGCGCGTCGGCCGGCGAGGCGTCGAGGAAGTGGAACGTCGTTCCACCCTCCATCTCGATCGGCGGGCGCGTGTGATGGGTGAGGACGATGACCGGCGTGTGGAACGGTGGGTTGGGACCCCACCAGCCCTTCCACTCTGGCTCCTCGTGCCATCCCGGGTAGCCGAACTTGCCGGCGCCCATGATCTCGACGCCGATCCCCTGGTGGTCGTGGCGGGCGAGGAACGCGTCGTCGACGCCGGCGCTGCCACCGGGCTTCCATGTCTCGGTCGTGAACATCCATTCGTGCAGCCGTTCGCCGGCGTGCCCGAACGGCTCCTCGCGGCTCAGCCCCTCACCGGTGCCGAAGCCGTCGAGCGAGATCGCGAACTGCTGCACGTAGACGCGTGACACGGGTGCTCCTCAGTCGTAGTAGCGGCGGGCGCTGGAGCCGACACGGCTCACGTCCGTGCCGTACACGTGGATCGAGATCGCGGTCTCGTCGCCCGTGTTGTGCACGCGGTGGATGTCGCCGGGCGGTGCGAAGCCGCTGACCTCGCCGACGTGATTGTCGCTCTCGGCGACGAGGTTGAGGTCGGCGTCGAACAGCTCCTCGTGCTCGACTCCCTGGATCACCGCGAACGTGCACCAGGTGACGTGGTCGTGGATGCGCGTGAGCTGGCCGGGCCGCCAGACGAGACCGACGATCGAGAACGAGCCGTCGGGCTCGACGTGCAGCGTGTGACCGACGTAATCGTCGGGCGCGCCGAGGCGCTGCTCGGCGGTCAGCACGTCCTCCGGGGCGGGGAGGTGCCGGCGCAGCTGGTCCGCGACGAGCTGCGCGGTCCCGGCCCAGTCGGCATGGGCGTCCACGGCGGTGCGGATCCCGGCGATGAGTTCGCTCATCCGGCTGGTGGGGCGGATCTGGATCGCGGTCATGCCGTGCAGCTTGCGGGCGACCGGCTCATACGTCCAATGCCAACTTTCGTTCTGACTCATAGATAGAGTTGATGAATGCTGGACGTCAACCGCCTGCGCGTCATCGACGCCGTCGCGCGCCACGGCTCCGTCACGGCGGCGGCGAAGGACCTGCACTACTCGCAGCCGTCCGTCACCCACCACCTCGCCCGGCTCGAAGCCGAGACCGGCGCGCAGCTGCTGCAGCGCGTGGGCCGCGGGATCCGGCTCACACCGGCCGGGCAGCTGCTCGCCGACCGCGCCGCCGAGATCATCGGCCGGATCGATGCCGCCGGCGCGGAGCTCTCCGCCCACGTGGGCTTGACGGCCGGCCGCGTGCGCCTCGCCGGCTTCGCGTCGGCGATCGGCTCGCTCGTGCCGGCGGCGGTGGCGACGCTGGCGGACCGGCATCCCGGCCTCGAGATCAGCCTCATCGACACGCATCCGCCCGAGGCGATCGAGCTGCTGCGCACCGGCAAGGTCGAGGTCGCGGTCATCTTCCGCTACGCCGAGACCGAGCCCGAGCCGGCCGGGGTCCGCCTCCATCACCTGCTCGACGATCCGGTCTACCTGCTGTCGACGCGCCGCGAGCGTGGCGTGGCAGCCCTGCGCGACGCGACGTGGATCGGCGGCTGCGAGCGCTGCCGCAGCCACCTGCTGTCGATCTGCGCCGACGCCGGATTCGATCCGCGGATCGCCTACAGCTCCGACGACATGGTCGTGATGCAGGCGCTCGTGTCCGCCGGGCTCGGCCTGGCGACCCAGACCGGGCTGGCCCTGCGCGCCCACCGCACCGAGGGCGTCATCGCAACCGAGCTGCCCGGCTGCGAGCGGCACATCTACGCGGCGACCTACGGCGACCCGCCCGACCCGCCCGCCACCGTCGCCCTGCTCGACGCGTTCGTCGAGGCGGCCGCGGCGGCGCGCTGAGCGCCCCTCAGGCCCGCTCGCCGATG
>DASSUW010000295.1:0-16378 GCA_035706585.1 Solirubrobacteraceae bacterium | reverse complement strand
CGCCCAGCGGAGCTCACGATTCAGGGCATCTGAACCGGTGATCACGTCCGGAAGGGCGCGCCGGACGACGGGCAGCTCGAGAACCTCGGCGAGGGTCAGCATACGTTCCGTCAGTCATTCTGGAATAACACGCGCCGCAGTGTCCATTGCGTCACCCGGCGCCACGCGGAAAGGTGCGCCACGTTGGAGGGTCAGGATGTCCATAGCTGACAAGGCGCAGGTCCATGCGCTGCTGATCGACGGCCAGGATGTGCCGTCGGCCACGACGCGGACGGTCTACGACCCGGCGACCGGCGAGCCGCTCGCCGAGGTCGCCGACGCCACCGCGGCCGACGCCGAGCGCGCCGTCGCGGCCGCGCGCGCCGCCTTCCGCAGCGGCGTCTGGAGCCGGATCACGCCCGCCGAGCGCGCCGCGGTGCTCGACCGTATGGCCGACCTGCTCGAGCAGCACGCCGACGACTTCGCGCGCACCGAGTCGCGCAACACCGGCAAGCCGCTGAAGTTCTCGAGCGCGTTCGACGTCCCGCTGACGATCGACAACCTGCGCTTCTTCGCCGCCGCCGCGCGCAATCTCGAGGGAAAGGCGTCGGGGGAGTACCTCGACGGACTGACCAGCACGATCCGGCGCGAGCCGATCGGCGTCTGCGCGTCGATCGCGCCCTGGAACTACCCGCTCAACATGGCGGCGTGGAAGATCGGGCCGGCGCTCGCGGCCGGCAACACCGTCGTGCTCAAGCCGTCCGAGCTCACGCCGCTCACCGCGCTCATGCTCGGCCGCCTGGCACTCGACGCCGGTCTCCCGCCCGGCGTGCTCAACGTGATCCCCGGGCCCGGCCCCGAGGTCGGCGGCGTGCTGGCCCGCCACGAGGACGTCGCGCTGATCTCCGTGACCGGCTCGACCCGCACGGGGGCCAGCGTCATGCGCGAGGCCGCCGGGACCGTCAAGCGCGTGCACATGGAGCTCGGCGGCAAGGCGCCGTTCGTGGTGTTCGCCGACGCCGACCTCGAGGCGGCCGCCGAGGGCGCGATCGTCGGCGCGTTCGCCAACTGCGGGCAGGACTGCACGGCGGCGACGCGCATCTATGTCGACGACCGCGTGCGCGACGCGTTCCTGGAGCGATTCCTCGGCAAGGTCGACCGGCTGGTGGTCGGCGATCCGCTGGACGACGCCACGAACCTCGGGCCGCTCGTGTCGCCGGCGCAGCGCGACCGGGTCCACGGCTTCGTCGAGCGCGCCGTCGCCGCCGGCGCCCGCGCCGAGCGCGGCGGCGAACTGCCGGACGGTCCGGGCGCGTACTACCCGCCGACCGTGATCACCGGCGCCGCCCAGGATTCCGAGATCGTCCAGAACGAGGTCTTCGGCCCCGTCGTCTGCGTGCTGTCGTTCGACAGCGACGACGAGGCGTTCGCCAAGGCCAACGACACGCGCTACGGCCTCGCGGCCTCGGCCTGGACGCGCGACGTGTTCCGCGCGCAGCGCGCCGCGCGCGAGCTGGAGGCGGGCACGGTCTGGATCAACGAACATCTCGCCATCGGATCCGAGATGCCGCACGGCGGCGTCAAGGGCTCCGGCTTCGGCAAGGACATGTCCATGTACGCGCTCGAGGAGTACACCGCCGTCAAGCACGTGGTCTTCGAGCTCACCGGCGCTCCGCGAAAGGAGTGGTACGACGCGGTGTCCACCCCGGAAGACAGATGACAGACGCCGATATCCACCTCGAGAGCGTCACCAAGCGGTTCGGCGAGACGACGGCGGTCGATGACCTGACGCTGTCGATCCCGCGCGGCGCGTTCTACGCGCTGCTCGGTCCGTCCGGCTGCGGCAAGACGACGACGCTGCGGATGGTCGGCGGGTTCGAGGACCCCACCGAGGGCCGCGTCTACCTCGGCGGCGACGAGGTCACGCAGCTGCCGCCCTACAAGCGCGACGTCAACACGGTCTTCCAGTCGTACGCGCTGTTCCCGCACCTGACCGTCGAGCGCAACGTCGCGTTCGGGCTCGAGCGCAAGAAGGTCAGCAAGGCCGACGTCGGCCAGCGCGTCAACGAAGCGCTGGAGATGGTCCAGCTCGGCGGCTACGGCCGGCGCAAGCCGGCGCAGCTGTCGGGCGGCCAGCAGCAGCGCGTCGCGCTCGCGCGCGCGCTGGTGAACCGCCCGCGCGCGCTGCTGCTCGACGAGCCGCTCGGCGCGCTGGACCTGCGCCTGCGCAAGCAGCTGCAGATCGAGCTCAAGCGCATCCAGCAGGACGTCGGCATCACGTTCGTGCACGTCACGCACGACCAGGAAGAGGCCATGAGCATGGCCGACACGATCGCGGTCATGAGCGACGGCAAGATCGAGCAGGCGGGCAGCGCCGCCGACCTCTACGAGCGCCCGCGCACCGAGTTCGTGGCGAACTTCCTCGGCGTCTCGAACCTCGTCGACGCGCGGCTGCGCGCGTCGCAGAACGGCCACTCGTCGGTCGAGACCCACGACGGGGCGACGCTGCACGTGCCCAGCGACCGCATCGGCCCGCACGGGACCGACGCGGTGCGGATCGGCGTGCGGCCGGAGAAGGTCGTCCTCTCCCCCGCCGGCGCGTCGGTGCCGGCCGGCCACAACGTCCTGCGCGGAACGGTCGTGGTCGCCTCGTTCCTCGGGGTCTCGATCCAGTACGTCATCCGAGCGGCCGGGGGCGAGGAGCTCACGGTCTTCGCGCAGAATCTCGACGGTGCCGAGCCCGACTCGCTCGGCCCGGGTCGGGAGGTCCAGCTTGCCTGGGATCCGCAGCACACGTTCGTCGTAGCCAAGGAGGGGGTCGCATGACCGATCCGCGTATCGAGCGCGCACTTGAGGAGTACCTGGAGGCGCAGCGGCTGTCGCGGCGGCGCTTCCTCGGCCGCGCGGGCGGAGCCGCGTTCGCGCTCTCCGGCCTGTCGGCGGTGATCGCCGCGTGCGGCGGCGTCGAGGGCACGCAGGAGAAGGCCAAGGAGGAGAACGCCGACAAGGCCGAGTCCGTCAGCCACCCGAAGACCGAGATCGGCGACTGGACGTTCTCGAACTGGCCGCTGTACATGGACAAGAAGCTGCTCAAGCAGTTCAACAAGCAGTTCGGCGGCAACGTCAAGTACCTCGAGGACATCAACGACAACTACGAGTTCTTCGGGAAGGTCCGTCAGCAGCTCGAGAACGGGCAGTCGATCGGGCGCGACATCGTCGTGCTCACCGACTACATGGCCGCGCGCTGGATCCGCAACGGCTATGCGGAGCCGATCGACAAGAAGAACGTCCCGAACGCGGCGAACATCGTCGAGAACCTGGCGACGATCAACTACGACCCCGAGCGCCAGTACTCGCTGCCGTACCAGTCCGGCGCCACCGGCATCGGCTACAACATCAAGAAGACCGGCCGCGAGCTCAAGAACGTCGCCGACTTCTTCGACCCGAAGTTCAAGGGCCGCGTGACGATGCTCTCCGAGCCGTACGACTCGGCCTCGACCGTGCTGCTCGGCGACGGGATCGACTGCTCGAAGGCCAGCATCGACCAGATCCTCGGCGCGATCGAGAAGATCGACAAGGCCAACCAGGCGGGCCAGTTCCGGCGCTTCACCGGCAACGACTACACGACCGACCTCGCGAAGGGCAACGTGTGGGTGTCGATGGCCTGGTCGGGCGACATGGTCCAGCTGCAGAGCGACAACCCGGACCTGCGCTTCACGTACTTCGAGGAAGGCAACGTCGCGTTCAACGACAACATGATGATGCCGGCCCACGTCGAGCACCCGTACGCGGCCGAGACGATGATGAACTACCTCTATGACCCGGTCGTGGCGGCGAAGCTGGCGGCCTGGGTCAACTACATCTCGCCGGTCAAGGGCGCCAAGGAGGAGCTCGAGAAGAGCGACCCGGACATCGCGAACAACGAGCTGATCTTCCCGCCGCCGGAGATCCAGGCGAAGATCCACGCGTACCCGAACCTGTCGCCGGCCGACGAGCGTGAGATGCAGGAGGCCATGGCCAAGGTCACCGGCGCGTAGCCACGATGCTGCGCCTCTCGCTTCACCGGCGTCGCCAGCTCATGCCCTGGATCTTCCTGGGGCCTGGGCTGGCGTGGCTGATCGTGTTCTTCGCGATCCCGCTGGTGAACCAGGCCAACGTGTCGCTGCAGACCGGCGACCCGGAGACCGGCTACGTCTTCAACTGGGCGTTCTCGACGTACACGGACGCGATCAGCGACTACAGCGAGCACTTCATCCGCTCGATCGGGTACTCGGCCGCGGCGACCGTCCTGTGCTTCGTGATCGCGTTCCCGCTGGCCTACTTCATCGCGTTCAAGGCCGGCCGCTGGAAGAACCTGATGCTGCTGCTGGTCATCCTGCCGTTCTTCGTCTCGTACGTGCTGCGGACGGTGAGCTGGCAGCTGATCCTCGCCGACAACGGGTTCGTGGTCGACACGCTCAAGACGATCGGCGTCGTGAGCGACGACGGGCGCCTGCTCGCGACGCGCACGGCCGTGATCGCGGGCATCACGTACAACTTCCTGCCGTTCATGGCGCTGCCGCTGTACGTGTCGCTCGAGAAGATCGACAAGCGGCTGATCGAGGCGGCGACCGACCTGTACGCGAGCCGGGCGACCGCGTTCCGCAAGATCACGCTGCCGCTCGCGCTGCCGGGCATCTTCGCGGGCTCGTTGCTGACGTTCATCCCCGCGTGCGGCGACTTCGTCAACGCGGCGCTGCTCGGGACGCCGCAGCAGTACATGATCGGCAACGTCATCCAGAGCCGCTACCTGTACATCCAGGACTACCCGACGGCGGCGGCGCTGTCGTTCATCCTGATGACCTTCATCCTCATCGGGATCTTCCTCTACGCCCGGGTGCTGGGCACGCGGAACCTGACCGAGGCGGCGCTCTGATGGCGGTCGAGGCACCTCCCGCACTCGGCGACGCGACGCTGCAGGCCGCGCGCGGCCCGCTCCCCCGCAGCCGCGACCGGGTCCGTGCGTGGGCGCTCGGCATCTGGAGCGCGCTCGCGCTGGTCTACCTGTTCATCCCGATCTTCGTGATCGTGGTGTTCTCGTTCAACGATCCGCAGGGGCGGTTCAACTTCACGTGGGAGGGCTTCACGCTCGACCACTGGAAGCACCCGTTCACCAACCCGGATCTCGCGCTGGCGATGAAAAACTCGCTGCTGATCGCGGGCATCTCGACGGTGATCGCCACGACGCTCGGGACGTTCATGGCGCTGGCGCTCGTGCGCTACGGCTTCCGCGGCCGCGGCGTGGTCGACTTCTTCGTCTTCCTGCCGCTCTCGACGCCGGAGGTCGTGATCGGCGCCGCGCTGCTGGCGCTGTTCCTGACGATGGCGGTCAACACGGGGTTCGCGACGATCGTGATCGCGCACGTGATGTTCACGGTCTCGTACGTGGTGGTGACCGTGAAGGCGCGATTGGAGGGGATGGACCGCCACATCGAGGAAGCCGCGATGGACCTCGGCGCCACCGAGTGGACGACGTTCCGCAAGGTGACGCTGCCGATGATCGCGCCGGGCGTCGCGGCGGCGGCGCTGCTGGCGGCCGCGATCTCGGTCGACGACTACGTGATCACCAGCTTCAACGCCGGCCAGACGGTGACGTTCCCGCTGTTCATCTTCGGCGCCACGCGCCAGGGCGTGCCCGCCGAGGTCAACGTGCTCGCGACCGGGTTGCTGCTGGTCGTGCTCGTGCTGATGGGGCTCAACGTGATCCTCCAGCGCCGGCTCGCGCGGCGTGATGCGGCGCGCCAGGCCGCATAACGCAGAGACATTTCGCTCAATCGTCGCCGCCCACCGGCCGATACCCGTGGGTAATGCGTGCCTCCTGGCTCAAGCGGGTCGATCCCGGATACCTGCTCGCCGCCGCCGCGGCCGTCGTGCCGGTCGCGATGATGGCGCTCTACGGCGGGCAGAAGGTCGCCCTCACCGCTGAGGCGCACTTCTGGCCCGTCGTCGCCGCGGCCGGTACCGCCGCGTTCGTCGCCTTCGGCCTCACGACGGCCGGCGTCCGGGCGCGCGACGGTCGCGCGATCCTGCTCGGCACGGCGTTCTCGACGACGACCGCGCTGCTCGCCGTCCACGGCTTCGCCACGCCCGGCGTCGTCGTCGGGACGAACGGCGTGATCGCGCTCGCCGGCGGGCTCTCGATCCCGGTCGGCGCGGCGCTGCTCGCGCTGACCGCCCTGCCGGGATTGCGCCAGCCGCGGCGGATCGCGCCGCTGCTCGTCCTCCAGGGCACGTTGATCGTCGCGGTCCTCGGCCTCGGCGCCGCCGCGATGGCGTTCCCGTCGATCGTCCCGATGGTCCCCCAGGCCGGCAGCGCTCCGGCGATCGCGCTGCTCGCGTTCGGGGTCGCCTGCCTGGCCGTGCTGGCCCACCGCGCGATCCGCACGCACGCGCTCACGCACCGGCCGACCGACCTGCTGGTCGTCGCCGGCTGCGCTTGGCTCGTCGTCTCGCTGTTCGGCGGGCTCGTCATGGGTCCCGGCAACGTCGCGTTCTACAGCGGGCACGCGTTCGAGCTCGGCGGCATCGCGCTGATCGGGATCCCGACCGCGCTCGACCTCGCGCACGGCGGCGCCTCGCGCCCGCTGGTCGGCGACCTCACGGCGCCCGAGCTCGTCGCGGCCGAGGAGGCCTACCTGGGCATGCGCGTCCGCTCGCTGCTCCTGCGGCTCGCCGATCGCGACACGTCGACCGAGGAGCACACCCGCCGCGTCGCCCTGCTCGCCGCGCGCGTCGGCGAGGAGCTCAAGCTGCCGCCGGCGATGCGCCGGCACCTCGCGATGGGCGGGCTGCTGCACGACGTCGGCAAGCTCAGCGTGCCGCTGGAGATCCTCCAGAAGCCGGGCCCGCTGACCGACGAGGAGTTCGCCGAGATCCGTCGTCACCCCGAGTCCGGCCGCCGGCTGCTCGAGGAGCTCGGCGGGTTCCCGGAGACCGTCCGCCGGCTCGTGTCCGATCACCACGAGCGGCTCGACGGCACCGGCTACCCGGCCGGCCTGCAGGGCTGCGACCTGGCGATCGAGACGCGCATCCTCGCCGCCTGCGACGTGTACGACGCGCTCGTCTCCGACCGGGTCTATCGCGACGCGTGGACGCCCGAGCGGGCGCTGGCGCTGCTGCGCGAGGAGTCCGGCACCGGCTTTGACCCGAAGGTCGTCGAGGCGCTCGAGCGGATCGTGACCCCGCGCCCCGACGAGCCGTCGTGGGTCGCCGGCCTCGCCGCCCCGGCGCACAAGCCGGTCGCACGCCCCGCCTTCCGCGCCTGACAACGGAATCGACACACGGTCCAGCCGGACCGTCCGCATGATGGACGGCGCACCCATAACGGCACACGCGCGGGGGTCCTACCGTGATCGCTATGACTGAGCTTGTGACCAACGCCCGCCGCGAAGGCACGGGCGAACTGCTGCTCACCAGCGGCCTGCTGATGCTGTACGTCGGCCTGCGCGGCACCGCCCGGGCGCTCGGGGCTTTGGAGACCATCGTCCGGTGAGGGACGAACTTCGGCATTGAAGGGCGGCCAGGAGGGGGCGATACCCCGTCCCTGGCGCTTTTTCATCGCATAGCGACGTGAAAGCGCCAGACGTGTGGAGACAACCGCGCCCGCCGGCGCCCTCGCCGCCCCACCCCGCCGCAGTTCGCTGGCCGTGCCGCGGCACCGAGAGCCGCGCCGCCGCCGGCGGGCTAGGCGCCGAGCGGCACGGCCCGGCCGGCGATGAAGCCGTCGGACGCGACGATCTCGTCGATGACGCCCTGCGGGATCGGCGCGTCGGTGGTGATCGCCATGACGGCGAGGTCGCTGCCGCGCTCGCCGGGCGCCTGGCGGCCGACGGCGGCCGACGAGATGTTCACGCCGTGGCCGCCGAACACGGTGCCCACGCGGCCGACCATGCCGGGCACGTCCTGGTAGCGGAACAGCGCGAGGTGGCCCTCGTCCATCTGCAGGTTGAACCGCTGGCCCCACGCCTCGAGCAGGTGCGGGCGGTGCATCTGGCCGAGCGTCGTGCCGACCACGCGGGTGCGGTCGTCGCCGCAGACGAGGCTGACGCGCACGAGGTCGGTGAAGTCGCGCGCGACGGCCTCGCGGCGCTCCGACACCTCGATCCCCCGCTCCTCGGCCAGCGTCGGGGCGTTGACGAGGTTCACCTCCTCGTCGGTATGGCCCGCCAGTACGCCGTTGAGCACGGCGAGCGTGAGCAGGCGCGTGTCGCGCTCGGCGATGCGGCCGAGGTACTCGATCTCGATCCGGTCGAAGTTCGACGACTCGGCGAGCCCCATCCCCACGCGCCCGAGGCCGCGGCAAAGCGGCACGAACGGCCCCAGCACGTCCATGTCCTCGGCGCTGACCGCCGGGATGTTGACGGCCGTGGACACGACGCCCCCGGTCAGCGCGGCCACGACCTGCTCGGCGGTCTGCACGCCCGCGCGGTCCTGCGCCTCGGTGGTCGACGCGGCCAGGTGCGGCGTGACCACGACGTTGGGATAGCCGAACAGCGGGTGGTCGGTCACCGGTTCGCTGCGGAACACGTCGAGCGCCGCGCCGGCGACCTTGCCCGAGTCCAGCGCCGCCTTCAGCGCGTCGTCGTCGACCAGCGGCCCGCGCGCGCAGTTGATGATCCGCACCCCGTCGCGGCACTTGGCGAGCGCGTCGGCGTCGAGCCAGTTCTCGGTCTCCGGCGTCTTGGGCAGGTGGATCGAGATGAAGTCGCTGCGCGCGTACAGCTCGTCCGAGGTCTCCGCCTTCTCGACGCCGAGCTCGCGGAAGCGGGCGGTGCTCACGAACGGGTCGAACGCGATCACATGCATGCCGAAGCCCTGCGCGCGGGCCGCGACGAGCTGGCCGATGCGGCCGAAGCCGAGCAGCCCGAGCGTCTTCTCGTACAGCTCCACGCCGCCCCATTTGGACCGCTCCCAGGCGCCGCCCACCAGCGCGCCGTGCGCCTGCGGCACGTTGCGCGCGAGCGCGAGCAGGAGCGCGACCGTGTGCTCGGCCGCGGTGATGACGTTCGACTGCGGCGCGTTCGCGACGATGATGCCGCGCTTGGTCGCCGCCTCGACGTCGACGTTGTCGACCCCGACGCCGGCGCGCCCGATGACCTTCAGCTTGTCCGCGCGCGCGATCAGGTCCGCGGTCAGCGTCGTCGCCGAGCGGATGAGGATCGCGTGGTAGTCGCCGATCCGCTCGGCCAGCTGCGCGTCGTCCCAGTCGAAGCCGAGGTCGACGTCGAACCGCTCGCGCAGGAGCGCCACGCCGGAGTCGGCGATCCTCTCCTTGACGAGGACCTTGTACGGCTCGGTGAGCGTCACGCCGCGGCGGGGACGCCGGCCTCGAGGAACACCTTCTGCGCCGCGCCGGGCCCGGCGCCGTGCTCGACGCCCGCGTGCCCGAGCTGGTCGAGCACCATCTCCAGGCCGGCGAGCGAGGTGACGATGTCGAACGCCCCGAAGTAGCCGCAGTGGGCGATCCGCAGGATGCGGCCCTTGAGGTGGTCCTGGCCGCCGTTGGCCGTGATGCCGAGCTTGCGCAGACCGCCGGGGACCTTGCCGCCGTCGATGTCGCCCGGCAGGTCGACGGCCGTGACGACCGTGGAGCGCTCGTCCGGGTCGCCGAACAGCTCGAGCCCCATCGCCGCGACGCCGGCGCGCGTGGCGCGCGCGAGCAGCTGGTGGCGGGCCATGACGTCGTCCAGCCCCTCGTCCTCGATCAGGCCGAGGGCGACGTCGAGCCCGAGGAAGATCGAGACTGCGGGCGTGAACGGGCTGGCGCCCTTGCGCTGGCTCTTGACCGTGCGGCCCCAGTCGAAGTAGTAGCGGCCCTCGCCGCGCTGCGCGGCGTACTCGAGCGCGCGCTCGGACACCGACGCGAACGCGAGCCCGGGCGGGCACATCAGCGCCTTCTGCGAGCCGGCGACGGCAACGTCGACGCCCCACTCGTCCTGGCGCAGCTCGGTCGCCCCGAGGCCGGACACGGCGTCGACCGCGAGGATCACGTCGTGCTTGCGGGCGACCTCCGCGATCGCCTGGATGTCGTGCACGATGCCGGTCGACGTCTCGCTGAGCGTCGAGAACGCGACCTTGACGTCCGGGTTCTCGGCCAGCAGGCGGTCGTACTCGGCCGGGTCGAGCCGCTCGCCCCAGCCGGGCTCGTAGCGCACGACGTCGGCCCCGTAGGCCTCCCCGAGCTGGATCCAGCGCTCGCCGAACTTGCCCGCCGCCCCGACGAGGATCCTGTCGCCCGGCCGCACGAGATTCGCGACCGCCGACTCCAGCGCGCCGCTCCCGCTCGCCGCGAACGCCAGCACGTCGTTGGCCGTCCGGAAGATCGCGGGCAGCTTGCCCAGGACGCGCTCGTACAGCTCGTCGAACGCCGGCGCGCGGTGGTAGAGCATCGGCGCCGCCATCGCCTGCGAGACCGCGGGCGGCACGGGCGTCGGTCCGGCGGTCATCAGGTACTGCTTGGTGAAGGGATTCGGCGTCATCGGCGCGGGCCTTGGCTTGTGGGGAGGACGCGCCGCAGGTTAGCGGCCCTGCTCGATCTCCCTCAGGAACTCCTCGGGATCGAACCCGCCGGCCAGCAGCAGGCTCCACACGACCGCTCCGATCACGCCGAGCACCACGCCGACGACGCCGAGCACGAGCCCGGCGTGCGCGATCCCGTCGCCCGCCTTGGTGACGCCCTTGGCGACCTGCCGGCGGCCGAGCGACCCGGTCACCCACGCCGCGATCGAGAACGGCAGCGACAGCAGCGCCGCGAACCCGAGCGACAGGAAGACGAGCACGAGCCCGACGAGCGCGAGCACGAGCGACGTCACGGCCAGCGAGTTGCCCGGCTGGGGCGTCGGCCGCGCGAACGGTGGGCGCTCGGCCGACGCCGCCCACGGCGCGAGCTCGGGCACCGGTGCGTCGGGCACCGGTGCCTCAGGCACCGCCGGCTCGGGCGGAGCCGCCTCGAACATCGGCGCCGGCAGTCCGCCGGGCGCGTGTGGAGGCAGCCAGCCCGAGATGGTGGGTTCGTCGTTCAGAACTCGGTCTCGATCCAGTCCATCATCGAGCGCAGCTCCTTGCCTTCGCGCTCGATCTGGTGCGCGGCCTGCTCCTCGCGCATGCGCTTGAAGTTCTCCTGGCCCGCCCGGTTCTCGGCGATCCATTCGCGCGCGAACGCCCCCGACTGGATCTCGCCCAGCACGTCCTTCATCGCCTGGCGCGTCGCGTCCGAGATGACGCGCCGGCCGCGCGTGTAATCGCCGTATTCCGCCGTGTTGGACACCGAGAAGCGCATCCCGGAGATGCCCTTCTCGTACATCAGGTCGACGATCAGCTTCAGCTCGTGCAGGCACTCGAAGTACGCGAGCTTGGAGTCGTACCCCGCGTCGACGAGCGTCTCGTAGCCGGCCTGGACGAGCTCGGAGACGCCGCCGCAGAGTACGGCCTGCTCGCCGAACAGGTCGGTCTCGGTCTCGTCCTTGAACGTGGTCTCGATCACGCCGCCGCGGGTGCAGCCGATGCCCTTCGCGTACGCGAGCGCCAGCTGGAGGGTGTTGCCGGCCGGGTCGGCGTGGACCGCGACGAGGCCGGGCACGCCGCTGCCCTCCAGGTACTGGCGGCGCACGAGGTGGCCGGGACCCTTCGGCGCGATCAGCGCGACGTTGACCTCCGGCGGCGGCTCGACCTCGCCGTAGTGGATCGAGAAGCCGTGGCCGAACAGGAGCGTGTTGCCGGGAGCGATCCCGTCGCGGATCGACTCCTCCCACACGTCGTGGTGGCGCTCGTCCGGCAGCAGGACCATCACGATGTCGCCGCGCGAGGCAGCGTCCGCGATGTCCGTGACCTCCAGGCCCTGCTTGCGGGCCTGCTCGACGGAGGACGAGTCGGGGCGGAGCCCGACGACGACGTCGACGCCGGAATCCTTGAGGTTGAGCGAGTGGGCGTGACCCTGCGAGCCGTAGCCGAGGATCGCCACGGTCTTGCCCTTGAGCAGGTCTAGATCAGCATCGTCGTCGTAGAACATGGGCGCCGAAGCCTAACCCGTCGCGGCGGCGACCCACGTGCGGGCCGGGATCGCCAGCGAGCCGTCGTCCTGCGTCCACGGCTCGGCCGCCGCGGCGAGCGCGCCCAGGATCTCGCCCTCGTCGTCGATCCGCGCCTCACTGACCGTCACGCCCATCGCGCGCGACGTCGCCCACCATTCCTCCACCGACGGGTAGCGGACCGGGAAGTCGAGCGCTTCGACCTCGTACTCGACGAACCCGACCGCCTCGAGCTGCTCGGCGATGATGCCCTCCTCGGCCCACGCGAACTGACCCGGACCGGGCTCCGGCGGCTCGACCAGGCCGCGATCGAGCAGCAGCCGGACCGGCAGCGAGCTCCACTGGTTGTCCTGCGCGCCCATCCACGCCGCCAGCGCGAGCCGGCCGCCGGGCCGCAGCACACGCCGGGTCTCGCGCAGCGCCGCCTCGGGATCGCCCATGAGCATGTAGCCGAACCGGCACAGCACGGCGTCGACGCTCGCCGCCTCGAGATCGATCGGCTGCGTGGCGTCGATCTGCTTGAACCGCACGTTCGTGACGCCGAGCGCCTCGGCGCGGCGCTGCGCGGCACTCAGCATCTCGGGCAGGTAGTCGGAGGTGATCAGCGTGCCGCCCGGCTGGATCAGCTCGGAGGCGAGGTAGCCGGTATCGCCGATCCCGGCGGCGAGGTCGAGCACCGTGTGCCCGGGCTGGGGCTCGATCGCGTCGACCATCCACATCGACACCGGCATCGTCACGCGCCGCATCTGGTCGGCCCGCGACTCCCATCCACGCGCCACGCGCGCCCAACGGTCCCGCCTCATGCCAGCTCCCTTCGCAGCAGCTTGCCGGACTCGGTGCGCGGCAGCTCGTCGGCGAGCTCGACCGCCTTGGGCACCTTGAAGCGCGCCAGCCGCTCGGCGGCGTAGGCGCGCAGCTCGTCGCCGGTCGCCTGCGCCCCCGGCCGGAGCACGACGCGGGCGGTCACGGCCTCGCCCCACTCGGCGTGCGGGCGGGCGAAGACGCCGGCGTCGGCGACGGCCGGGTGCGCGCGCAGGACGGCCTCGACCTCGGCGGGAGCGACGTTCTCCCCGCCGGTGACGATCGTGTCGGTCTTGCGGCCGACGACGATCAGGCGGCCGCGCTCGTCGAGGCGCCCGAGGTCGCCCGTGTGGACGCTGCCGACGACGATCTCCTGGTCGGGCGCGATCGTCACGGTGACCCCGGGGATCGGGCGGCCGGACGTCTCGGTGTCGCCGATCTCGCCGATCGTCGCGGCCGAGCACGTCTGCGTGAGCCCGTAGCTCGGGGCGACCGGCCAGCCGGCGTCGCGGGCGCGGACGAGCAGCGCCGGATCGGCGGGCGCGCCGCCGAGCAGGACGGCGCGCGACGGCGGCGACGCGTCGGCATCGAGCAGGCGAGCGAGCTGGGTCGGCACGAGCGAGCTGACGGTGACGTTGCCGGTGTCGGGCGGTCCCAGGACGGCCGTCGTGCCGTAGACCGCCGACCGCAGCAGCACCATCAGCCCGCCGATGTGGCTGAGCGGGAGCGGGCACAGCCAGCGCTCGTCGTCGGTGAGGCCGAGCGCGGCGGCGACGCCGCGCGCGTTCGCCTCGATGTCCGTGGTGGTCAGGCCGACCGGCCGGGGCACGCCGGTGGTGCCCGACGTGTGGACGACGAGATCGCCGGGCGCATCGCCGAGCGCGGCGCGCTCGTCGGCACGCAGGCGCGGGTCGATCGGCACGGCACGGGCGCCCGCCAGCAGGCAGGCGTGGAGGCGCACGACGAACTCGACGCCGGGCGTCGCGGCCAGCTCGACGCGGCCGCTGTACCCACGCGCCGCGTCCCGCGCGGCGGCGAGCAGCTCCGCGTACGTGAGCACCCCGTCCGGCGCCTCGACCGCCACGCGGTCGGGCGCCGCCCGCTCGAGCCATGATTCGATCACTGTCGATGGGAGGCTAGTGTCTAATCGGTGAGCGTCACCTGGACCCCCGCCGCCGAGTTCGAGGACATCCGCTACGAGACCTCCGGCGACGGCATCGCGAAGATCACCATCAACCGGCCGGAGGTCCGCAATGCGTTCCGGCCGCAGACCATCGTCGAGATCTCCCAGGCGCTCGAGCGGGCACGCGAGGACACCGACGTCGGCGTGATCGTGCTGACCGGGGAGGGTCCGCTGGCGTTCTGCTCGGGCGGCGACCAGCGCGTGCGCGGCGACACCGGCTACATCCCCGAGGGCGCGAAGGTCGGGCGCTTCCACGTCACCGACCTGCACGTACAGATCCGCCGCCTGCCGAAGCCGGTGGTCGCGATGGTCGCCGGGTACGCCGTCGGCGGCGGGCACGTGCTGCACCTCGTCTGCGACCTCACGATCGCCGCTGACAACGCGCGCTTCGGCCAGACCGGCCCGCGCGTCGGGTCGTTCGACGGCGGGTTCGGCGCCGCGCTGCTCGCCAACACCGTCGGCGTGAAGAAGGCGAAGGAGATCTGGTTCCTGTGCCGGCAGTACGACGCCGAGCAGGCGCTCGCCATGGGGCTCGTGAACACCGTCGTGCCGCTGGAGGAGCTCGAGGCCGAGACGGTGAAGTGGTGCCGTGAGATGCTCGCCCTCTCCCCCTTCTCGCTCCGGCTGCTGAAGGCGAGCTTCCACGCGGCGGAGGACGGGTTGAGCGGCATCCAGCAGCTGGCGCACGACGCCAACCTGCTCTTCTACGCGTCCGAGGAGGCGCGTGAGGGGCGCGAGGCGTACAAGGGCAAGCGCCAGCCTGATTTCTCGCAGTTCCCCCGACGGCCTTGAGGGCGCTCCACATCTGGCTCATGGCGGCGCGGCCGCGCACGCTGCCGGCGGCGGTCGCTCCGGTGCTCGTCGGCACGGCGCTGGCCGCGACCGAGGGGACGTTCCGGCCGCTCTCGTTCGTGGCCGCGATGCTCGGCGCGGTGTTCATCCAGATCGGGACGAACCTCTCCAACGACTATTCGGACGCCCGCCGCGGCGCCGACACCGAGGACCGGCTCGGGCCGGTGCGCGTGACCGCGGGCGGGCTCGTGCCGCCGCGCCAGGTGCTCGTCGCCACCTACGTCGCGTTCGGGCTGGCGGTGCTGGCGGGCGCGTACCTGGTCGCGACCGCGGGCTGGGAGCTGCTGCTCGTCGGCGCCGCCTCGATCCTCGCCGGCGTGCTCTACACGGGCGGGCCGCGGCCGTACGGGTACGAAGGGCTCGGCGAGGTGTTCGTGTTCCTGTTCTTCGGCCTCGTGGCCGTCACCGGGTCCTACTTCGCGCAGGTCGAGCGCCTCACGTGGGAGGCGTTCGTCCTGGCCGTGCCCGTGGGACTGCTGGCGGCGGCGATCCTCGTGGTCAACAACGTACGCGACCTCGAGACCGACCGGCGAGCCGGGAAGCGGACGCTCGCGGTGCGGCTCGGACGCCCGCGGACCCGGGGGCTGTACGCGGCGATGGTCTACGGCGCGTTCCTGTGCGCGCCGCTGCCGTGGCTGTTCGGCTCCGACGAGCTGTCGGCGTGGCTGCTGCTCGCGCTGCTGGCGCTGCCGCTGGCCGTGCCGGTCGTGCGGATCGTGCGCAACCGGTCCGACGGGCCGTCCTTGAACGGCGCCCTGGCGCGGACCGGGATGCTCGAGGTCGCGTTCTGCGGACTGCTGTCGGCGGGGATCCTGGCGAGCTGATGGCCGAGCTGATCGTCACGAGCCGGAAGCTGCGCCTGCGGTCGCCGCTGCGCGCCGCGTGGGGTGAGCTCGTGGAGCGCGAGATCCTCGAGGTGCGGATCGACTTCGGCGACGGGGACTTCGGCGACGGCGAGGCGGCGCCGCTGGAGGGCTTCGACGGTGTCTCGCCGGCCGCCGTTCGCTCCGCGTTGGACGCCTACGGCGCCGTGCTGGCGCGCGCCAGCGCTCGCTCGACGCGCGCCGAGCTGCTCGCCGCGTGTGCCGCCGAGCGGCCGCTGCCGCATGCGCTGGCGGCCGTCGACCTGGCGTTGTGGGATCGCGCCGGCCGCCGGACCGGGTTCCCGGTCGCTCAGCTGATCGCCGCGGGCGCGGTCGGGACCGTCGCCGTCAATGCGACGCTGCGCCCTGCCGACCGCGCGGGCGCCGCCGCGGCGGCCGCGGCCGCGGCTGAGGCCGGCTTCCGCTGCGTGAAGATGAAGGTCGGGATCGGCGACGACGCGGGCCGGGTCGCGGCGGTGCGCGCCGCGGTGGGCGACGAGATGGCGATCCGCCTGGACGCCAACGGGGCGTGGACGTCGGTCGACGAGGCGCTCGCCAACCTGCGCACGCTCGCGCCGGCCGGGATCGAGCTGTGCGAGGAGCCGATCCACGGGCTCGAGGAGATGCGCGCGGTG
>DASSUW010000294.1:0-3577 GCA_035706585.1 Solirubrobacteraceae bacterium | reverse complement strand
CTCCGCGGGCAGCGCGCGCGCCGCTCGCGCCGCGACGCGCACGCGGGCCGAGCGCCGCCGCGATGCGCGCCGGCTGCGCCGCAAGGTCGCCCGCCTGAGCTCGTGCCTCGACGACCTGGCGACCGACCAGCGGCGCGTGCTGATCCTGCGCTCGGGCTACGGCTCCGCCGACCCGCACTCGCGCCGTCGCGTGGCCCGGATCCTCGACGTCCGCCCGCGCAAGGTGCGCCGGCTCGAGCGCCGCGCCCTGCGCGAGGCCGGGCAGCTCAGGCGGGCCGGCGCGTGCCGCGGTAGCGCCGGAGCCACGGCGCCGATCATCACGCCCGGCGGTGGCGGCGGCGGGACCGACACCGGTGCGGTCGCCGTGCCGGGCGGCGGAGGCGACGCCGGTGACTCCGGCGGCGCCAAGTCCGACACCGGGAGCGGAGGCGGCACGACCGGGGGCAGCGGCGATGTGCGCGGCGAGTCGGACACCCGCCTGGCGCCCCCCAGCCTCGGCGACGGCGGCGAACCCGGGGGCGTGTCACTGGCGATCGGGATCGCCCTGATCGTGCTCGCGCTGGCGGCAGGATTCGCCACTCCGCACCTGCGTGGGCGCCTGCGGTCGTCGTGACGTGATTGACTGACGCCGATGGACGTCCGCCACGCCCTGGCCCAGCTCGATCTCCCGCGCGGGGACGGCTACTACGACAGCCCGATCCCGAGCGCCGGGGACGAGCAGGTCGCGCGCGCCGTCAAGGCGTACACCGCGGCCGATCCGCCGTGGCAAGCGGCGTTCCGCGACGGCATCGACCACGATCGCGCCGACCTGCTGTGCGCGTGGAGCGAGCGCGTGGCCGCGCTGGCCGTGCGGCTCGACAGCCCGCGGCCGCTGGTGCTCGGGCTCGTCGGCCTCAGCGTCGCCGACGAGGCGGCCGCCGGCGAGGCGCTCCTGGTCGCGCCGCTGCATCGCCGCAGCGCCGACAAGCTCGACGCCGACGCCGACCGCCTGTTCGACGAGGCGGCGGGCCTCACCGACCTGATCGGGGCGCGCTGGCTGCGTGACGCGCGCGACTCCGACGAGCAGGTCGAGGACGCGGGCTACATCGAGCACTTCGGCGAGGACGGCTTCCGCTACCTGCGGGCCGCCGGCATCTCGCGCCGCGGCTTCTAGCGCGCTCGCGCCCTTCCGATCCGCCGGCGTCGTACGCTGCCCGTCGATGAACGACGAGCCGCGCGATCCCAAGACACACACCGAAGTCCACCGTCTCGCCGATCCCGAGTCGACGCGTGTAGCGACCTATCTGGCGCAGCCCGGCGAGGTCGGCCGCGTCCTGCTCCTGTACTCGGGCGGCCTCGACACGAGCGTGATGCTCAAGTGGATCCAGGACGAGTACGAGGCCGAGGTCGTCGCGTTGACGGTGAACCTGGGGCAGCCGGGCGAGGACTACGAGGTCGTGCGCGGCAAGGCGATGCAGCTCGGCGCGCTGGAGGCGCACGTCGTGGACGCGCGTGAGGAGTTCGCGCGCGAGTACATACGGCCGGCGATCATGGCCAACGCCGACTACGGCGACGGCTATCCGCTGTTCACCGCGCTCGGGCGTCCGCTGATCGCGAAGCTGGCGGTCGAGTACGCGCGGCGCACGGGCTGCGACACGATCGCGCACGGCTGCACCGGCAAGGGCAACGACCAGGTGCGGATCGAGGGCACGGTGGCGACGCTGGCGCCCGAGCTGAAGGTGATCGCGCCGGTGCGCTCGTGGGCGATGGGGCGCGACGAGGAGATCGCGTACGCGCGCAAGCACGGGATCCCCGTCAAGGGCGGGACCGAGACGGCGCCGTACTCGATCGACGACAACCTGTGGGGCCGCTCGTCCGAGGGCCGCTGGATCGAGGATCTCCATCACGCGCCCGACGACGACGTGTTCCAGCTCGTGACGCGGCCCGAGGAGGCGCCCGACGAGGCCGAGATCGTCTCGGTCGAGTTCGAGGCGGGCGTCCCCGTCGCGTTGAACGGGCAGCGGATGGATCTCGTCGACCTGCTGGATGCGGCGGCGTCGCTGGGGATCAAGCACGGCGTGGGGATCGTGGACCACATCGAGGACCGCATCGTCGGCCTGAAGGTGCGCGACATCTACGAAGTCCCGGCGGCGGCGATCCTGCTGCCCGCGCACCGCGAGCTCGAACGGCTCGTCGGGACGATCCACCAGAACCAGTTCAAGCCGGCGCTCGATCAGAAGTGGGCCTATCTCGTCTACGCGGGGCTCTGGTGGGAGCCGCTGCGGACCGACATCGAGGCCTACATCGCGCACGTCAACGAGCGGGTGACCGGCGTGATCGGCCTCAAGCTCTACAAGGGCTCGGCGCGGGTCGTGACGCGCGAGAGCCCGAACGCGGTCTACGACGCCCAGCTGGCGACGTTCGCCGAGTCGGGCGGGTTGTTCTCCCAGCAGGCGTCGCCGGGGTTCATCGAGCTGTGGTCCCTGCAGTCCCGCATGGCACACCGGCTGCGGAACGGGTAGAACCCGGTCATGTTCTATCGCCTGCTCGGCATGATCGTCTGGAACAGCGCCAAGGCGCTCCTGCGCTACCGGTACGGCCCGACGTATCTCCCACGCTCGGTCCGCGCGGGCCTCGTGCTGACGCTCGCCGTCGGCGCGGCGCTGGCGCTCGCGCGCCGCAACGGGTCCGATAGCTGACGCGGCCGTGTGCATTTCGTGCCACTCGCGCGGTTGCGCGCCGCGCGTGTCACGTTGATGCACCTCTAGCGTGGATTTCGTGCCACGCTCGCTCGCCGCGGCGATGAGTGGCGCGAAATGCACGCTCCGCGCCGGCGCCGAGACCGCTGCGAGCGCGAACTCGCGGCGCGAGCCGCCGCCGCGTCTGGGAGCATGACCGTTCGCGTGGCCGAGTCCTCGTTCTCCAGCGTCCCTGCGCTCGCGGGCCTGTCCGTCGAGAGCGTCGAATGGTTGCCGTCCGGCGCGGAGAGCGGGCTCGTGCGGGTGCGCGGACGGTGGACCGACGAGGCGGCGCGGCGGCCCGAGCTCCCGGTGCTGGCGCTGCTGTGCGGGGACGAGCAGCACCGGTTCGACTCGCTGCCGGATGCGCGCTTCTCGCGTGACCCGTCGTCCTGGCGCGGCACCTACCTCGTCCCCGCCGAGCTCGTCACCTCCGACCCCGACGCGCTGTGGCTGGAGTGGGCCGACGGCGCGCGGTCGGGGTTGCCGGCGCTGGCGCGCGGCGTCGAGCCGCCGCCGGTCCCGGGGGCGCCCGAGCGGCCCGAACCGCCGGAGGAGACCGGCGGGCAGGTCATCGACCGCGCCGTGCTGGCCGAGCGCCGCGCGCGCCGCGCCGAGGCCGCCGAGCAGCACCAGGCGCGCGTGGCGGCCGAGGCGCTGAAGGCGGTCGAGGTCCTGGAGCTGCGCTCCGCGGAGCTGGAGCGGCGGCTGGAGGAGGCGACCGCCGAGCGCGACGCGCTGGCGGTGCGCGACAGCGAGGCGGCCGACCGTCGCAAGGCGCTCGCCGCCGCCCTGGCATCCGCGGCGGAGCTGCGGGCGCGGTCGCGCGACTGGCGGCTGCACCTGCGCACGAGCGAGGT
>DASSUW010000293.1:0-2107 GCA_035706585.1 Solirubrobacteraceae bacterium | reverse complement strand
GCCCACCCCGCCGGCGGCCGCTGCGCCACCCGTGCGCGCCCGCCGTGACGCGCGCCACGCAGCGCACGCGCGTGCCGCCGTCAACCCCGACTTCCTTCCGGGCGCCAGCGGTCCGTCCGCCGGCGCCGCGACCGGTCTCGGAGCGGCGTTCTCGCTGCTGCTCGGAGCATGGACCGCGGTGCTCGTGTGCGCCCTTGCGCTGGTCGTGCCGCGAATGCGGCGGCGCCGGTGGTCCGGCCCACCGTGGCGCCTGCCGCCGCCGCGACCGGCCCGGCTCGAGCGACCCGGCTGACCCCGCCGAGGGACCGCAAAGCCAGGCACCGGGCGGAGATATCGCCCGGTGGTATCGCTCGATATCAACGCAAAGGAAGCAATCGTGAAGCGACACCTGATCGCGCTCGTGGGCGCGCTCGCGGTGCTCCTCGCATTCGGATCCGGCGCCGCCCAGGCGCAGTCGGTCCAGGGCGTGGGGCAGACCGCGACGACGGGCCAGTCGGCCACGTCGAACGCGTCCTCGACGCAGACCAACCCGACCAACACGAACATCTCTGTGCGGATCTTCAGCCCGGGCGAGACGGGCTCGGTCGCGCAGAACAACACCTCGGCCGCCGGCTCGGCCGCGCTCAACGGCGCGTCGACGGCTCAGGCAGTGAGCCAGGCGCAGTCCGGCGCCGGCGAGCAGGCCGTCGGGCAGACCGCCGGGACCGGCCAGAGTGCCGACTCGAGCGCGACGTCCGAGCAGACGAAGCCGACGAACACCAACATCGACGTCCGGATCGACAGCCCGGGCGGGGGTGGCAGCGTCGACCAGTCCAACACGTCCGCCGCAGGCTCGATCGCCGGCAACAAGGCGACGACCGAGCAGGGCGTCGAGCAGCAGCAGGGCGGCGACGGCTGCGGCTGCAAGGGCTCGGGGAGCGGCGTCCAGGCCGCGGGCCAGAAGGCGGAGACCGGCCAGGAGGCCAACTCGGAGGCCACGTCTCACCAGGATCATCCGAGCAACGACAACATCGCGGTTCGCATCTTCTCGCCGGGCTCCGGCGGCGACGTGAACCAGTCGAACAACTCGGCCGCGCTGTCGGCGGCGGGGAATCTCGCCGAGACGACGCAGGGCGTCGGCCAGACCCAGGCCGGCGGCTGCGGGTGCGGTGGTGACCACGTCCAGGCGGTCGGCCAGAAGGCGATCACCGGCCAGCTGGCCGACTCGTCGGCGAGCTCGACCCAGAAGGGCGCGAGCAACTCCAACGTGCCGGTGCGGATCAAGAGCATGGGCAGTGACGGCAGCGTCGAGCAGTCGAACACGTCGCTCGCGCTGTCGGCGGCTCTGAACGCGGCCAAGACCACGCAGGCCGTCGAGCAGCAGCAGAGCGGCTGTGGCTGCCGCCCGCCCAAGAAGGAAGCGGGCTATGGCGGCGGCGGCGGCGCCGGCGTCCAGGCCGTCGGCCAGTGGGCCGAGACCTGGCAGGGCGCGGACAGCTCGGCGACGTCCGAGCAGTTCTACCCCGTCAACAAGAACGCGCCGGTGCGCGAGAAGAGCATGGGCGGCGGCGGTTCCGTCGCGCAGAGCAACACCTCGCTCGCGGGCTCGCTCGCGGCGAACCTGGCCGGGACCCTGCAGCTGGTCCGGCAGGTCCAATAACCGGCGAATGACGACTAAGGCGCTGGGTGCTGGACGGGCCGGACCGTCCAGCGCCCTCGCCGGTCGTCGCCAACGGCGACCCCTCACACGGGGCGCGGGTCGTCACCTGCGGTCAACCGGACCGGCTCCTCGCATGGCGGTCGTGCTCGGCGATCAACCGGGTCGGCTACTCGCATCGCGGTCGTTCTCGGCGGTCAGTCCGGTCGACCATTCGCACGCTTTTTATGCGCGCGGCACGGGCGTCGGTTAGGTTCGCCCCGAGCGACCCGCAAGGGCGACCCGATGAGCACCCGGCGACGTCGACCGCGACATGGACGCGCGGCGCACCGAGGAGCGATGCTCCTCGTGGGAGTCCTGTGGCTGCTCGCGGCTCCGGCCGCGGCCCAGCAGCCCGATCCCGCCCCCGGCGGATCGGCCGCGCGACCCGACCCGGCGCCGCAGGCCGCGCCGACGTCGCAGCCCGCCCCC
>DASSUW010000292.1:0-29048 GCA_035706585.1 Solirubrobacteraceae bacterium | reverse complement strand
AAGTACCTGTACGAGGCGGCGGAGATCGACCGCGCCTCGGAGTGGTTCAAGTTCCGGCGGATCACGTTCCCGCTCGTGTGGCCGCTGCTGCTGATCGCCGTCATGTTCCGCGCGATCGAGGCCTTCCGGCTCTTCGACCTGGTCTACATCCTCACGGGCGGCGGTCCGGGCGGGACGACGGAGACGCTGTCCTACAACGTCTACAAGGTCGCGTTCTTCGGCTTCGACACGGGCCGCGCGGCGGCGTACGGGATCCTGATGGTGATCGTCGTCATCCTCGCCGCCCAGGTCTATCTCAGATACCTCGACCGGCTCAAGGGGCGATAGCGATGGCAGCTCACGTCCAACCATCCGGGATGGCCGACGAGGGCATCGCGGGCGAGACCGCCCCGCCGCCCGTCCGCCGCCGCCCGCAGCTCGGCTCCGCCTTCGAGATCGTGCTGCTCGCGCTGCTGGCGATCGTGATGCTGTTCCCGGTCGTGTGGATGCTCGAGACGGCGCTCAAGGAGACCAAGGACATCTACGCGGTGCCGGCGAAGCTCATCAACTTCACCCCCACCCTCGATCACGTCAAGGACGTCTTCAGCTCCGACTCGCCGGTGTTCTCGGGCTTCCAGAACTCGGTCATCGTGGCCACGGCGTCGACGATCATCGCCACGGTGCTGGGCGTGCCGGCCGCATGGGCGTACTCGCGCTTCGCGATCCCGGCCAAGAAGGACCAGCTGTTCTTCATCCTGTCGACGCGGTTCATGCCGCCCGTGGTCATCGTGATCCCGGTCTTCCTGATGTTCCGCGACCTGGCGCTGCTCGACACGCTGCAGGGCCTCGTCCTCGTCTACGCGGCCTTCAACCTGCCGTTCACGATCTGGATGATGAAGGGCTTCATCGACGAGCTGCCGGCCGAGTACGAGGAGGCGGCGATGCTCGACGGCTACTCGCGGTTCGAGGCGTTCTGGCGCGTGACGATGCCGCTGCTGATCCCCGGCATCGCCGCCACCGCGGTGTTCGCGCTGATCTTCTCCTGGAACGAGTTCGTGTTCTCGATCTTCCTGATCACGGATCCGGACACGCGAACGGCGCCGGCCGCGATCGCGGGCCTGATCGGCGGCACGACGATCGATTGGGGCCTCGTCGCCGCCTCCGCGATGGTCTTCGCGCTGCCGGTGCTGCTGTTCGCCTTCCTCGTCCGCAAGCATCTGGTCGCGGGCGTCACGCTCGGGGCGGTGCGGCGCTGATGGCCGAGGTTCTCGTCAAGCGCCTGCGCAAGGAGTTCCCCGACGGCACGGTCGCCGTCGAGCAGCTCGACCTCGCGATCGGGGACGGCGAGCTGTTCGTCATGCTCGGGCCGTCGGGCTGCGGCAAGACGACGACGCTGCGCTGCGTCGCCGGCCTGGAGCACGAGACCTCCGGCCAGATCGTGATCGGCGACGAGGTCGTGAGCGGGCTGCGCCCGTCGCAGCGGGACATCGCGATGGTGTTCCAGTTCTACGCGCTGTACCCGCACCTGAGCGTGCGCGACAACCTCGCGTTCCCGCTGCGCGCCGCCAAGCGGCCAACGGCCGAGATCGACGAGCGCGTCACCGAGGCGGCGCGGATGCTGCGGCTCGAGCCGTTCCTCGACCGCCGGCCCGGCAAGCTGTCCGGCGGCGAGCAGCAGCGCGTCGCGCTCGGGCGGGCGATCGTCCGCCACCCGAAGGCGTTCCTGATGGACGAGCCGCTGACGAACCTCGACGCCGAGCTGCGCGCCGACATGCGCGCGGAGCTCAAGCACGTGCAGCAGCGGCTCAACTCGACGATGATCTACGTGACCCACGACCAGACGGAGGCGATGGCGCTCGGGCACCGGATCGCGATCATGAACAAGGGACGCCTCGAGCAGCTCGGCGCGCCGATGGAGGTCTACAACCGTCCGGCGTCGCTGTTCGCGGCCCGCTTCATCGGCTCGCCGCCGATGAACCTGATCGAGGCGGAGGTGACCAACGGGCACCTGACCGCCGCCGGCGGCCTGACGATCGCGGCGCCGGCGGGCATCCAGCGCGGCGACCGCGTGATCGCCGGCGTCCGGCCGGAGAGCTTCACGGTCTCCGACCCCGACTCGGACGCCGACGGCGCGCGCGGGCGCGTGGCGTCCCGCGAGGTGCTCGGCGACGAGACGATCTACGTCGTCGAGACCGAGGCCGGACTGCTCAACGTGCGGATGCCTCCGACCGCTCGCTTCGACGAGGACCAGGTCGTGACCGTGCGCCATCACGGGGCGGCGCCGCCCGTGTACGACCCGCAGACCG
The DNA here is from genome assembly GCA_035706585.1 of Solirubrobacteraceae bacterium. Taxonomy (GTDB): domain Bacteria; phylum Actinomycetota; class Thermoleophilia; order Solirubrobacterales; family Solirubrobacteraceae; genus DASSUW01. Next base: position 26,763 of record DASSUW010000292.1, on the reverse strand, counting down.
AGCGACTGGCCGGCCGATGACGTCCGCGATCGTCGTCAGCGGCATCTCGAAGGCGTTCGGGGACGTCCAGGCGCTCGACGACCTGAACCTCGACGTCCCGGAAGGCGCCTTCTTCGTCCTGCTGGGCCCGTCCGGTGCTGGCAAGACCACGACGCTGCGCGTGATCGCGGGGCTCGAGAAGCCGGACACCGGCAGCGTGCATCTGACCGGCATCGACGCGACCGGCGCGTCGCCCGCCGAGCGCGACCTGGCGATGGTCTTCCAGTCGTACGCGCTGTATCCGAAGCAGACGGCGGCGGCCAACATCGCCTCTCCGCTGCGCGCGCGCAAGCTGTCCAAGGCCGAGATCGACACGGCGGTCACCCGCGTGGCCGAGCTGCTGCACATCGAGAAGCTGCTGGACCGCAAGCCGGCACAGCTGTCAGGCGGCGAGATGCAGCGCGTCGCCCTGGGGCGCGCGCTCGTCCGCGACCCGCGCGCCTTCCTCATGGACGAGCCGCTCACGAACCTGGACCTCAAGCTGCGCGTGGAGATGCGCACCGAGCTCACGCGCATCCACCGGTCGCTGGGACGGACCTTCCTCTACGTGACGAACGACCAGGTCGAGGGGATGTCGATGGCCGACCGGCTCGCCGTGCTGCGGGCCGGGACCATCCAGCAGGTCGGCACGCCGACGGAGATCTACGACCGGCCGGCGAACCGCTGGGTCGCCACGTTCGTCGGCTCGCCGCGGATGAACCTCCTGCCCTGCACCGTGAACAGCCGGATCGAGGGCGACGGGTGGTCGCTGCCCAACCCCGGGTTCGACGCCGCCCACCCGTCCGATCGTCCCGCTCTGCTCGGCGTGCGCTCCGAGGACCTGTCGCTGGAGACGCGCGACGAGTCGGCGGCGCTCGACGGCAGGGTCTACGCCGTCGAGCCGCTCGGCGATCGGACGCTCGTCGACGTGGAGATCGGCGACCGGCGGATCGTCATCAAGGCGCCGCCGACGGCGTCGCTGCAGGTCGGCGAGCAGGTGCGCGCCGCTGTCGACCTCGACCGCATCCACCTGTTCGACGCCGCGACGGAGTCGGCGGTCGCCCGTCGATGATCGAGGTGCCGCTCACGCCGGTGGTCAGGCGGGCGCGCATCCTCGAGCGCGTCCAGCGCGAAGGCGGCGCGTCGCTGGCCGAGCTCGCCCTGGAGCACGCCGTCTCGCCGGTCACGGTGCACCGCGACCTCGAGCTGCTGTCGGGCGAGGGGCTGATCGAACGCGTGCGCGGCGGTGCGCGCTCGCTGCCGGACCCCCGGCCGCCGATCGAGGCCGGGTGGAACATGCGCGTGCGTGGCGCTGCGCGCGAGAAGGACGCGATCGCGCTCAAGGCACGCGCGCTGATCCAGGACGGGTCGACGATCTTCATCGACGCGTCGACGACCGGCCTGGCGCTCGCGCGCGCGCTCGAGCTGCACCCGCCGAGCCAGCTGACGCTCGTCACGAACTCCCCCGCGATCGCGCTCGGGCTGACGGCCGATTCGATCTACGTGATCATGCCGCCCGGCGAGCTCGATCAGCACATGCGCGTGCTCACCGGACGCTGGACCGTCGAGTTCCTGGCCGGGCTGAACCTCGCCGTGGCGTTCATCTCGGCGGCCGGGATCACGCTCGAGCACGGGCTGACGACCTCGCGCGCGGCGCTCGCCGACACGCTCAACGCCGCCGCGAGCTGCGCGCAGGAGACGATCGGGCTGCTGGACTCGACGAAGTTCAGGCGCGACTCGCTGATGACCGTGCGCAGCGCGCAGTCGCTGGATGCGATCATCACCGACGACGGGCTCGACCCGGCTATCGCCGACACGTTCCGCCAGGCGGGCGTGAACATCGTCGTGGCCGAGCGCGCGCCCGAGCGCGTCGAGGATCCTCAGGCCGATTAGCGCGGCTGCCGGTTCTCGCCGGGCCTGCGATAATTGGATCCAAAGACTGCTAATTTGGATGTAACTCTATGAGGTGTGCCGTCATAGGCGCCGGGCCGGCCGGCTTCTACGCCAGCGACAAGCTGCTCGCGGCGGGCTTCGAGGTGGACCTGCTCGAAGCGCTGCCGACGCCGTTCGGCCTCGTCCGCTCGGGCGTGGCACCGGACCATCCCAACATCAAGGCCGTCACGCGCGTGTACGAGAAGACCGCCGCCGCGCCGGGGTTCCGGTTCTTCGGCGGCGTCGTGCTCGGCGAACACGTCACGCGCGCGCAGCTGCGCGAGCGCTACCACGCGGTCGTCTACGCGTTCGGCACGATCGGCGACCGACGGCTCGGCATCCCGGGCGAGGACCGGCCGGGCTCGCACTCCGCGACGCGGTTCGTGGCCTGGTACAACGGCCACCCCGACGCGGCGGACGACCAGTTCGACCTGACCGCCGAGCGCGCCGTCGTGATCGGCAACGGCAACGTGGCGATCGACGTCGCGCGCATGCTGCTGCTCGATCCCGGCGAGCTGGCGATCACCGACACCGCCGACCACGCGATCGGCCCGCTCTCCGGCGGCCACGTCCGGGAGGTCGTCGTGCTGGGTCGCCGCGGGCCCGAGCACGCGGCGTTCACGAACCCCGAGCTGCGCGAGCTCGGCGAGATGGCCGGCGTCGACGTGGAGGTCGACCCCGCCGACCTCGAGGGCGTCGAGGAACCCGGCGATCCGACGAAGCGCCGCAACGTGGAGATCCTGCGGTCGTACGCGGAGCGCGAAGCGGGCAGCGCCGGCCGGCGGATCGTCCTGAAGTTCAGACGCTCGCCGGTGGCGATCGTCGGCGACGGCGACGACGGTCCGGTCACCGGCATCCGGATCGGCCGCAACCGGATCGAGGACGGGCGGGCGGTTCCGAGCGGCGAGGAGGAGATGATCGGGTGCGGCCTCGTGTTCCGCTCGATCGGCTACACCGGCCGTCCGATCGACGATGTGCCGTTCGACCCGGCACGCGGGCTGATCCGCAACGACGGCGGCCGCGTCTGCGACGAGCACGGCGTGCCGCATCCCGGCGAGTACGTCGTCGGCTGGATCAAGCGCGGTCCGAGCGGCGTGATCGGCACCAACAAGAAGGACGCCGTCGACACCGTGACCAAGATCGTCGCCGACGCCGAGGCCGGCGCGCTGGGCGGGCCGCGCCCGGATGCCGACGAGTGCGCGCGGTGGCTCGCCGCCTGCGCCCCCGACGCCGTCACCTGGACCGGCTGGCAGGCGATCGACGAGCACGAGCGCGCGGCCGGCGAGCCGCACGGGCGCCCGCGCGTGAAGCTGGTCCGCGTCGCCGACCTCGTGGCGGCGGGGCGCGCGTCCGCCCCGGCCTGACGTGGGCGGCGGTCGCCGCTTCAGCGGCGGGTTCTATGCGGTGCTCGCCATCTCGCTCGCCGGCACGATGTCGAGCGGCGTCGTCGTCCCCGTGCTGCCGCTGTTCGTCAAGGACGAGCTCGGCGGCGGCGAGCAGCTCGTCGGCCTGATCGTCTCGCTCGCCCCTACGTTCTCGCTGATCGCCGCGCTGCTCGCGGGTCCGTACGTCGATCGCGCCGGCCGGCGCGTGACCGCGATCGCCGGGCTGTCGGTCGCGGTATTCGGAGCGCTGCTGCTCATCCCGGCCGACGGGGTCGTCCTGACCGCGCTGGCGCGCAGCATCCTGGGCGCCGGTACCGGCGCCGCCGCGGCGGCGACGATCACCTGGGCGGTCGATCACGTGCGTCCGGACCGCCACGGGCGCGCGCTCAGCGTCTTCGGCATGACCGTCTGGGTCGGGCTGTCGGCCGGGCCGCAGCTCGGCCAGGCGATCTACGAGGCCGCGGGCTTCAGCGCCGTGTGGGCCACGGTCGCAGGCCTCGAGGCGGCCGGGCTGCTGCTCGCCGTCATCGTGAGCGACCCGTTCCGCCGTCCGCGCGCGGATACGGCGCGGCGCGGGCGCCTCGTGCCGGTGGGCGCCGGCCGGCCGGCGGTCCTGATCGCGCTCGCGGCGTACGGCGAGGGCGTGCTCACCGCATTCCTCGTGCTGCACCTGATCGGCCGCGGCGTCGACGCCGGAGCGGGGCTCGGCGGCGCGGCGAGCGTCTACACGATCTTCGCCGCCTCCGTGCTCGCCTGCCGCGTCCTGGCAGCGGGCGTCATGGACCGCGTGCGGCCGCACGTGATCGCGAGCGCCGGCTTCGCCGCCGAGGCGGTCGGCGTCGCGCTGATCGCCGCCGCGACGTCGTTCGGCCTCGCCGCCGCCGGCGCCGCGCTGATGGGCGCCGGCTTTGCGGTGCTGTTCCCCTCGCTCGCGGTGATGGCGACGCACGCGGCGGCCGACGAGGAGCGCGGCGCGGCGCTGGCCTCGTTCGGCTCCGCGTTCGGCGCCGGTCTCACGCTCGGCGCGCTGCTGGGTGGCGCGATCGCGGCCGCGTGGGGCACGGAGGCCGCCCACCTGTCCGCCGCCGTCGCTGCCGCCGGCGCCGGTCTGTCGCTCTTCGCGGCGCGCGGTCGCGGACGGCGGGCGTCGCTGGCCGTGCCGGAGCAGGCGCCTTGAGCGCGCCGGTCAGTGGGTTAGAGTCCTGTTTTTGTATCCAAACGTGTGCCGTGCGGATCCGTCGAAGAGGAGTACTGCCGAACCATGTGGTCCGACATCGCGATGAATGACAGCGCAGAGGCGGCGCGGGAGTCGGCCCTCGTCGACAACCTCGCCGAGCAGATCCGCCAGCGGATCACCGCGGGCGAGTTCCCGATCGGCATGCAGCTCCGGCAGGCCGCACTGGCGAGCGAGTTCAAGGTCAGCCGCACTCCGGTCCGGGAGGCGCTGCGCAAGCTGCAGGCCGGCGGGCTGATCACGGTCACGCCGCACCGCGGCGCCGTGGTGCGCGTCCCGGCACCGTGGGAGGTCCGCGACGCCTACGAGGTGCGCGCCGAGCTCGAAGGGCTCGCTGCCGAGCGCGCCGCGACGCGCATCGGCCCGACCGACATCGCCAAGCTCGAGCGCGCCAACGACACGATGCGCAAGGGCACCCAGCGCGCGACGAAGCCCAAGCAGCCGGGCGGCAAGCTGCAACCGACGACCGCGGCCAACGACACGTTCCACATGGTCATCCTCGAGGCGGCCGGCAACGAGCGCCTCGCGCAGGTCATCCAGCAGATCAACGAGAGCTTCCCGCGCAACGTGCTCGCGCAGGTGCTCGTCGACGACCCCGGGCTGCGCGTGGTGAACGTCAACGAGCACGACGCGATCATCACGGCGCTGCGCGACCGCGACGGGGCCGGTGCTCGCGCCGCGATGCGCGAGCACGTCCTGACCGCCGGCAACCACCTCGCGCGCTGGTACGAGCAGCGCTCGACGACCGTCTTCCGGGGCTGACCGCCGCCGATCCACCGGCCGGCGGGCTCGGCCCGCGCCTGTGGCTGCTGATCGCGGCCATGACGCTGTGCTTCCTGCCGATCGGCGCGTACTCGGCGACGCTGCCGCGCTGGCTGGAGACCGACATCGGCGTCGGCCCGGCGACGATCGGCGCGCTGATCGCGACCATGTCGATCGCCGCGGTCGCGGCGCGGCCGCTCGGCGGCCGGCTGAGCGACGTCAGCGGGCGGCGCGCCGCCGCCGCGGCCGGGGGTCTCCTGTGCGCGGTCGGGGCCGGGCTGCTGCTCGTCCCGGCGGCGCCGGCGGTCGTCTGGCCCGCGCGCGCCGCCGTCGGCATCGGCGAGGCGCTCGTCACGACCGCCTGCATGGCGTGGGTGGTCGACATGGTCCCGGTCCAGCGCCGCGGCCGCGCGCTGAGCTGGTTCGGCATCAGCTTCTGGCTCGGCATCTCGCTCGGACCGCAGGTCGGCGCGGTGGCGCGCGAGCTCGGCGGGTTCGACCTCGTGTGGGCGGCCGCCGTCGGGTGCTCGCTCGCCGCGGTGCTGCTGTTCCGGGCGACGCCCGACAGCCCCGTGCGCGCCGTGCGCGGCGAGATCCCGTTCGCGATCCCCCGCGCCGTGCTGGTTCCGGGAATCGCGCTCGGCCTGTGCGTGTTCGGGGAGGGCGTGTTCGTGACGTTCGGCGTACCGCATCTCGTGGACGCGGGCGTGCACGAGGGCGCCTCGTTCGGCAGCGCGGCGAGCGTGTACTCGGTGCTCGGCTTCGCGGCTTTGCTGGTGCGCCCGCTGATGGCCCCGCTGCCGGATCGCTTCGGCGGGCGCAACTGCGCGCTCGTCGGGTGCGCGCTGCTCGTCGCGGGCCTCGGCGCGATCGCGCTCGCGTCGGGCTTCGCCGTGGCCGCGGCGGGCGCAGCGGCGATGGGCGTCGCGATGGCGACGCTGAATCCCGCGCTCGCGATGCTCGTGGCGGCAGCGGTCGAGCCGGAGCGCCGCGGGGTCGCGATGGGCGGCTTCATGTCGTTCCTGGACATCGGACTCGCCGCCGGCGCGATCGCCGCCGGCTTCGTCGTCGCCGCCAGCTCGACGACGGCGGCGTTCGGGATGGCGGCGCTCTCGGCCGCGCTCTCGGCCGCCCTGCTCGCCGCGCGCGCCCCGACGCACGCGCAGGAGCGCGCCGCCGCCGCGGCGCTGGTCTAGCGTTTCGTCGCTCCATCGAGCGGCCCGGATGGGGACGAGAACCCGCCAGTGGCGCGAACACGTCGATATGCGACGTAAACCCGCCAAGGCCGGCGGCGCGACCCGCGCCCACCCCCTACCGGACGCCGTCGCCCGGCGTGCCGGGACGCGAGCGGAGCCGGTGCACGGCGGCCTGGACGCCTGGGCCGATCAGCAGCGCGTAGGCGACCGTGCCGACGCCGACGACGCCGCCGAGCAGGAAGCCGCAGATCAGCGCGAGGCTCTCGATCACCGTGCGCCAGAACCGCAGCGAGCGGCCGGTGCGGCGGTGCAGCGCGGTCATCAACCCGTCGCGCGGGCCGGGGCCGAGATACGACGTCAGGTAGAAGCCGCTGCCGGTCGCGATGATCGCGATGCCCGCGACGACCAGCAACGCGCGCCAGCCCAGCGCGTCCGTGGCCGGCAGCAGCGGGAGCGTGACGTCGATCGCGATCCCGATCAGGATCGCGTTGAGGATCGTGCCGAGACCCGGGGCCTGGCGCAGCGGGATCCAGGCGGCCATGACCAGGAACGACAGGACGATCGTCGCCGCCCCGATCGACAGCGGCGTGTGGATCGCGACGCCCTGCGCGAGCACCGTCCACGGCGAGTTGCCGAGATCCGCGTGGACGATCATCGCCTCGCCGATGCCGAACAGCCACAGTCCGCACACCAGCCGCACCAGGCGACGGGGGCTCGCGCGCCACAGCGACGCGCCGGGCTGGATCCGGGTCTCGAGCGTTGTCATCCGGCCTGTAGGATCCAACTCAGTGAGGAATGGATCCAGCCCTGGCGGCCACCATCGCTGCATCATCCCCGACGGCACGGGCGCATCGACGCCGTCGTCGTCGACGCGCGCGCGGGCGGCGGCGCCGAGCGCGTCCGGTCGCGCCCGATGACCGCGACCTGCGACCGCCTGCACTGCCTGCTGCTCGGCTGGGAGCTGTGCCCCGAGTCGGTCTCGCTCGAAGGCGGCACGCGCGAGCGGATCCTGCGCCTGCCGATCATCGGCATCCTCGTGCACACGACGGCCGGGTGGGTCCTGCTCGAGACCGGCTGCGACCCACGCCCCTACCGCGGCGTGCAGACGCACGACATCTACCGCGTCGGCCTCCCCGAGTTCCCGACGGACGGCGACCCGCTGCTGGAGGCGCTGGCCGCGCACGGCGTGGCGCCGCACGAGCTCGCGTCCGCGGCGGTGTCGCACCTGCACCTCGACCACGCCGGCGGCCTGCGGCACCTGGCGGGGCGCGTGCCGGTCGCGATCCAGGCGCGCGAGCTCGAGTTCGCCACGCAGCGCGCCGGGCGCGCCGAGGCGTACGCGCGCGAGGACTACGACCTCGAGGACCTGACGTGGCGCACGATCGACGGCGACGCCGAGATCGCGCCCGGGATCGACGCGGTGTTCACGCCCGGCCACACGCCGGGGCACATGTCCTACCGCGTGCGGATGGCCGGGTCGGGCACGTGGCTGTTCGCCGTCGACGCGATCGACCTCGCCCAGGGGATCCGGGAGGACCGCCCGATCGGCTACGCCTCCGACCCCGCCGACGACGCGCTGCGACGCGCATCGCACGACCGGCTGGTGGCGCTCGCGGCGGACGAGGGCGCGCGCCTGGTTCCCGGCCACTGCCCAGAGACCTGGCCGCCGCTGGCCGCGACCGCGGAGGGCTACGAATGAGCGAGGTGACGCGATGGGTCTGACGACGGTCGAGTCGGCGACGGGTCCGCTCGGCCCCGACGACCTCGGGGTCACGCTCCCGCACGAGCACGTCTTCATCAACATGACGCCGACCGAGGCGCGCGACGGCTACATGACCGTGTGGGACGAGCGCAAGGCCGACATCGAGCGCTTCGCGGCCGCCGGCGGGCGCACGCTGCTGGACGTCACGAACGGCGAGCTGAGCCGGTACGCGGCGCCGGTCAACTTCGACCGCGATCCCGCTCACCAGATCCAGCACCCGGTCACCGGCTCGCGCTCGGTCGCGAACGTGCTGGCGACCAAGGCGATGGCCGAGGCGACCGGCGTCAACGTCGTGCTCGGGACCGGCCACTACTTCGAGCGCTACTTCGACGTCGACTGGTTCGAGCGCAACTCGACCGAGCAGATCGCCGAGTACCTGATCGCCGACCTGCAGGACGAGTTCCCGGGGACCGGCGTGCGCGCCGGGTTCGTCGGCGAGGTGGCGTCCGACCTGCCGTACATCACGGCGCGTGAGGAGCGCTCGTTCCGCGCGTCCGGCCGCGCGGCGGCGCGCACCGGCGTCATGGTGACCACGCACGCGCCGACGTTCCCGACCGGCGGCACGCAGATCGACATCCTGACGCAGGAGGGCGTCGACCCGTCGCGGATCGTCATCGGCCACACCGACACCGTCAAGGACGTGCAGTACTCGATCGACCTGCTGGAGCGCGGCGTCTACGTCGAGTACGACTGCATGATGGCCGTCAAGGTCGGCGGCACGATCCTCGAGCACGAGCTGCAGCGGCGGGTCGACTACCTCGCGCGCCTGCTCGAGCTCGGGTTCGGCGACCGGCTGCTGCTCTCGCAGGACGTGTCCCAGCGCTCGCAGCAGGCGGCGCTCGGCGGTCCCGGCCTCACGTTCATCTTCGAGGAGTTCGCCGAGGCGGCGACTGCCGCCGGGATCGACGCCGCGACGCTGCGGCAGATCAGCACCGAGAACCCGCGCCGCGCACTGTTCGGCGACTAGAAGACCTGCTCGCCGCCGACGACGGTGGCGAGCACCGCGCCGTCGCGACAGTCCTCGGGGCTCGCCGTGAGCGGATCGACGTCGAGCGCCACGAGATCGCCGATGCACCCCGCGGCGAGGCGCCCGCGGTCGCCCGCCAGCGTCACGGCGGCCGCGCCGGTCGTGTACAGCGCCAGCGCCTGCTCGGCGTCGACCGCCTCGTGCGCGCCGATCGCGTCGTCGCGACCCTCGATCGTCCGCCGCTGCATCTGCCAGAGCGCGAACAGCGGAGCCACGGTCGCGAGGTCGGGCCCGTCGGAGCCGGCGCCGACGATCGCCCCGGACTCGACCCAGCTGCGCATCGGATGTGCGCGCCCCACGGCCTCCTCGCCGAAGCGGCGCACGAGGCCAGGCCCGAACGCGTACTGCAGCTGGGGCTGCGTCGCCACCAGGACGCCGAGCTCGCGCGCCCGCGCCATGTTCTCCGCCGTCGGCCACAGGTACGCGTGGATCAGCGTGAAGCCCAGCCCGGCGATCGGACGCTCCGCGTCGGCGGCCGCGAACGCCTCCAGCGCGAGGTCGATCGCCGCGCCGCCGACGCAGTGGACGCCCACCCCTCGCCCCTGCGCCGCCGCCCAGCGGCAGTAGGCGAACAGACCCTCGGTGGACGTGGTCTGGTTGCCGCGGTAGCCGTCGCTCCCGGGCCACGGTTCGCGCAGCATGGCGGTGCCGAGGGATCCGCCGCCGTCGAGGAACAGCTTGATCGGGCCGACCCGGAGCACGTCGTCACGCCGCGCGAGGTCGACGCCGGCGGCCGTGAAGCGCCCGAGCATCTCGGCGGGCTCGACCTCGCCGTCCCCGAGCGGCATCGCCGTCGTGCGCACGGTCAGCGCGCCGCGGTCGGCGGCCGCCTCGTACGCGAGCATCTCGTCCGGCGTGAGCGCCGGGTCGACCACGCTGGTGATCCCGCGGCGCAGGAACTCGGGCTGGATCGCCGCCAGCCACCGCAGCCGGTCCGTAAGCGTGTCGGGCGGTGCGGCGCGCTCCACGAGCTCAGCCGCCGGGCGCTCGACCAGGAACCCGGTCGGCCGCCCGTCGGCGTCGCGCTCGATGACGCCGCCGGGCGGGTCCGGCGTGCCGGCGTCGATGCCCGCGGCGGCGAACGCCGCGCTGTTGGCGAAGCCGTCGTGTGCGCGGCGGTCGAGGAACAGCGGGCGGCCCCCGGTCGCCGCGTCGAGCTCGGCGAGCGTCGGGAAGCGGCCCTCCGCGACATCCTCGCGATCGATGCTGGCCGTGCCGAGCACCCACGCGCCGGCGGGCAGCGCGTCGGCAGCGGCGGCGATCCGCTCGAGCACGTCCGCGATGGTCGCGACGCCGGCGAGGTCGAGCCGCTCGAGCGCCCGGCCGCCCCACAGCATGTGGACATGCGAGTCGATCATGCCCGGCACCACGGTGCCGGGGAGCGCGAGCTCGCTCGTGCCCGCCGGGCAGGCCGCGACCGCGTCGTCGCGGGACCCGGCCGCGGCCACCCGGCCGCCGACGACCGCGACGGCCTCTACCCTCGGTCGCGCGGGATCCATCGTGATGATGTCCCCCGTGACGACTACTGCTGCTGAGCCCATGCCGGGCGCACCTCCAGGTGGGTTTGACTCGGATCCAGCATACCGGCGCTTGGGATCCTGACCTTCGCACATTGGATCCCATGTTGTGTATGCTCGGCACTGTGTCCGTCGCCCAACCAGCGCGGCAGATGAGTCAGAGGAGGGTTCATGGAGAGGAGTAACGACCGCGCGGAGCTGACGCGTCGGCTCCTGCTGAAGCGAGCGGGCCTGAGCGCGGGGCTTGTCGCGTTCCCGGGCCTGCTGGCCGCCTGCGGGGACGACGACGCCGCAACGAGCGGTGGTGGAGGAGGAGGCGGCGGCGGCGCCGCCCAGAGCGGCGAGTCGGCCGAGCTCGCCGAGCTGCTGGACAAGGTCCAGTCCAAGCAGGTCATCATCGGCAACTACGGCGGCACCACGGAGGACGCTCGCAAGGCGGCCTTCTGGGACTCGTTCACCGAGCGCACGGGCGCCAAGGTCGTGCCGGCGGACATTCCCGGCAACCTCGGCAACCAGATGCTCGCGGGCGAGGTGCCGGCGAAGTGGGATGCCTTCCACGGCTCCCCCAGCGAGTCGCGCACCGCACAGCTCAACGGCAAGAAGGAGCTGCCGCAGACGCCCGAGATCGCGCACGAGGACCTGATCGACCCGAAGTACCAGCCGTACGTGTGGCAGTCGTTCTTCGTGGGCTACGTCCCGGCCGCGCTGCCGGACACGTTCGCGGACGCCAAGCCGGAGACGTGGGCGGACTTCTTCGACACCAAGAAGTTCCCGGGCAAGCGCGGGTGGCCGGCGAAGGAGTACACGTCGGGAACGCACGAGGCGGCGCTGCTGGCCGACGGCGTCCCGCCGGACGAGATCTACCCGATGGACATCGAGCGTGCCCACGCCAAGATCAAGTCCATACTCCCGGACATCACCGTCTACCAGCAGTTCCCCCAGGCGCAGTCGTTCCTGACGTCCAAGACCGTCGCCCTCTGCTACGGCCCGAACGGGCTCTGGAAGGGCCTGGCGGACAAGAACGTCGACCTCGACGTGTACTGGACGATGGTCCCCGTGCTCCAGCCGAACGGCATGTGCACGATGCCCGACGCGCCGGACATGGATGCCGTGATGGCCCTGGCCGCGTGGTGCAACGACCCGAAGCGGCAGGCCGACTTCGCGCTGCGCACCAACTACGGCCCGCCGTCGCAGGCCGCGTTCGACGAGATCAGCGAGGAAGACCAGCAGCTGCTCCCGAACGCGCCCGGACGGGAGACCGTCAAGCCGGACATCGAGTGGCTCGCCGAGAACGAGGAAGCGCTGCTCGAGAGCAACAAGCAGCTGTTCTCCTGAGTCGATGACGACCGCCCCCGGCCAGCTTGGGCATGCCTCACGCCGGCCGGGCGGCGCCGTCGCCAGTCGCGTGCGCGGCGCGCTGGGCGGCAGCGGCGCGTGGTGGCTGCTGCTCCCGCCCGCGGGCTTCCTGGTGCTGCTGCTCGCGGTTCCGCTCGGGTTCCTGCTCTACGAGGCCCTCAACGACGCGGGCTTCTCCACGGCCGCGTCGGACGCGATCTTCCGCGAGTCGGCCGTTCGGACGATCATCATGGCGACGGTCGTCGCGGCGCTGACGCTGATCCTCGGGACGCTGTACGCGCTCGCGCTCGCCGTCTCGCCGCGGTGGGTGGCCGTCCTGCTGCTGATCTCGCTGTTCACGCTGTTCTGGACGTCGCTGCTCGTGCGCACCTACGGCTGGATGCTGCTGGTGCTGCCGCAGGGCCCGATCTACTCGGTCCTGCACGGCCTCGGGCTGCGCGACCAGCCGCTCGACATCTTCCAGACGACGTTCGCCGCCTATCCGGCGATGGTGCACGTGATGATGCCCTACGTCGTGCTGCCCGTGTACGCGGCGATCCGCCAGCTCGACCCCACGCAGCTGCGGGCCGCCCGCGTCCTCGGCGCGCGCCCGCTGCTGACGATGCGCAAGGTCGTGCTGCCTCAGCTCAAGTCGGGCATCATGGCCGGCGCGATCCTGGTGTGGATCCTGTCGCTCGGCTTCTACGTGACGCCGCAGCTGCTCGGCAGCCCGACGGCGCCGACGGTGGCCGGCATGATCGGCGCCACGTTCATCGCGCCCGACGAGACCGCGCAGGGCGCGGCGATGAGCCTGATGCTGCTGACGGTGGTGATCGTGGTCTACGTCGCCGCCGACCGCGCGTTCAAGGTCAGCGAGCAGTGGGGGCGCGGATGAACCCCGAGCTGCAGAGCGGCCTCGGCATCCGGCGCGTACCGCTCATCGTCGCCGGGCTCGTGCTCAGCGTGTTCATGCTGATCCCGATCCTGATCGTCGTGCCGACATCGTGGACCGCGGGCCAGCTGCTCGAGTTCCCCCCGAAGGGCTTCTCGCTGCAGTGGTACGAGCAGGCGCTGTCGGACAGCACGTGGACCGACCCGTTCATGGTGTCGCTCAAGGTGAGCTTCCAGGGCAGCGTGCTCGCCACGCTGCTGGGCACCGCGACGGCGCTCGGCATGCGCCGGCTCGTGGCCGGCCGCAGCGTCCGTGTGATGCGCAGCCTGTTCATCCTCCCGCTCGCGCTGCCGTACGTGTCCTACGCGCTCGGCATGTACCGGATGTTCCTGACGCTCCCGGGCGAGCTGTCCGACACGACGCTCCCGCTCGTGCTGTCGCAGGCGACCGTGACGTTCCCGCTCGTGTACGTGATCGTCGCCGGCGCCCTCGCGACCGTCGATCCCAGCCTCTCGCGCGCGGCCGCGACGCTCGGCGCGCGCTGGCCGACGGTCATCTGGCGGATCGAGCTGCCCCTGATCCGCGTCGCGATCATCGGCGCCTGGGTGATCGCGTTCGCGATCTGCTTCGACGAGGCGACGCTGGCGATCTTCCTGTCGCCGGTCACGCAGGTCACGCTCGCCCAGCAGCTCTTCCGCGAGGCCTCGGAGTCGATCGCGCCCACGCTTTCCGCGGTCTCGACGATGATCACGCTGCTGGCGATCATCGTGCTCGGGCTCGCGAGCCTGCTCATGCGGCGAGCGCCGCGGGGGCGCCGCGTACGCGCGTGAGCGCCGAGCTGTGCTGGACGCCGGCCCGCGAGCTGGCGCGCCGGATCCGCGACAAGGAGCTCTCGTCCGTCGAGGTCGTCACGGCCCACCTCGAGCGGATCGCCGCGTTCGACGGGCGGATCGGCGCGATCGTCGAGCTCGATGCCGACGGCGCGCTCGCCGCCGCCGCGCGCGCCGACGCGGCGGCCGCGCCGCTCGGGCCGCTGCACGGGCTGCCGGTCGCCGTCAAGGACCTGATGGACGTCGCCGGCCTGCACACGACGCACGGCTGCCCGGCGTTCGCGGACAACGTCGCCGAGCGCGACAGCCTGCTCGCCGAGCGTCTGCGCGCGGCCGGAGCGATCATCCTCGGCAAGACCAACACGCCGGAGTTCGGCGCCGGAGCGGTGACGTTCAACCCGCTGTTCGGGCCGACCCGCAACCCGTACGACCTGACGCGCAACGCCGGCGGCAGCAGCGGGGGCGCCGCCGCGGCGCTGGCGGCCGGCTTCGTCGCGCTCGCCGACGGATCCGACAGCGGCGGGAGCGTCCGCGTGCCGGCGTCGTTCTGCAACGTCGTCGGGCTGCGGCCCGCACCGGGCCGCATCCCGTCGACGCGGCTCGGCAACGGCTGGAGCCCGCACGGGACGCTCGGCCCGATGGCCCGGACGGTCGCCGACGCCGGACTGCTGCTCGCCGCCCTGGCCGGCCGCGACGACCGCTGGCCGATCGCGCTCGACGAGGACCCGGCGCCGTACGCGGCGATCGAGCCGCGCGACCTGCGCGGCGTCCGCGTGGCCTGGAGCCGCGACCTCGACGGCCTGCCGGTCGAGCCCGAGGTCACCGAGGCGTTGGAGACCGCGCGCGGCGTGCTGACCGGCGCGGGCGCGGTGGTCGAGGACGTCGAGCCCGACCTCGCCGGCGCGGATGAGGCCTGGGAGACGATCGAGCTGTTCGAGTTCGCGGCGAGCGTGGGCGCGATCGCCGACGAGCACGGCGACCGCGTCCGGCCCGACGTCGTCGAGAACGTCCGGCTCGGGCGCGCAATCCCCGCGGAGCGGCTCGCGCACGCCTATGCCCTGCGCACCGAGCTGTACCGGCGCACCGTGGCGCTGCTGGAGCGTTACGACCTGCTGGCGACGCCGGCCGTCCAGGTTGCACCGCTCCCCGCCGAGGCGGAGTACGCGGCGGAGGTGGCGGGCGTGCCGTCGCGCCGCTACTACGACTGGCAGCGCGCGAGCACGCGCGTCACGGTCACCGGACATCCGGCCCTCGCCCTGCCGGGCGCGTTCAGCGACGGCGGGCTCCCGATCGGCCTCCAGCTCGTCGGGCGGCACCGCGACGAACTGACGTTGCTGCGGCACGGCGCGGCGTTCGAGGCGGCCGCCGGGCTGGCCGGCCGCCGGCCTGCGCTCTGACGACATGGATCCAATTGGGCGTCGTCTGTATCCTTTCCCGCCATGAGCGTTCAGCTCACGTTGGAGGACGTCCGGGTCGTGCTGGGCGGCAACGAGATCCTGCACGGGGTCTCGATGGATGTGGCGCCCGGCGAGTTCGTGACGCTGCTCGGGCCGTCCGGGTCGGGCAAGACGACGACGCTGAACATCATCGCCGGGCTGGTCGACACATCGGGCGGCCACGTGCGCTTCGACGGCGCGCCGGTCGAGCGCCGCCCCGCCCACGACCGTGACATCGGGCTCGTGTTCCAGAACTACGCGCTGTTCCCGCACATGACCGTCGGCGAGAACATCGCGTTCCCGCTGCTCACGCGCAAGGTCGACAAGCCGCAGCGGCGGGTGGTGGTCGAGCGGATGCTCGAGCTCGTGCACCTGCCAGGCATGGCCGAGCGGCCGGTGCGCTCGCTGTCGGGCGGCCAGCAGCAGCGCGTCGCGCTGGCGCGCGCGCTGGCCCCGTCGCCGAGCGTCCTGCTCCTCGACGAGCCGATGGCGGCGCTGGACAAGCAGTTGCGCGAGGCGATGCAGCTCGAGGTCAAGGCGATCCAGTCCGAGGTCGGGGTCACCACCGTGTCGGTCACCCACGATCAGACCGAGGCGATGACGATGTCGGATCGGGTGGCGATCATGCGCGACGGGGTGATCGAGCAGCTCGACACCCCGGAGGAGCTCTACCGGCGGCCGGCGACGCTGTTCGCCGCCCGCTTCCTCGGGGAGGCCAACCTGCTCCCGGTCACGGAGGGCCGGATCGTGGGGTTCGGGGTGGAAGTGGCCGCGCGCGAGGGAACCGCCGTGGTGCGCCCGGAGGATCTGACGGTCGGCGCGCGCACCGACGCCGACGCGCCCCGGATCACCGCGAGCGTGCGCGCGGCCAGCTTCCAAGGCTCCCGCTACCGGGTCGAGTTCGAGCACGAGACGCTCGGCCGGCTCATCGCCAGCCTCCCGCCCGAGGTCTCCCCGCTGCAGATCGCTCCCGGCCTGGACATCGAGCTCGCGTGCACCAGCGCCACGGTGCACGCCATCGCCACCGAGGCGCCGGCGCCGGAGCGCCGCGCCAACCTCGCCGGCGCGTGATCCAGACGGTCCTGGGCCCGATCGGGGCGGACCAGCTCGGCGTCACGTCGATGCACGAGCACCTGCTCGCGGACGCGCGCGTCCTGCAGGCGCCCGCGCGCGAGCCGCTGCCCGAGTCGCACGGTGTGACGATCGAGAATCTCGGGTTCCTGCGCTGGAACCTGCTCGCGCTCGAGGACAACCTCGTGCTCGACGACGGCGACCTCGCCGCCGCGGAGCTCGGCCGGGCCGCCGCGCTCGGCCAGCGGGCGGTCGTCGACCTCACGGTGTGGGGCCTCGGCGCACGGCCGCGTGACCTGCCGGCGATCGCCCGCGCGACCGGCATGCACGTGATCGCCGGTTGCGGCGCGTACCTCGACCGCCCGCATCCGCCCGAGGTCGCGGGGCGCGCCCACGACGAGCTGGTCGCGCGCTTCGTCGGCGCCCTGGAGCACGAGATCGAGCCCGGGAGCGGCGTCCGCGCCGGTCTGCTCGGCCTGATCGGGACCAGCGAGCCGGTCACCGAGTCCGAGCGGCGCGTCCTGCACGCCGCCGGTGCGGCGGCGGGGCGCACCGGCGCTGCCCTCACCGTCCGGCTCGACCCGTCGGCCCGCCGCGGCGAGTGGGTGCTCGAGCAGCTCGCGGCGGCCGGCTGCCCGCCCCGGCAGGTGATCTTCGGCAACGTCGACGAGTTCGTCGACCGCGCATACCTCGGCGCGCTCGCCCGCGCCGGAGCGACGCTCGAGTGGTGCTTCGGCAACGAGGCCTACTACCGCGACGGCTACAAGGATCCGACCGACGCCGAGCGGCTGGACGGGATCTGCGCCGTGCTCGAGGACGGCTTCGGCGACCGCTGCGTGCTCGGCTGCTCGGTGTGGACGAAGACGCAGCTGCGCGCCTACGGCGGCATGGGCTACGACCACCTGCTGCGCCGGATCGTCCCGACGCTGCGCGAGCGCGGGGTACCGGACGACATCCTCGACGCCATGCTCGTCGGCAACCCGCGGCGCCTGCTCGACCGCTAGCGATGCGCCGGCCAACGGCGGCATCGAGGAGGCGGGATCGGCGGGTGGACGACGTTTGTGAACCAGGGGTTCACGTTCGTTAGCCACCCCCTCCCGCGTCACGTCTCAATGCCGCAGTTGACGTTGGCCATCCGCACGTTCTCGGCGTGGATCGAGCGCTGGAACGCCGAGTCGGCCCCGCGCGGCAGCGGGGCGTCGCCGCGCCGGGCGAGCTCGTCGAGGTAGCGCCGGTCCTCGTCGAGGATCGTCCGCGCCGCGGCGCCGTCCAGCGGTGCCCCGTGCCCCGGGATCACGAGGTCGGCGGCGTCGACGAGCGGCGCGAGGCGGTCGAGCGTGGCGCGATAGTCGGGCAGCGACCCGTCGGGCGCTTCCAGGTACGGCAGCTCGAGCGGCGACAGGTAGTCGCCGCACACCAGCGTCCGCGCCCACGGCACCCAGACGGCCAGGCCGTCGTCGCAGTGCCCGGCGGTCGGCACGAGCTCGAGCGACGCGTCGCCGAGGGCGAGGACTCCGGGGACCGCGACCGGCTCGGCGTCGGCGAGCCGCAGCGGTTCGGGCCGCTGCAGGTAGTAGCGGTCGTCGAAGTCGCGCATCGCCCGCTCCGTCGCGTCCGGCTCGGCGCGCAGGTGCGTGTGCGTCCGCGGCGAGACGACCAGGGCCGCGTCCGGGAACGCGAGCCGGCCGAGCAGATGGTCCCAGTGGCGGTGCGTGGCCAGCAGCCGGTCGACCGCGGCCAGCTCGCGCGTCGCCGCGATCTCGCCCGGGAGCACCGGCGCGTCGATCAGCACCGCTGCGCCGCCGCCGGGGACGCGCACGAGCGTGGCGGTCGTCTGCCACAGCCGGCTGACGACCACGGTGACGTCCTCGTGCGGGCACACAACCGACATTGGATCCACGATCGAGTATTGTGGATCCGTCCGAGCGAGACGGCAAGGTTTGCGCCCCAGATGATCGCCCCCGCCCCACCCCAGGTCGGCCCCGCGGAGTTCGCCGAGCGCCAGGAGCGCACGCGCCGCGCGATCGCCGACGCCGGCCTCGACGGCCTGCTCGCCTGGGGTACGCGCGACATGTGCTGGGCCGTCCGCTGGCTCGCCGACCACCAGTCCGGGTTCGCGACGGCCGCCGGCTTCGGCGACAAGGGCAACTCGGCGCTCGTGCTGCCGGTGGACGGCGACCCGATCCTCGTGCTCGACCAGCGCGTCGGACCGGGCGACGTCGCGATCGAGGACGCCCGCACGTTCGAGGTGGTGACCGAGGGCATCGCCGAGGCGCTGCGCGAGACCGGCCTCGCCGGCAAGGCGGTCGGCATCGCCGGCGAGGGCGCGATGCTCGACCGCAATCGCCGCCACGTCGAGGCCCGGCTCGGAACGCCGCTCGCGCTCCAGCCCGCCGACGCGATCGTCGAGCCGCTCCACCGCGTCAAGAGCGAGACCGAGCTCGAGCTGATGCGCCACGCCTCGGCGGTCGGCTGCGCGTGGATGAGCGCGATGATGGAGGCGGCCGAGCCGGGCAGGACGGAGGCCGACCTCGTCCTCGCCGGGCTCCCGGTGCTGATCAACGCCGGCGGCTGGCCGACGGATGTCGTGATCGGCTCCGGCAACCCCTGCAAGCCGCAGGCGCCGCGCGGCATCCCGTCGTTCAACGCCACGAGGCCGATGGAGCGGGGCGACCTGCTGCGCGTCGACGGCTTCGGGCCCGTGCGCGGCTACGGCTGCGACATGGCGCGCTCGACGTGCGTCGGCGCGCAGCCGACGGCGGCGCAGCGGGCAGTGCTCGAGGACGCGGTCGGCGTGATCGAGGCGATGATCGCCGCCGTGCGCCCGGGCGTCACGCACGAGCAGGTCCACGACGTCGGCACGCGCTGGATGACCGACCGCGGCTACCCGCCGCACGGCTACTTCGAGGGCTTCTTCCCCACGTTCGGCCACCAGCTCGGCCTGACCACCGAGGGCCCGTGGATCGCGGCCGGGTCGACCGACCCGATCCGCGCCGGTCAGGTGATGGCGATCGAGATCGTGCTCGGGACGCCCGAGACCGGCGGGATCGCCTACGAGGACGTCGTCATCGTGCACGACGACGGCGTCGAGGTGATCACGGCGCCGTGCCCGGCGCGCTGGTGGTGACCGCGCGCAGCGCCGC
This sequence comes from Solirubrobacteraceae bacterium, assembly GCA_035706585.1. Taxonomy (GTDB): domain Bacteria; phylum Actinomycetota; class Thermoleophilia; order Solirubrobacterales; family Solirubrobacteraceae; genus DASSUW01. The sequence continues at coordinate 7,223 of DASSUW010000292.1, read as the reverse complement.
CGTGGCGGCGCCGTCCACCTCGCCCGCGTCGGTCAGCACGACGCCGTAGACCTCGCGCGCGCGCCCGCGCGTGATCCAGCCCTCGGCGACGTCCTCGCGGACGCGCTCGGGCTCGCGCTCGAGCGGCGACCCGTACCCGCCGCCCCCGGTGCAGACCGAGACGATGATCTCGCCGTCGGCGACCGGCACGGTCCCCGACGGCGGCAGTCGCCGGCGCTCGCCGTCCGCGCCGACCAGCCACTGGTCGGCGCGGCCGCCGGGCAGACCGCCACGCGCGCCGAGCGGCTCGTTGTGGTGGCCGTCGCTCGCGTACTGGGCCTCGATGTCGCAGCCGACCGGCCCGAACTCCACGAGCGTGCCGGGCGTCCCGCGGCGGCGCCCGGCGCCCTCGGTGTCCGGGATGATCCGCTGCGTCTCGACGCAGATCGGGAAGCGCAGCTCGTCGATCTCGACCGAGTCGCGGCGCAGCATCCCCGCCGTCCCGGCGTCGCCCATCGTCAGCCAGCCGTCGGCGTGCGGGCTGCCCGCGCCGCCCGAGCCCGCCAGGATGAGCATGTTGATGAACGGGGCGCCGCCGTGGCGCGGGTCGCGCCCCGAGATGACCGACGCCGACGGCGGCAGGATCAGCCCCGCGTCCGCCATGCCGAGGCCGTCGGCGACGCCGGCGAGCGCGCGGCCGACGACGTTCGCCGTGCGCGTCGCGAGGTTCGTCGTCGCCAGCGAGCAGCTCGCGGGGTGAACGGGGATCCCGACGCAGCAGTTCTCCCTCAGGTGCACCCGCATGCGGCGCATGCTGCCGCCGTTGACCGGCACGCCGGGCAGGCTGTTGAAGATGCCGATCAGGGCCGCCGTGCGCGCGGTCGACTCGGTGAGGTTGATCCCCGACGGCAGGCAGTCGGCGTTGTCGCGCAGGTCGACCTCGATCGTGGCCGCGCCGGGATCGACCGCGACGTGCGCGGTGATCGGCAGCCCGTCGGGAATGCCGGGGAACGGGTCGTGGACGGTGACCGCGGTCGCCCGGCCGGCCGGCAGCTCCCGGATGGCGGCGATCGCGCGCCGCTCGCCGTAGTCGCGCCAGGCGGCCGCGTAGGCGACGAGCTCGTCCCAGCCGGCCTCGGCGGCCAGCTCCCGCAGCCGCCGCTCGCCGGTGCGCGCGGCCCCGACGAGTGCGCGGTAGTCGGCGCGCCACTGGTCCGGGACGCGAATCCGCAGCTCGCACATGCGCAGGATGTCGTCGATGTCCTCGCCGTCGCGCTGCACGCGCACGCACGGGAAGATCAGCGCGCCCTCCTCGTAGACGTCACGCGCGTGCGGGTTGTACGTCGTCGGCGTCGCGTTGCCGCAGTCGGCCTGGTGGGCCTTGACCATGACCGTGAACCGGTGGCCGCCGGCGTCGTCGACGACCGGGACGAGCAGCACGTGGTCGGCGGCGTGCGAGTTGCCGTCGTAGGGAGAGTTGTGCAGGAACGCGTCGCCGCGGCGCAGCTCCGGGTGCAGCCGCTTCATCGACCGGCTCAGCAGCTCCGGGCCGCTGAGCACGTGGATCGGGAGGCTGTTGGCGGCAGCGACCAGCTCGTCGTCGTGCGCGATGACGCAGCACGAGAAGTCGTGCGCCGTGTTGATCACGCCGGAGCGCGCCGAGCGGAACAGCGTGTTCGCCATGCTGCGCACGACGTTCTCGAACCGGTTGGCGTACAGCGCCAGGGCAACGCCCTCGGGTCGTGTCATGGGCCGTTCCCCGGTTGGATCAGCAGGTGTCCGGCGGGCGACCGTCGGACGGTCGCGCCGGGCGGGATCACGACGCTGGTCGACCGCGCCTCGACGATCGCCGGCCCGGCCAGCGGCTCCGTCAGCGCCGCGCTCGCGACCACCGCCGTGTCGTGGACGCCCGTCCCGGGGAACGACGCCCGCCGCCGGCCGCCGCGGGCGAGCTCCGGCGCCGCGGCCCGGAAGCGCCCGTGCCGTCCGACCGGCGCGCATCACGCGCGCGCCCGCCACGTGAGGAACTCGACGGCCCCGCCGCGGTCGTCGACGCCGTAGGCGCGCTCGTGGGCGGCGTGGACCCGCTCGACGAGGTCGGCGAGCTGGTCGCTGCCGGCGTCGCCCAGCGGCGGATGGTCGACGACCAGATCCCACACCTGGTGGCGGTAGCGCGCCTCGACCGAGTACTCGACCCAGGCGTCCGCCGACACGGCGGCGTTGCTCGCGTGGAACGCCGCGCAGCGCCGCCCGAGCTCGGCGGCGGTGGCCCGCACCGCATCCGCGTCGAAGCGATCGGAGGCGGTCGGCGCGGTGACGGCGTGCTCCTCGACGAGCGGCGTGACCAGCGCACCGGCGGCGCTCAACGTCGCGCCGTAGGCGGGAACGATCGCGAGCGGCGCGCCGAGCCGGCGGGCGATCGCGACGATGTTCAGCCCGGCCGCGCCGCCACCGCCGACCAGCGGCGTCGTCCGCGGGTCGACGCCCTTGCCGAGCGTGATCTGTTCGATCGCGGCGACGAGGTGATCGGTGGCGAGCTCGATCACGGCGTCCGCGGCTCCCGCCACGGTCACGCCGAGCGCCGCCGCCAGCGGCGCGAGCGCGGCCTCCGCAGCGGCGGCGTCGAGCCGCAGCGCGCCGTCCAGGAACGTGTCGGGGTCGAGGTAGCCGGCGACCAGGCACGCATCGGTCATCGTCGGCTCGGTGCCTCCACGGCCGTAGCACGCCGGCCCGGGGTCCGCGCCCGCGCTGCGCGGCCCCACGTGCAGGAGGCCCTCGCGGTCGACGCTCGCGATCGAGCCGCCGCCGGCCGCGATGCTGCGGACGTCGACCGACGGGAAGCCCGTGATGTGGCCGGCCCCGAGCGGCCCGACCCAGGTCTCGCGCGTCGCGAGGATGGCCCCGTCGCGGATCACGCTGACGTCGCAGGTCGTCCCGCCGCTGTCGAAGACGACCGCCGTCGGCGCCGCCGCCTCGGCGGCGGCGATCGACCGCGCCGCCGCGGGGGCCATCGCCGGGCCCGAGTTGAGCGCGTGGATCGGCGCGCGCGCCGCCTGCGCCGCGTGCAGCGTGCCGCCGCTGGAGCTGACCAGCATCAGCCGCCCGCCGAGCCCGGCGTCGCGCAACCGGTTCCCCAGATGCTCGAGGTAGTCGCCCATGAGCCGCAGCAGCGAGGCGTTGAGCGCCGTCGAGCAGGCGCGGCGGTACTCGCGCAGCGTCGGATTCAGGACGTGCGACAGCGTGTACGGCACGCCAGGCAGGTGCTCGTCGAGCAGCTCGCCGACGCGCCGCTCGTGGCGGCCGTCGACGACCGACCACAGCAGGCAGACCGCGACGGCCTCGACGTTCTCCTCCCGCAGCCGGCCGATCAGCTCGACGACGGCGTCCTCGTCGAGCGGACGGCGGATGCCGCCGTCGGAGACGATCCGCTCCGGTACCTCGAACGTCAGCGCGCGCGGCACCAGCGGCCGCGGGTACTCGACTTCGAGGTCGAACGGGGCGGTCCGGCCGCCCTCGCGGAACAGCAGGACGTCGGGGTGTCCGGCCGTGGTGAGCAGCGCCGTGCGCGCGGTCTGGCCCGTCAGGACGGCGTTGAGGGCGCGCGTGGTCCCGTGGACGAACACCTCGGTCCGCCCGAGGAGCTCCGCCACGGTCGCCGCGCCCGCGTGCGCCGCGACGGCGACCGCGTCGAGCACGCCGGCCGCCGGGTCCGCCGGCGTCGTCGGCGCCTTGAACGCCAGCAGGTCGGTGCCGTCGTCGACGACGAGGTCCGTGAAGCTGCCGCCGACGTCGGCGGCCATCCGCAGGGGGGTCACGCGGCCCCTCGATGCTCGCGAAGCGAGCTCGCGAGGCCGCGCTTGCGCGGCCCGAGCTCCTCGGCCACGCGCTCGGCGACCACGACCGCCGGCAGCATCGTCGTCGCGCGCGGGATCGACGGGATCAGCGCGCAGTCGGCGACGTAGCAGCCCTCGACGCCGAAGACCTGACCGCGCGCGTCCACGACCTCCCCCATGCGGCAGGTCCCGACCGGGTGCCAGTAGTTGTCGATGTGCGCGCGGGCGTGGGCGCCGACGTCGGAGACGTCCGGGCCCGGTACGAGCTCCCGCCCGAGCAGGCGCCGCAAGTCCGGCTGGGCCGCGATCTCGCGGAGCAGCTCGACGCCCTCGGCGAGCGCGGCGGCGTCACGCCCGTCGGTGAGGAACCCGTGGTCGACGAGCGGCAGGACCTCGGGGTCGCGGCTCGCGAGCGTGACCCGGCCGCGCGAGTGCGGCCGCAGTGCGGCGACGCCGGCGTGGAACGTGCGCCCGTCGCCGAGGTGGGTCGGGCTGTACGGCAGCAGGTGCAGGTCGAACACGCCCGGGTCGGCACTCGTGGCGGCCTTGGCCATCACCTGCTCGTCGGGCGCCCAGCCGGCGGCGGCACCGTCCATCGCCGCACGGATCTCGTCCGAGCCCTCCCAGGTCATCAGCACGAACGGCTGGTCGTGCAGGTTCTCGCCGACGCCGGGCAGCGGGCTGGCGACGGCGATCCCAAGGTCGCGCAGCGCGTCCGGCGGGCCGACGCCGGAGCGCAGCAGCACGGCCGGGCTGCAGTACGTCCCGGCCGCCAGCACGACGATGCCGGCTTCGACGCGCTCTCCCCCCGCCAGCACGACGCCGCGCGCCCGCCCGCGCTCGACGAGCACGCGGTCGACGAGCGCGTCGCCGGCGATCGTGAGCTGCTCGCGCACCGGGTCCAGGTACGCGAACGCGGTGTTCCAGCGCACGCCGTCGACGATGTTGACCGACTCGGGCGCGATCCCGACCGTCTCGTCGAGGTCGTTGAGGTCGGCCAGATGCGGGAGCCCCACGGCCGGCGCCGCTTCGTACCAGGCGCGCTGCCAGGGGGTGAGCTCGGCGACCTCGTAGGTCCGGACGCGCAGGCGTTCGGACGCGCGCCGGAAGTGCGGCAGCAGGTCGTCCGCCGTCCAGCCCGGGATCGCCCAGTCGTCGTAGTCGCGGCGATGGCCCCACGTCTGCACGGCGCCGTTGTGAGCCGAGCAGCCGCCGAGGACGCGGGCGCGCTCGAAGCGCACGACCTGGTCGTCGTACGTGACGCCGGAGTCGAACCCCCAGTCGTACGACGTGCCGAGGCGCGTGCCGTCCACCAGGTCGGCGGGCCAGCGGGGATCGCCGAACCGGCCGGGATCCGGTCCCGCCTCGAGCACGAGCACGTCCATGCCCGCCTCGGCGAGCCGCGCCGCGACCACCGCACCGGCCGTGCCGCCGCCGACCACGACGACCTCGCTGCTCTCCGGGAGCGTCAGGGCGCGACCGCCTCGGTGACGGCGGCCACGAACCGCGCCGGGTCGGTGACCCAGCGCACCACCGCGACGAGGTCGCGCTCGGGATCGCACCACACGTACTGCTCGCCGGTCCCCTGCGCGCTGAACGCGCCGTCCTCGCCGAGCCACCACATGAGCCCGTAGGCCGGCCGCGCCGGGGTCGGCTCGCGGATCATCCGGCACCAGTGCGCAGACAGCAGCCGCCGGCCCTCCCATTCGCCCTCGCGCAGGTGTAGCCGCCCGAAGCGCAGAAGGTCGCGGGCGCTCGCCCACAGGCCGCCGCCCCAGTGACTCCCGCCGGTGACCACCGGCACGTCGCCGAGCGTGCGCATCTGATGCAGGCCGCGCCAGCTCCAGCCGGGAGCGGCGCCGATCGGGTCCATCACGCGCTCGCGCAGCACGTCGCCCAGCGCGCGGCCGTGCACATGCGTCAGCGCGAGCGCCAGCAGGTTCGTGCGCACGTCGTTGTAGGCGAACCGCGTCCCCGGCTCGTGCGGCGGCTCGTCGGCGCCCTGGCGGCCCTGCGGGTCCGCCCACCACGGGAGCCCGAACAGCTCGCCGCGCCAGTCGCTCGTCTGCGTCAGCAGGTGCCGCCAGGTGATCGGCGAGCCCGCCAGCTCGGGGATGCCGCTGCGCTCGCCCGCCGGATCGTCGAGATCGCCCAGCAGGCCGTCGTCGTACGCCAGCCCGGCGACGGTCGCGAGCGCCGACTTGGCGATCGAGAAGCACATGTCGATGCGATCGACCTCGCCGAACGTGATCAGCTCGCGACCCGCCTGCCAGACGACGCCGGTCGGCCCCGCGCGGTCGGCGACGTCCCCCATGATGTGCGGCCACGGCTCTGCGGCGAGCGTCGCCTCGAGCCAGGCGCGCATGTCGCGCGGAAGCGGCGGCTCGTCGGCGATCGCCGCGGCGACGGCCGCCCGCAGGCGCGCCTCGGCTGCCACGATCAGGCGGGCGCGGCGGCCGGTGCCGCCGCCATCGCCTCGGCCATGTCGGCCGCGGTGACGAGCGCGTCGCGCTGCAGGTAGCGGATCGCCTCGAGCGCCGCGTCGTGCGCGCGCTCGGAGGAGCCGCCGACCGCGTCGGTGGCCACGCGGACGAAGTAGTCGTGCTGGTGGGCGTCGACCGCCGTGTAGTGGATGCAGACGTCGGTGAGCCCGCCGACCAGCAGCACCGTGCGCGTCCCGTACGAGCGCAGCACCAGGTCGAGCTCGGTGGCGAAGAACGCCGAGTAGCGGCGCTTGCGGATCAGGAACTCGTCCGGCTGCGGCTCGAGCCCGTCGACGAGCTCGGTCGCCCGCTCGCCCTCGATCGCGTGCGGGCCCTCCGCCCCGTCGAGCTCGCGCCCGATGTCGACGAGCGACGGCTTGTGGACCTCCTGGATGAAGACGACCGGTACGCCGTTCGCGCGCGCCATCGCCACGAGCTCGATGATCCGCGCCGTGCGCTCGGCGCGCCCGCCGGTCGTCTGGATGCCCGGCGTGCCGGCATCGTCACCCTTCTGCACGTCGACGACGACGAGGGCCATGGGAGCGGGCATCTGGGCGGTCATGCGGCGGAGTCTACTCGGGATCCGATTGCTGGCTCACTGGATCCAATGGCTCGTCGGTCCGCACGACGAGCGACTCGTCGACGACCGGCGGCGCGTCGCGCAGCGGCAGGTGGCAGCGCACGAGGCGGCCGGGCGCGAGCGCTCGCAGCTCCGGCGGCGTCGTGCGGCAGATGTCGACCGCGTACGGGCAGCGGCCGTGGAAGCGGCAGCCGGACGGCGGGTGCGCCGGGTTCGGCAGGTCCCCGCTGAGGACGATCCGCTCGCGCGGCGCGGGCGCGTCGGCCGTGGGCTTGAGCGCCGGCACCGCGGACAGCAGCGCCTCGCTGTACGGATGCCACGGCGCGGCGAAGAAGCGGTCGCGATCGG
>DASSUW010000291.1:0-2901 GCA_035706585.1 Solirubrobacteraceae bacterium | reverse complement strand
GTCGAACTCGCCGTAGAAGGCGCCGTCGTTGCGCCCCTGCTCGGGGTCGCCGGCAGCGGCCACGAGTGGCACCAGCGCGTCGCGCAGCTCGGCGAACAGCGGGCGCAGCTCGGCGACGGTGAGGCCGGGCTCGAAGTCGTCCAGCAGCGCGTCGTAGGGGTGCTCGAAGCCCTCGAAGCACTCGACGTAGCGGTGGCGCAGCTCGATCTGCCGGGCCAGCGCGTCCCGGAACGGGGCGAAGCTGTTGGCCGCGCGCGCCTCGATCCACGCCTGCTGGCCGAGCGTCTTGGCTCGGATCAGCCCGGCCGCGAGGTCCTCGGGCACGCGGATGGCCTTCTCGTAGTCGCGCCGCGTCCACCAGATCAGCCGCACGTCGTCGGAGTCCGGGTCCTGCTCGGCCGCCCATGGCTCGAGCACGGCGAGCAGCGCGCCCAGCTCGGGCGCGGTCTCGCGCGCGTGGATGACCCGCGCGAGCGTCGCCGCCGCCTCGGCGCGGTGCTCGCCGCCCGCGGGCGGCATGACCGTCTGCTGGTCCCAGAACAGCAGACCGCCGACGGAGTGCAGATCGCTCAGCTCCGCCATGTGCCGGCGCAGCGCGGCGAGCTGGTCGTTCACCGGTCGGCCCGCGAGTACACGTCGTCGAGCAGCGCCTCGGGGTCGGCGAGGTCGTAGTGCTCGGCGAGGTAGGCGGCGGTCTCCGCGCGCGGGGTCCCGCTGAGCGCCATGTTGAGTGCGATCAGGCGCGCACCGGCCTCGTCGCCGCCGCCGTTGGTGGCGGGAGCCGGGTCGTCGACGGCCTCGGGTGGCTCGGCGGCCGGCGCCGGCGCCTCCGCGCCGCCGAACTCGCCGACCTGCCGCTGCAGATCCGACAGGCCGTCGCTGAGCTGCTCGCCGGTGCGGCGCAGCGCGTCGAGCAGCTTGCTCAGCTCGCTCTCGAGCTCGTCGAGACGGCTGAGCATGCCGCCCGCCGCCTGCTCGACGCGGGCGACGTGCTCGCCGGCCTCGCGGCCCGCCTGCGCGCGCAGCTCGGCGGCCCCCGTCTCAGCCGCCTCCAGGATCGCGCGCACCTGCTCGGATGTGCCCGCCGACAGCGGCGTGGGCGCCGAACGGCCGGCGCCCGGGTTCGCGCGCAGCGCCTCGATCTCGTCGGCGACGGCGCGCAGGTGGGCGTCCACGGCGGCCTGGTCGTAGCCGCGGCGGCCGACCGGGAAGTCGCGGCGCTCGATCGCGTCTCGATCCACATTGCTGAGGATAGTCACGCCGCCGGTACCGCTCGCACGATCGCGTGGGCGACGAAGTGCGTCAGACCGCTGTCGCGGTCGACCGTCGAAGCCACCGAGATGCGCCCCGCGAGCGGGTCGGGCTCGGCGTGCACCACGAACGAGAAGCCGACCACGGCCGGCTCGCGCGTGTCCTCCCCCGTCTTGCCGTAGTCGGTGAACGGCTCGCGCGACGTGTTCCAGCGCATCGGGCTCTCCGCGAGCGAGCGGGTCGTGACGTGGAGCGTGTCCTGCACGGGGCGCACGTCGAGCCGGAACAGGCCCGGTACGTGCAGCAGCTGCGTGCGGGCGCCGTCCTCGACGAGCTTGTGGCACGAGATCGCCAGCCCGCCGTGCGACAGCGCGCTGGCGAGCTGGCCGTGCGGCGCGGCGGTCGCTCGCGCCGGGTCGAGCAGCTCAGTCACGCCGGCGCTCCAGGAGTAGCGTGCGCCAGGCGGCGCCGCGCTCGTCGACTGGCTCCAGCCCGGCCCGTGCGTACGCCGCCAGCACGTCGTCGAGGTCCTCGTCCGTCACGCCGGACACGATGACGCGGCCCACCTCGGGCGCGAGATGGGCCGCGACGCGCCGGTGCACGTCCGGCGGGACGTTCGCGGCGATCGTCGGCGCCGGCGGCGGATCGACGGTCAGCAGGTCGAGCTGCAACGCCTGCAGCGCGACGCCGTTGCGCTCGGCGTTGCGGACCGTTGCCTCGACGCTGCGGATCTCGTGGTCGATCGCGAACACTGGCGCGAAGCCCATCTTCGCGGCAGCGATCGCCAGCACGCCGGCGCCGCAGCCGAGGTCGGCGAATCCGCCGGCGGGCTCGATGTCGAGCAGGATCTCGAGGCACATGCGGGTCGTCAGGTGGGCGCCGGTGCCGAACGCGCCGGCCGGCGCGTCGATCACCAGCTCGGGAAGTCCGGACTGCGACGGCGATGCGTCGGGCGCGCGGATCGCGAGCCGGCCGCCGACCTCCCAGGTGTGGCCGAAGCGCCGCCGGCGCTCGGCCGGATCGGCCGGCGCGTCCTGCTCGGCGGCGGCGATCAGGGCGTCGCCGGCGAGCGCCTCGAGCTCGGCGCGCGGCGGCAGGTCGGAACCGTAGATCGCGAGCTCGACGCCGTCGGCCGCCTCGGCGGGATGGACGCCTTGCGGGAGCAGCGGCAGCAGTTCGTCGAGCACCGCCTCGACCGCGTCCGCCCGCACGGTCAGGGCGATCCGCCTCATGTTCGGTAGGACGCCACAGGGGACTCCGGCGCGCGCGCCGAGCCGTCGGCGTCGAGCGCGATCAGCCCATCGCGCTCGAGCCCGCCCAGCACGCGCTCGAAGCGCTCGCCGACCGGCACGGGGTCGCCGTTGACGAGCGCGGCGACGACCCGGCCGCGGGCCCAGCGGTCGGTGTCCTCGAACCGGGGCGCGCGGCGGCGGGCGGGACCGGCTCCGGAGACGCGCGGGTCGTGGGCGCAGCCGGAGCGCACCGGGCACCTGTCGCAGCTCGGCGTGCGCGGCCGGCACACCGTGGCGCCGAGCTCCATCATCGCCTGGTTGAACGCCGCCGCCCGGCCGGCCGGCATCGCCTCGCGCGCCCGCGCCGCGAGCGCCGCCGGCCCGCGAGCGACGCCGTCGTGGCGCGCGAACACGCGCC
>DASSUW010000290.1:0-4884 GCA_035706585.1 Solirubrobacteraceae bacterium | reverse complement strand
CCGCGTCGCGGCCGCCCGATCCGGACCAGCCGGACGTGTGGGAGGCCCCGGAGAGGCCCGCCGGCGCGCCGGCCTAGCCGCTGTCGCGGACGCGCAGCTCGACCTCGACCGCGGAGTGCTCGCCGCGCCGCGGCGGCAGCGCCCACAGCGCGCGCACGCGTCCGGCGAACCCGAGGCCCTGGGCCAGCGCCCGGCGCAGGGCTCGCCGCTCCTCGACCGTCGGCAGCCGCGGGGTGGCGCCGTAGCGTGAGGCGCTCAGAGCGCGCAGGTAGGCGGTCGCCTCCTCGGACGCGCCGAGACGGTGCTCGAGCTGCCGCAGCGTCGTCCCGGGCGGGACCGGGCGGCCGGCGCGGCGCAGCGCCTCCTCCAGCTCGGCGACGGCACGGTCGAGCGGCGACAGCGGACCGGTCGCGCGGCGGCGGCGCACCCGCGCCGCGATCCACAGCACGAGCGCCGCGATCGCGAGGCCGGCCAGCACGAACGCCCACCACGGCAGGCCGCCGCCCTCGTCGAGCCCGGGGCCGTCGACGCGGTTGTTTCGCTGCGGGTCCAGCAGGAGGTCGGGGCGCACGCCGCCGAGCCGGCGCGCGGCCTGGCCGCCGCCGCCCGCCAGCGTCGCGGGATCAGCGGCCGCCGGCGTCGCCGGGGCGGGCTCCTCGATCGCCGCGATCTGCGAGCGGGCCGGCGTCAGGTCGGGCGTCGGGTCGTACGTGACCCAGCCGAGCTCGTCGAACCACGCCTCGACCCACGCGTGGGCGTCGGTGTCGCGCACGATCCACGCGTCGCGCCGCTTCGAGAAGCCGCCGGGGCTGAAGCCGGTCGCGACGCGCGCGGGGACGCCGCCCATCCGCAGCAGCATCGCCATCGCGCCCGCGAAGTGCTGGCAGTAGCCCTCCTTGGTGTCGAACAGGAACGCGTCGAGCGGCGCGCGCCCGGCGTCGATCGGCGGCGGGCGCTCGGAGTAGCTGAACCCGGTCTCCAGATAGGCGTTGACCTGGAGGATGTAGTCGAACGGCGTCTCGGACTGGCGCCGCAGCCGCTGCGCCAGCGCCCACGTGCGCCGGTACTGCGAGCTGCGGAACGTGCGGTCGGCGACGCCGAAGCCGGTGCGGTGGACCTGAGGGTAGGTCACGTACGGCGCGCGGTCGTCGCCGAACGGGCGGAAGTGCACCACCGCCGTGTCGATCCGCCCGCGGCCGACGCCGCCGACCTGGCGGAACGTCGGCCGCGTGCCGGGGCGCAGCGCCAGGGTCATCTCGAGGTTCTCGGGACGCGCGAGCCGGAAGCCCGTGCGGTCGGCGTTGCGCACCTCGGCGCCGGTCGGCGACGGGACGTACACCTCGGCCGTGTAGGAGTCGCCGCGGCGCAGCTCGCTGCGCGCGGTCCAGCGGCCCGGCTGACCCGACGGCTGCACCGGGCGCGTGGCGTCCGTGACGTCCATCACGGCGCCCGGCGCGATCACGTCCAGCGTCCGCATGCGCCGCACCGAGACCTCGACCGTGTCGAGCCAGCCCGGCTGGTTGCGCCAGTCCTCGCGCAGCTCGCTCGTGAAGTCGTCGCCGTCGCGCTCCACGCGGCCGGCGTCGGCGAAGCCGATCCCGTCGAAGCGCTCGAGGTTCGCGGCCTTCCAGTAGTGCGGCTCGTCGGACTTGACGCGCATCACCTCGTTGCCGTCGCGCGGCCAGTCGATCGGCCCGTAGCGCTGGTCCCACGAGAAGCGGATGGGATCGTCGGGCCCGAGCCCCTCGGCGAACGCCTTGTAGTCGAACCACGGCTCGCCGCGATCGGCCACCGAGGCCAGCGGCAGCGCCCCGGCCAGCGCGACGCCCAGCAGGAACGCCACGCCGAGCCCCGGGCGCAGCGGCAGCCGCTCGAGCCACAGGAAGCCGACCGTCAGCGCCGCGATCGTCGCGCCGAGCAGCAGCGGCCGCGCGCCGCCGAGCGAGACGACGGGCGAGATGACCGCGACCAGCAGCGCCATCAGCGCCAGGAACAGGTACCCGCGGGATGCGCGCCCGCCGACCCGCGGCCAGCACGCGAGCAGCGCCGCCCCGGTCAGCAGCACCGACCCGGCGACCTGCAGCGTCAGCCCCGGCCACGGATCCGCACCGTCGTACGGGAGCCGGACGGTGCCGAGCGCCTGCGAGCCGGTGATCAGCCCGTCGACCAGCTCGTCCCAGTGCGCCGGCTTGAGCAGCCACAGCTCGATGCCCGAGACCGCCAGCGCGGCGATCAGCGCCACCACCGCGACGCCGAGCGTCCCGAGCCCGCGCCAGCGCCACGGCAGCCGGTCGCACGCCATAACGGCGGCACCGGCGGCGACGGCGGCGGCGACCCACAGCAGCGCACGGCCGGAGCTCAGCCCCGCGACCATCCGCTGCCATTGCAGCGCTCCCAGCGACGCCAGCGCGCCGAAGCCGACGAGCCGCGCCGCCCAGACCGGGACCAGGGGGTCGGGAGCGCGGTCGCTCACGAAGCCGATTCCATCTCCCGCTGGCGCAGCTCGATCCGCCGGATCTTGCCGGTGAGGGTCTTGGGCAGGTCGTCGACGAACTCGATCCGGCGCGGGTAGGCGTAGGCGGACAGCCGTTCGCGCACGAACCGCTGGATGTCCTCGACGAGCGCGTCGGACGGCTCGTGCCCGGCCGCCAGCACGATGAACGCCTTCACGACGTTGCCGCGCCGCTCGTCCGGCGACGCGACGGCCGCCGCCTCGGCGACCGCGTCGTGCTCGAGGCAGACGGACTCGACCTCGAACGGCCCGATCCGGTAGCCGGCGGCGATGATCACGTCGTCGGCGCGGCCCTCGTACCAGACGTAGCCGTCCTCGTCCATGCGCGCGGCGTCCTTGGAGTGGAACCACTCGCCGCCGAACGTCTCGCGCGAGGCCTCGTCGTTGCGCCAGTAGCCGAGCGGATAGTGCGGGTTCGACCGCGCGCGCAGGCAGATCTCCCCGCGCTCGCCCTGCGGCACGGGGTTCTCGTCCTCGTCGAGGATCTGCACGTCCCAGCCCGGCATCGGCCTCCCCATCGACCCCTCGCGGACCTCCATGAACGGGTAGTTGGCGACCAGCGGGTAGGACTCGGTGAGCCCGTAGTAGTCGAGCACGGTCAGCCCGTACTGCTCGCGGAACCAGCGGATCGCCTCGGGGTTCAGCGGCTCGCCCGCCGAGCACACGCGGCGGAACTTCTGCGGGTAGCGCGTGCCCGCGTCGGCGATCGCCATCATCGAGCGCATCGCGGTCGGCGTCGTGAACACGTTCGTCACGCCGTGGCGCGACAGGAAGTCCAGCTGCTTGTGGGGATCGAAGCCGCCCTGGCGCTGATACACGGCCTGCACGGCACCGAGCCGCCACGGGCCGAGAAGCGGCGCGATGCCCGCCGCCCACGCCCATTCCCCCATGCCGTGGAACAGCTCGCCCTCCTGCACCTCGTGGCAGTAGACGAACTCCTCGTGCGCGAGCAGGTAGCGGTGCGCGTGGACGATGCCCTTCGCGAGCCCCGTCGTCCCGGACGAGTAGTACAGCTGCGCCGGGTCGTCGGCCAGCGTGTCCTCGACCGCGAACTCGGGATCGCCGCCGGCGAGCAGGTCGGCGTCGAGGATCAGCACCTGCTCGGCCGCCGCGCGGCCGGCGTTCGCGTCGTTGGTGAGCAGGACCTTCGGCTGCGAGTCGTTGATGCGGTGGCGGATCCCGTCGTCCCCGTAGAGCACGGACATCGACAGCAGGATCGCGCCGGCCTTGAACGTGCCGAAGAAGGCGGCGGCGGTCTCCGGGGTGGGCGGGAGCAGCATCGCGACACGGTCACCCTTCTGTACGCCGTGAGCGCGCAGAACGTTCGCGAAGCGGTTCGACCACTCCTGCAGCTCGCCCCAGCGGATCTCGCGGACGTTGCCCTCGAAGTCCTCGTGGATCATCGCGAGCTTGTCCGCCGGGTGCTTGTCGCAGCAGTCGACGGCGATGTTGTAGCGCTCGGGCACGCGCCACTCGTGCGCCGCGACGGCCTCCTCGTAGGAACCGATCTCCAGTGTCATCGCTCCTCCTCGCCTGACCTCGTCGGATGACGATACTGACGGCATGGCCGAGCTCCGCGCATCTGACGCCGACCGCGACCGGACCGTCGCCGCCCTGCAGCACCACGCGGCGGTCGGGCGCCTGACGATCGAGGAGCTCGACGCGCGCAGCGAGGCCGCCTACGCGGCCACCACGATCGGCGAGCTGGCCGAGCTGCAGGCCGACCTGCCGACGCTGGCGACGCGGCCCGCCGGCCGCCGCCACGGCCTGGCGCCGGGCTGGCGCGCCTTCACGGCGCGCTGGAGCGCGCCGGTCGGCGCCGAGCTGACGATGGCCGAGCTGATCGCGCATCTGGCGCCGGAGATCCAGGCGCACGGGTACGTGCTCACGCAGCGCGCCGACGACCGCCTGCGCTTCGAGCGCCGCCGCCGGCCGGGCTGGACGTTCGCGGTCGCGATCCTGGTCCCGGTGTTCGGATGGTTCGCGTTGTTACACAAGGACCGCGTGCGGATCACGATCGACGTCGCCGAGTCCGATCGCGGGACCCGCCTGGTCGCCGCCGGCGTCGGGCCCCTCCCGCTCCGCCGCACGTTCGCCGAGCTGGAAGACTAGGTACCGTTGCCCGCAGGTCGCCGGCCGGGTTCCGGCGACCGGGGGCGAAACTCTCGAGATGCGGGCGGCAGTGGTCACCGGAGCGGCGAGCGGGATCGGCAGGGCGATCGCCGCGCGGCTCGAGCGCGACGGCGCGCAGGTCCTGGCCGTCGACCTCGAGCCGGATCCCGACGGCCCCGGCGAGCCGTTCGCCGCCGATCTCACGACACGCGCGGGGAACCGCGACGCGGTCGCCGCCGCGCTCGAGCGCTTCGGCAGGC